>PKXE01000102.1:0-440 GCA_003132265.1 Candidatus Dormiibacterota bacterium | reverse complement strand
CCCGGAGCTGCAGGCCGAGGCGAAGGCCATCGCGGGGGCGCTGCTGGAGCAGCTGGAATACGTGGGGGTCTTGGCGGTGGAGCTGTTCCAGATGGAGGGCCGGTTGCTGGCCAACGAGATCGCCCCGAGAGTCCACAACTCGGGCCACTGGACGATGGACGGGGCCCGCTGCAGCCAGTTCGAGAACCACCTCCGCGCCGGCCTCGGCTGGCCGCTGGGCGGCACGGAGAACTCCGGTTACACCGCCATGCTCAACCTCTTGGGGGAGGAGCCCGATCCGGACGAGGTGCTGACCCTCCCGGATGCCCATCTCCACCTCTACGGCAAAGAGCCCCGGCCCCGCCGCAAGCTGGGCCACGTCAACATCACCGGGGAGGACCCGCGTCGGGTGACCGCCCAGCTGAAGGCTCTGGCCAAGGCGCTCCGGGTGAGCCTTCCCG
>PKXE01000049.1:4222-5703 GCA_003132265.1 Candidatus Dormiibacterota bacterium | reverse complement strand
TGACGTTCACGTCTGGACCTCCCAGGCCGACGTTAAACCTTGACCGGTCACTTCGGCGGGAGGTCGAGAAGGTACGGCAGGAGGATCGGCGAGCGGACGCTGCGGCGGCTCACCAGCGTCACCAACCCCGTCCCGAGCGCGAACCAGCGTGGCGTCCTGGAAGACCCGACCGTAGTCGACAACACCTGCGACCACCTGATCGCTTTCACTTCAAACAGATGAATGGATTCAGCCCGAGGGCAGACCAGGCGCCGCCGGGGCGACCTGCACCCCGTAACATCGCCGCCGGGTTCCACTGAGCGCATCGGGCGAGCAAGCAGCGGCGGCGCCCGGTCAGAGCACACAATTCCCCGCATCCCTGCCCGCAAAGTCGCCCGAAGACCAGGTTTTCAGCGCCAACACCGCTATCCCGAGGAGGTCCGCATGAAGTTCGTCCACACCCCGCACCCCCGCACCACCGCCATCCTTGGGGGTACCGCCCCTGGCCCCGCCCGGGTCAAGGACCAACTCAATCGGAGCAACGCCGCCAACCGCTTCAACGCTTGGGTGGCGGTGCGCGTCACCGCCGCCGTCGGCAGCATGTGGTGCGCCTACCTTTTCGCCGTCGTGGCCTTCATCGGCCTCCCGGCCGCCCTCAAGCCCGGGGGCGAGGGGGTCATCGCCTGGGTCGCCCAGACCTTCCTGCAACTGGTCCTGTTGAGCATCATCATTGTCGGCACCAACGTTCAGAGCTCCGCCGCCGACAAGCGCGCCGAGGACACCTATGCCGACGCGGAGGCCGTGCTGCACGAGGCGATGCAAATTCAGCAGCACCTGGCGGCCCAGGATGAGGCTCTCGACTCGATTCTGGCGGCGTACAAGAAAGCCTGACCGGCGATCCCAAGCCGGGGCGCGACCTCCTCAGAAGTGAGCGCCCGCGTCCAGCTCGCCTATCTCCAGCTCGCTGCGCCTCGCCTCGGGTGCTAGGCGGCGAGTCCACTCGCCGGGTGGGGCCTCGACGCCCGGCCGACCACCAGCGCCAGCCCGGATAGCGCCATCCAGGCCGCCGCGTAGAGGAAGCCCACCGTGGGCGAGACGGCTACGTAGAGCAACCCCACCACCGCCGAGGAGGCGAAGCCGCCCAAGGCCTGGGCGGCGCCCAGGACCCCGAACCCGCTACCCCGCAGGTGGTCCGGCAGCATCCGCGCCACCAGGGTGGACTCCGCCGTCTCCGCCAACCCGATCCCGGCCCCGGCCAGGGCGAACGCCAGCAGCAGCAGCGGCCACCCTCGGAGGTTGAGGGCAAAGCCGAGATAGGCGAGGAGGTAGAGGACGGCGCCGCTGCCGAAGACCAGCCGCGCACTGGACCGGTCGAGCCAGTGGCCGCCCAGAAAGGCCAAGAGGGAGCCCACCGCGTTGTGCGCGCTGTAGATGAGGATGGCCACCACCGTGGCCGTGGCCAGAGTTGTGGATCCGTGGTGGAGCAGCTGGGTGGCGCGGAG
>PKXE01000049.1:0-4113 GCA_003132265.1 Candidatus Dormiibacterota bacterium | reverse complement strand
AGGTTGTCCCCGGCGCGCTCCACCCCAAAGGCCCGGCCCAGGGCCTGCTGCGGGGCCAGCGAGGCGAGCAGGCTGTCCCGGGCAGGAGAGCGGGCTCCCCGGGACACCCACGCCAGTGCCCGCAGCCCGCCCACCTGCCAGGCGGAGACGGTCAGCCCGATCGCCCCGGTGGCGAGCGCGGTGCCCAGGTAGCCGCCCCCCGCGATCCGGCGCCGGAGCTCCGGCCGGTTGGCCAGCGGGCCGGCCAGCAGCTTGCTGATCCCGATCAGGCCATCGCTGACTCCCTCGATCAGCCCCAACGCCCCGGCGCTGGCGTGGAGGGTCGAGACCAAGAAGCTCGGCAGCAGAGCGGTGGTGAGCTCGTGCCCGGAGTCCGAGAAGAAGCTGGCCAGACCGATGCTGGCCACACCGCGGGTAAACCAGCGTCTCACCACCTCCTCGGAGGCGCCGACGGCCCGGGGCGGACTTGGCGGCGGCGACTCAGACATTGACTGCTCCCATCCTCACGACACGTCGCTGTCGATTGAACCAGCCGCGACCGGGGGCGCGCCCCCGGCGCCCAGGCCTGGGAAGGAGCGCCCCGCTACCCGCCTAAACTGGTCCCAGATCGTCGGCGTCAGCTTGGGGCGTACGAGCAGTTGAGGAGGGAAGAGCCGTGTCACGTCGGGCAGTCTTGGTCACCGGAGCCTCCCGAGGCATCGGCCGGGCGACCGCCCAAGCGTTCGCCACGGCGGGAGACCTGGTCGCGGTCAACTACCGCCACTCCGCCGGAGAGGCGGAGGAGGTGGTGCAATCGCTGCCCGGATCGGGGCACGTTTCGATTCAGGCCGATCTGGCTGATCCGGAGGCTGCCAAGCCTCTGGTGGACGCCACCGTGAAGGCGCTGGGTGGCCTGGATGTACTGGTCAACAACGCCGGGATCAGCCTGCTCCACGACATCACTGATGGCGACTTCGAGGCCTGGCGCAAGGCTTGGGACAGGACCCTGGCGGTCAACCTCAGCGGCCCTGCCTTCGTCACCTATTGGGCGGTCCAACAGATGCTCGGTCGCGGTGGTCGGATCATCAACGTCAGCTCGCGGGGGGCCTTCCGGGGAGAGCCGGACCAGCCAGCGTACGGCGCCAGCAAGGCGGGGCTCAACGCCTTCGGGCAATCCCTGGCCCGAGCGCTCGGATCCCACGGGATCGCGGTCATGACCATCGCCCCCGGGTGGGTGGCGACCGACATGTCTCAGGAGGCGCTGAAACGGCCGGAGGGAGCGGAGATCCTCAGCCAGAGTCCGTTCGGCAGAATGGCCCGCCCCGAGGAGGTCGCCGCGGCGGCCGTCTTCTTCGCCTCCCCCGAGGCAGAGTTCACCAGCGGGGCGGTGCTCGACCTCAACGGCGCTTCCTACCTCCGCACGTAGCGGGAGCGGACCGGAGGCTCAGACTCCGGCGGGCGGAAGGGGATAGGCGCCGAAGAGCCGGAGCTCGGCGGTGGCCGAGGTCAGCGCCGCGACCAATGCCGGGAGCTGCTGCACGTCGGCCAGCTCGGCATCCACGTAGAAGCGGTAGTTGAACGGCTGCTGGGGCACCGGGCGCGAGTCCAGCCGGGTCAGGTTGACCTCATTGCTAGCGAAGACCTGGAGCACCTGGGCCAGACCCCCCGGCCGGTGCTCGGCGACCAGCCCCAGGGCCAGCTTGGCGGGACCACTGCCGGGCACCGCCTGGGGTCCCCGTCGGACCACCAGGAACCGGGTGCGGTTGCTGGGCTGGTCGGCAATGTCCGCGGCCACGACCTGAAGGTGGTAGCGGTCAGCGGCGGCCCGGCTGGCGATGGCGCCGTCCGCGGGGCCGCCGCGCTCGGCAATCTCCCTTGCGGCCCCAGCCGTGTCATGGACCGGGACCGGGGTGATCTGATGATCCGCCAGCCAGCGGGCGCACTGCGCCAGGGCCTGGGGGTGGGAGAGCGCGCGCCGGACAGGTCCCTCACCCCGGCTCAGCAGGTGATGGCGGATGGGGCTGATGTGCTCCTGCACCACCGCCAGCCCGGGGTGAGCCCAGAGCTGGTCGGAGACCTCCTGGACAACCCCGGCAACACTGTTCTCGACCGGCAGCACGGCAGCCTCGGCGTCACCCGCCTCCACCGCGGCGAAGGCGGCCGCGAAGGTGGGGTGACCCCGGGTGGCGGTGCCCGGAAAGAGCTGCTGAGCGGCCTCGTCGGAGTAGGCCCCAGGTTCGCCCTGATAGGCGATGGGCCCCTTCCTCTCGGCGTCCCCGCCGGGTTCTTGGTCGGCGCTGGACCAGGTCAGGGCCGCTCCGCCTCTCCCACCGCCAGCACCGCACCGCGGGAGGCCGTCCCGACCAGGTAGGCGTAGCGGGCGAACACGCTGGTCCCAGTCAGCGCCGGACGAGGGACCCACCCGGCCGCGCGTCGCTCCCATTCGTCGGGAGCGACCGAGGTCGAGATGGCCCGAGCGTCCACGTCGATGGTGACCTCGTCGCCATCCGCCAGGAGGGCAATGGGGCCGCCCAAGGCGGCCTCGGGTGCGACGTGGCCGACCATCAGCCCGTGCGTCGCTCCGCTGAACCGGCCGTCGGTCATCAGTGCCACCGAGTCGCCCAGGCCCTGGCCGACCAGCGCCGCCGTGATCCCCAGCATCTCCCGCATCCCCGGACCTCCCCGCGGTCCCTCGTAACGGACCACGACCACATCGCCGGCGGTGATCCGCTGAGCCTTGACCGCGGCCATGGCCTCCTCTTCGGAATCGAAGACCCGGGCCGGACCGGTGTGGTGACGGCGCTCATGGCCGGCGACCTTGACCACTCCCCCCTCCGGGGCCAGAGGCCCATGCAGGATCACCATCCCGCCGGTCGCGGTGAGCGGACGCTCCAGGGTTCTGACGACGTCCTGTTGGGGAGCCTCAGGGAAGTCCGCCTCAGCGGCGCGCGTTGCCGCCGCGAGGGTCTGACCGGTGCAGGTTCCGGCGTCCCCGGAGAGCAGGTCGCGCTCCAGGAGCCGNNNTTGGCGTCGCGAGCGATTGCCAGCAGGTGGAGCACGGCGTTGGTCGAGCCCCCGGTCGCCATCACCCCCGCGACCGCATTCTGGAAGGAGGCCGGGGAAAGATAGGAGCTGGGGCGGCGATCCTGCCGCACCATCTCCACCACCGCCCGGCCCACCTCGTTCGCGACCTGGGCCTTGCCGGGATCGGTCGCCGCCACCCCGCCGGTCTGCAGGGGCGCGACCCCCAGCAGCTCGATCGCCATCGCCATGGTGTTGGCGGTGAACTGGCCGCCACAGGCCCCCGCGCCCGGACAGGCCACGTTCTCCAGCTCCCGCAGGTCCTGGTCGGTCATCCGGCCGGCCTCGACGCTGCCGATGGCCTCGAAGACGTCGATGATGGTGACGTCACGGCCCCGGAACCGCCCGGGCTGGATGGCACCACCGTAGAGCAGGCAGCCGGGCAGGTCGAGCCGGGCCAGGGCCATGGCGGCCCCGGGGATGGTCTTGTCGCAGGCCACCAGCGCCACCACGCCGTCCAGGAGGTGGCCCCGGCAGACCAGCTCGATGGAGTCGGCGATCACCTCCCGGCTGATCAGCGACGCCTTCATGCCCTGGGTGCCCATGGAGACCCCATCGCTGATGGCGATGGTGTTGAACTCCAAGGGGGTCGCCCCGGCGGCCCGAATCCCGGCCTTGACGTGCTCCGCCAGCGCGCGCAGGCCGAGGTTGCAGGGCATCGTCTCGATCCAGGTGTTGGCGATCCCGATCAGGGGCCGCGACAGATCCTCGTCGGTCAGTCCGGTTCCCTTCAGCATGGCCCTGGCTGCAGCCCTCTCTCGCCCCTCAACCAGCCCCCGGCTGGGAAGGCGGCGGTTGCCGGTGGTGCTCTCCAACTGCTCTCCTCTTCGCTTCACTACTCACGGATCGACGCCCGGCGGTCAATGCGGAGGCCGACGCCGCCGGAGTTGATCTGCGAGCGCCGGCCCCTCCAACCCGTCGCGCCCAGCGGACGGCGGCCCCGCCCGAGCGGTCAGCGCCAGCTCCGCACTCCGACCGCGACGGCACTCCCTGGAGAGCCCCCTCCGGGCGAGGATGCCAGGGCTCGGGAGACCGTGTCAAGCGGGGAGGCAC
>PKXE01000128.1:16897-17426 GCA_003132265.1 Candidatus Dormiibacterota bacterium | reverse complement strand
ACCACGGTCAACTGCCCCAGGCCGCAGAGCCCGACCCCGATTACCTTGCCGGTCAGCAGTTGGGATGGCCGCAGGACAGAGAGGAGAACTTCGGCGATCCGCGAGGTCTTCTCCTGGGCGGCGCTGGCGGCGAGGCGACCGCCGTTGGCGAGCAGCGCCACGTAGAGCAGGATTCCAGCCGCGACGGCCGCGAACGCCCGGCCCGTCCGGTCGGGGGTCGGGGGGTTCAGCACCTTGGTCCGCACCGAGGCCGGGGCCAGCGAGTGCGTGATCACCGCGGGAGGCACCCCAGCCTCGGCGAGAATCCCCACCTGCTGGGCGCGGGTTGCGGTCACCTCCAGGACCACCCGCAGTTGGCTGGAGAGATCCTGCTGGACCGTCACCGTCAATCCGGGCCCGGCGAGCACCACGGCGGCGTCCACCTTCCCCTCGCGGACTTCTCGGCGCGCCTGGCTGGGAGATGCCAGCGCCATCGTCTTCACGTTGACGTCGGCGCTCGCGGCCGTCTGTTTCAGGGCGGAGCTCAAAC
>PKXE01000128.1:0-16881 GCA_003132265.1 Candidatus Dormiibacterota bacterium | reverse complement strand
AGTCGCTCCTGAATCTCCCGGATGGCCACCAGGCGGACTGGCTCTCCCCAGCTCATGCCGCCGCCACCAGCTGTCGGTAGAGATCGACCAGGCCTCCTGACTCGAAGGCGAAGTGCTCGACCGTCCCGGCCAGCTGTGCCGCCGCCAGGATCTGCGCCGAACGCACCTGCGGTTCCAGCCGGAGGAGAGTACCGTCGGGACCTTCCTGTTCCACTTGCACCCCGGGGAGCCCGGCCGCCCAGCCGCGAGCACCGTCGACCCGCACTCTCAGCCTCTGGGGAAACTGAGAACGCAGCTCGCTGAGTGTGCCCTCAGCCAGCAACCTTCCCTGGTCCACAATCACGACCCTCCGGCACAGCCTTTCGACCAGCTCCAACTGGTGGCTGGAGAAGAGCACGGCGACACCGTCAGCGGCTTGGCCTTGGAGGACCCCGGAGAGGGTGTCGACCGCGGTCGGATCCAGTCCGGCGAAGGGCTCATCCAGAACCAGGAGCTCGGGGCGATGGACCAGCGCCACGGCCAGTTGGGCACGCTGCTGATTGCCGTGCGAGAGGGCGTCCACCTTGTCCCTCTGGCGGCCGTCTAGCTCGAGCACCTCCAGCCAATGGGTTGCCTACTGCCCCGCCTCGACGGCCGAGAGTCCGTGCAGGCGGGCGAAGTACTGGAGCTGATCAAAGAGCCGCATGCGGGGGTAGAGCCCTCGCTCCTCGGGCATGTATCCGAAGTGGCTGCGGTCGGCGGCGGTGGCGGGTCGTCCGTCCCAGCGAATTTCGCCCCTGAGTGGCCGGAGGATCCCCATGATCGCCCGCAGGGTGGTCGTCTTGCCGGCGCCGTTGCGCCCCACCAGGCCGACTATCTCGCCCGGCTCCACCCGCAGAGCCATCCCCTGGACCGCCAGCCGCTCGCCGTAGCGGGAAGGAGGTCGACGACCTCGAGAGCTGGCAACAGAGCGTCTCCTTCATGTCGCGGTCGCGTGCCCAAGTAGGGGCGACCCGCCGGCGCGCTCCTGCCGCCGTCCGGCCTAGACTAGGAGGTGACAGCGTCGTCCGGCCGTCCCGATCGGGTCGCAACGAGGCTCCGGTCGCGGCGGTACCCCGAGAAAAAGGAGGGAGTGCCCATGCCCGAAGGTAGTACTAAACGGATTCTCACAATCTTGGGGACCGACTGAGGCCTGTGGCCGGGACCTGAACTCTCTCGACGCGCTGGTCACCCACGGATAGCTGATCCGGGTCAGAAGCCCGGGACCGTGGCCGTCTCGCGTCAGCAGGACTCATCTCGCTAACCCAACGGCGGGGACCGGAGGTCGACTCCGGTCCCCGCTCGTATTTCCAGAGCCGCGTACGATGACTAGGTGGCCCAAGTCAATCCCGTCGGCTTAGACGACGAACTCTTCCGGGAGATCATCCTGGATCACTACCGGCACCCNNTTGATCTCAGCCTGCGGGTGAATGGGGGACAGGTCGAGGCGGTGGGGTTCGAGGGCCAGGGATGCTCGATCTCGATGGCCGCGGCCTCGATGATGAGCGAGGAGATCCAGGGGAAGTCCCTGGAAAATACGAGGGATCTGATCAGGCGCTTCCGGGCGATGTTGCTGGAGGGTCAGGACCCGGCCACCCTCGGGGACATCGGTGACCTGGAGGCGCTCGCCGGGGTGCGTCGCTACGCGGCCCGGATCAAGTGCGCGATGCTGCCGTGGACCGCGCTGGAGGCGGGATTGACCCAGCTGGAGGGATCTGATGCCAGAGCCGATGTCTGAGACTGAGGAGTCAGGGCCGGTGGCCGCAGCGGCCCAGCCGGCCGTGGGCCCGATGGTGACCGGGGACGATGTCCATGAGGCACTTCGCGAGGTCATCGATCCCGAGCTGGGGCTCGACATCGTCAGCCTGGGGCTGGTCTACGGGGTGACCGTCGACCCCGAAGGCGACGCGGTGGTCTCCATGACCCTGACCACGCCCTACTGCCCGATGGGCCCAATGATCGAGTCGCAGGTGCATGCATCCACCCAGTTCCTGCCGGGGATCCGGAACGTCAAGGTGGACTTGGTCTGGGACCCGCCCTGGGACCCCCACACCATGGCCTCGGACGAGGCCAAGCTGGAACTCGGCCTCTACTGAGGTCGGGGCAGCTCCTCGCCTCTGGTTCGGCCGGTCAACTTCCAAGCCGCCGGGAGCAGGGCTGCCGCCAGCACCGCCTTGAGGGCATCGCCGACGAGGAAGGGGGTGACCCCCAGCGACAGCGCCTGGGAGGCGCCGAGGTGGAGCCGCCAGGCCAGCCAGGTGGCCCCAAAGAGATAGATGATCGCGTTCCCGGCCACCAGGGCCAGGATGACTGTCAGGGGATGGCGGTCGAAGCCCCGGCGGGCCAGCTGGCCCAGGAGGCCGGCCGCGAAGACGAAGCCCACCACGTAACCGAAGCTGGGCGCTGCGAGCATCGAAATTCCCTGCTGGCCGCCAGCGAACCAGGGCACCCCCACGAGGCCCAGGAGCAGGTAGAGCAGCATCCCGGCGGCACCGCGGCGGGTTCCGACCGCCAGGCCACCCAACAGCACAGCGAAGGTCTGGCCGGTGATCGGCACCGGGGTGAACGGAAGGCGGATGGCCAGTTGTGCTGAGAGGCCGACCAGTCCGGCGTATCCGACGACGACCAGGATGTCGCGCACCCTCTCCCCGGGGATAAGGTCGGCTAGAACCAGCCGGGGGCGCGCCGAGGTCGCGACATGCAGCACAGCGGGGGACGCTACCGGGGCGCGCCGCTGCCTGTCAACAGGACGACCCGCGAATTGAGCTCGGCGGGGCGGTCCAGCCCCCACCCGGAGGTGAGGGAGGAGCCGGCCCCGGTGGCTTGGGTCGGGCCTACGTCCCCCGAAAGCCGGCCGAAGCCTGATCATGGGCACGTGGGTATTGGGGACCCCTCAGCTCAAGAGCTCGATCCCGCCGCGAGTGAGGGGCAGTCTCCCGAGACCGAGGCCAAGGTGGCAACCGCGATGGACCATCCGCCGAACGGGACCGGTCCACCGACGGTGCTGGCCGCCCACGACCTGAGCAAGCGCTTCGGTTCCAAGGTCGCGGTGGAGCACCTCAACCTGGAGGTCCACGCAGGCGAGATCTTCGGCTTCCTGGGGCCCAACGGGGCGGGGAAGACCACCACCATGAGGATGGCCCTGGGGCTGATTCGGCCCACGTCGGGGTGGGTCGAAGTCTTCGGCCAGGATGTGGCCCGGCACGGGGCGGCGGTGCTCCCCAAGGTCGGCCCGCTGGTGGAGACTCCGGCGCTCTACCTCCATCTCAGTGGCAGGGACAACCTCAAAGTCTTCGCGGCTCCCCTGGGCGGGGTTCCGCCTGGCCGGATCGAGTCGCTCCTAGAGTTGGTCGACCTCAGTGAGCGACAGCGGGACCGGGTCGGCACCTATTCCCTGGGAATGCGGCAGCGGCTGGGGCTGGCGATCTCGCTGCTTCACAACCCCGAGCTGCTGGTCCTCGACGAGCCCGCCAACGGGCTCGACCCCGCCGGAATCAAGTCCATCCGCTCTCTGCTGCGCCAGCTGCGGGATTTCGGCAAGACCGTCTTCATCTCCAGCCATGTCCTGGGCGAGGTGGAGCGTCTCTGTGACCGGGTGGCCATCCTCCGCCGGGGCCAGCTGATTCAGGTGGGCCGCATTGAGGAGTTCCGCGACTCCGCCGGGCCCTTCGTGGTTGACGTGGAGGACGCTCAGGGCGCCCTCGACCTGCTCCACTGCCAACCCTGGGGACAGAGCGCCCGCCTGGACGGCCAGGGAAGGATCCTCACCGAGGCCCCGGGAGGCAGGGGGCGAGAGCTCAACTCGGTGTTGAGTCGGGCGGGGTTCGTACCCGATGGGATCGGCCGGCAGCAGCGCGACCTGGAGGAGATCTTCCTGGAGCTCACGGGGGACGCCCAATGACTGTCCGCTCCCTGTCCTTTCAGGTGTGGCCCACCTCGCGACTGGCGCGGCCCACCTTCAAGGGTGCGCTCCGCGGCGAGCTCTCCAAGCTCCGACTCAACCGGCCCACCTGGGTGATCACCGGCCTGGGATTGCTGTTCCTGACCCTGATGATGGTCCTGTACGCGACCCAGCCGTTCTACCAGACGAGCTTCCAAAATCAGCCACTGACCGGCTTTTACGACATCCTGCACCCCCTGCAGCTCTTCTTCGCGGCCGGTGCGGGGGTCGCGTTATTGCTCACCGGCTCGCGACTTTTGGCGATGGAATATGACCTGGGGACCATCCGAGTGCTGCTCTCCCGTGGCACCGGGCGTCAACAGTTGCTGTTGGCCAAGATCGCGGCGCTATCGATCTACGCTCTGCTCCTGTTGGTGGGATTCGCCGTGCTCGCGGCGATTGGCACCGTGGTGGCGGTGCAACATCAGACCGGTTCGCTGCCCACATTGCAGGGGCTGCCGGTCGTTGCTTGGGAGAACGTGGGGTTGGCGCTCCTCTCCTGCGCCATCAGCGAATTCTCCTGTGTGCTGCTATCGGTGACGATGGCGGCACTGCTGCGCTCGGTAGCCAGCGGCATGGTGCTGGCGGTGGTGTTCTTCCCGGTCGATAACGGCCTGTCGATGGCACTGAGCCAGCTCACGAATCTCACCAAGTCGCACGTCTGGGAGAACGCGACCGCCTTTCTGTACGGGCCCAATCTCAACCATCTGCCTGGGCTTCTGGCGCTGCACCAGTCGGCATCGGTGGGCGCTCTTACCACTCCCGCCGTACGGACCTCACTGCCGGAAACCCTCATCGTGATCGCCGCGTGGTGGTTGTTCCTGTTGGTCGTGGCCATGGCCTCGCTGGGTCGTCACGACGTGCTCAACTGAGTCGCGAGCCGGACAGCGATCCGGCGGTCGGGGTCGCCGTTCACAACGCCGAGGAGTCGACGTATCCGCAACCGGCCTCTGCCGGAACCGCGGAGGCTGCGCTGACGTGACGACTCGTTCCCCCCTAGTCGACCAGCGGGAGCGGCTGCTGTTGGAGCGCTATCTCGAGCTGCTCTACGCCGAATCCAACCGACTCAATCTGACGCGCGTCCCGCGAGCTGACGCCTGGACGCGACACGTGGAGGAATCTCGGGATCTCCTCCCCCTGCGCGAATGGTCCCCCGGGGAACGCGTCCTCGACCTCGGCAGCGGTGGTGGCATCCCCGGCATCCCCCTGGCGATCACGCGGCCGCTGCTCCTCGTCGGACTCATCGAGAGGGACCGGGCCAAGGCGGCCTTCCTGGTCGCTTGCCTCGCACAGCTGCAGCTACCTGCCGCCCAGGTGCTGGCCAGGGACGCCCTGGAGCTCGCTCGAAGTCAGGGCTTCCAAGCTGCCGATGTGCTGGTGTCTAGGGCGACGCTGCCGGTCCCCGCGCTTTTCCGCGTGGCCGGGAAGTTGCTGCGAGTGGGAGGCGAGGGTCTGGTCCATGTGGGCGCATCGGTCGCCCTCGATGACGACCTTCGCAAAGCGGCGGCCCGGGCCGGGGTGGGCGGTCTGCAGCTGGAACACTCGGGCGGCAGCCGCCTCCTCCGCTTCGCGAGGCTGCCAGCCGGTTAGCCGGGCTGGATGCCCCGAGAGGCTCTTCCTGCCCGCCACACCTGCAGCGGCCTGAGGTCGGGGCTCCAGGCGAAGCCACCCTCGTGATCGGTGTCCCAGAGGACCAGGTCGGCCACCATGCCGGGCACGATTTGGCCGCGATCCGGCAGCGCCAGCGACCGCGCCCCGCCGGCGGTGGCCGCGGTGAGCGCCTGCTCGACGCTGAGTCCCAACTCGGCAGTGGCCAGCCAGACGATCAGGCTCATCGAGGTGGCACCCGAGGTCCCGGGGTTGTGGTCGCTGCCCAGCGCCACCGTAACTCCGGCGGCGAGCAGCTCGCGGGCGGGGGGCGTCCGGCCCATGGCCAGGGCGGTCACCGGGCAGAGCGTCGCCACTGTCGATGAACGGGCCAGGGCGGCGATTTCGGCAGCACTGATGCACAGCAGATGGTCGGCGGAAACCGCGCCCAGCTGGACCGCCAGCTCGGTGCCACCGGTCAACGCCAGCTCATCGGCGTGGAGGCGCAACTCCAACCCAGCCGCCCGGGCGCGGCGCAGGAGCTGCCCGGATTCGACCACGGTGAAGGCCCCTTCATCGCAGAAGACGTCGTAGAAACGTGCTCCCTGCTGCTTTGCTTCCGCGGTCCAGCTCGCGACCTCCTCGACGAACTCCTGGCGGCGGCCGGCGAACTCTGGTGGCAGCGCGTGGGCCCCGAGGAAGGTCACGGCCAGCGCCGGCAGGGTGGTCTCTCCCGCCAGTTCTCGCAGCAGTCGCACCGCTCGCATTTCCCCTGCTCGCTCGAGCCAGTAGCCGGTCTTGGCCTCAACGGTGGTGGTCCCCGACTGCAGCCACAGTTGCAGCCGGGCCCGCAAGGCCAGCTCCAGCTCGTCCCACGGTGCTGCTCTGGTGTCCCGGACGGTGGCGTTGATCCCGCCCCCTCGAGCCGAGATCTGGGCATAGCTCGCCCCCGCCGATCGCTCGGCGATCTCGGCCAGCCGGGGGTGGGCGTAGACGGGGTGGGTGTGGGCGTCGATCAGACCCGGGGTCAGGAGCGCGCCGTGGCAGTCATAGGCCTCGGTGTCGGCCGCCGGAGCGAGGGAGCCGCTCGGGCCGACAGCTACGATCGAGCCCTGACCGAGCAGGACGTCCACGTTCTCGGCGACCGGCTGGCCGGCGGTGAAGAGCCGGCCCACGCGGGCGAGCAGGGTGTTCACGAGGGCAGCTCCTCCAGCGCTTTCCGCCAGGCGGGCTCAAGCGCCTCCAGGATCATCTCCAGCTTCTCCGCCACGCTTCCCAGCCGCAGATGACGGCCGTCCCGCACCACCTCCACCCCCGCTACCACAACCGAACGTACATCCGCGGCACCAGCTCCGAAGACGATCCGCGGCAGCAGGTCGGTAAGGCCAGCGCCGGCCAGTCGGGGGCTGGACAGCTCCAAGGTCGTGAAATCGGCGAGGCCACCCGGCCTTAGCTCTCCGGCCTCCCAGCCCAGGGCCGCCATCCCCTGGGAGGTGGCCGCCCTCAGCAGTTCCTCGGAGCTGAGCCAACCCCGGTGCCCGGTGACCAAGCGCCGGTCGAGCTCGATCGCCCGGGCCTCCTCGAAGAGGTCAACCACNNCAGACTCCGTCGCCGAGGTCCCGCTCAGTCGTGGGGCAGACGCAGATCCGGGTCGCAGTCTCTCCCAGCCGGGAGATGTCGCTCGGGGTGAGGTGGATGGCATGGACCGCGGTCGTCTGCGGGCCCAGGACGCCACAGGAGTCGACTAACTCGGTCGGGGTCAGGCCGGTCGCCCGAAGGCAGGCGGAGTTCTCCTCTGGCTGCTCCGAGAGATGGAGGTGCAAGGGCGCCCCGCGCTCGGTGGCCCAGCCAGCCACCACCTTCATGGCGGCTTGGTCCACTGCCCGGACACTGTGGATCGCCGCTCCCCGGCGCAGCCGGGAGCCCTCCGTGAATCGATCGGCCCGCCTTACCCAGGTGCCGGCATCCAGATCCGTGAAGCGAAGGGCGGCACCCTCCAGCGGGGTGGCGTCGAAGCCGGAGCGGAGGTAACAGGTGTCGAGGAGGGTGAGCCGGAGCCCGGCCTCGGCGGCGGCCGCGACCAGCGCCTCTTCCATCTCCGGCCTCGGATAGGGCTGGCCGCCCGGCTGGTGATGCAGGTAATGGAACTCCCCGACCGCGGTGATCCCGGCCAGGGCCATCTCCCCCATGGCCGCCCGACAGAGCTCGAAGTACTGGCCGGGATCGAGAAATCCCGCCAAGGCGTACATGCGACGCCGCCACTCCCAGAAGTCCCTGCCCCCTCGCTCAGACGCCTCGCACCGGCCTCTCAGGGCGCGGTGGAAGGCATGAGAGTGGACGTTGGCGAGCCCCGGCAGGGTTAGGCCAGAGAGCACCTTCGCTTCGCGGGGGATCGGGGCCTGGCCCAGCTCCGCCACCCTCCGCAGCCGGCCGCCCTCCTCCTCCAAAAGGACCCTGGGCAAGAGCCGCTCCCCGGTCCAGGCCAGCTCCGCCAGCCAGCTGGGCATCAGCCCTCCAGCATGGGGATCCGAACGCCTCTCTCCTGCGCCGTGTCGAGGGCGATCTGGTATCCGGCGTCGGCGTGGCGGATCACCCCGGTGCCGGGATCGTTGAGCAGGCAGCGGGCCAGCTTCTGGGCCGCCAGCTCGGAGCCGTCGGCCACCGCCACCAGCCCCGCGTGGATCGACCGGCCGATCCCCACCCCACCGCCGTGGTGCACTGACACCCAGGTCGCGCCACTCGAGGTGTTGAGGAGGGCGTTGAGGATGGGCCAGTCGGCGATGGCGTCGCTGCCGTCCTGCATCGACTCCGTCTCCCGGTAGGGCGAGGCGACCGAGCCTGAGTCCAGGTGGTCCCGACCGATCACGATCGGAGCCTTCAGCTCGCCCTTGGCCACCATCTCGTTGAACCGCAGTCCCAGCCGGTCCCGCTCACCGTAACCGAGCCAGCAGATGCGGGCCGGCAGGCCCTGAAAGGCGACCCGCTCGCTAGCCATCCGGATCCAGCGAGCCAGTCCCTCGTTCTCGGGGAACTCTTCGAGGGCGGCTCTATCGGTGGCGGCGATGTCCTGGGGGTCGCCGCTCAGCGCCACCCAGCGGAAGGGACCCTTGCCCNNCCGCCCAGCTCCGCCTCCGCCCGGAGGCTGTTGCCATAGTCAAAGACCTCAGTACCCCGGTCCAGCAGCTCCACCAGGGCGGACACGTGCCGGGCCATCGATTCCCGGCTGCGCCGGATGTAGTCGTCGGAGTCCTCCAGCCGCAGGTCAGCCGCCTCCGGCAGGGTGAGCCCGGCCGGCAGGTACATGAGGGGATCGTGAGCGGGGGTCTGATCGGTCGCGATGTCGACCTGGAAGTTGCGCCTCACGATCTCGGGAATGAGCTCGGCGGCGTTACCGAGGACGGCTATCGAGACCGCCTTGCGTGAGGCTCTCGCGGCCTCGGCCTCGGCCAGGGCAGAGTCCAGGTCGGGGGCCCAGCGGTCCAGGTAGCGGTGGTCGATGCGGCGCTGGATACGGTCCGGATCGATCTCGACGCAGAGCGCGACCCCGCCGTTCATGGTCACCGCCAGCGGTTGGGCGCCCCCCATCCCGCCCAGGCCGGCGGTCAGGGAGACGGTGCCGGCCAGGGACCCTCCGAACCGCTTGTTGGCGATGGCGGCAAAGGTCTCGTAGGTGCCCTGGAGGATGCCCTGGGTGCCGATGTAGATCCACGAGCCCGCGGTCATCTGTCCGTACATCGTCAGCCCCTCCAGCTCCAGCCGGCGGAACTCCGCCTGGGTCGCCCACTGGGGCACCAACAGGGCGTTGGCGATGAGAACCCGGGGGGCCCACTCGTGGGTGCGGAACACCCCAACCGGCTTACCCGACTGGACCAAGAGGGTCTCATCGGCCTCAAGTCCGCGCAGGGTACGAACGATCGCGTCGTAGGCGTCCCAGGAACGGGCGGCGCGCCCCGAGCCGCCGTAGACCACCAGCTGGTCGGGGTGCTCGGCCACCTCGGGGTCGAGGTTGTTCATCAGCATCCGCATCGCCGCTTCCTGGGGCCAACCCTTGCAGCTGATCTCGGTTCCGCGGGGGGCCCGAACCGGCCGAGGCCCCGCTTTACTCTTCGCCACGGCTCACCCCCGCCTGGTCATCCGGGCCCTTCCTGGGTGCCCGGGAGGTTTCGGATAAGCGGCGCCACCCGCTCCACGGTCCAGTCCAGCAGCAGCTGGGCGACCGTCTCGGCGCGGTCCGGGTCGCGCTCCGCGCAAGCGTCGAAGAAGTGGTGCTGGTGCTCCAGGTCGTCGCGGACGTTGACGCCTTCGTGCAAGGCCAATCGGAAGTACCGCTCGGCCTGCCTTCGGTAGGCCTGGATCTCCCGGAGCAGGCGCTGGTGGGCGGCGGCTCGATAGCAGGTCTCGTGCATCTCCCACTCGACCTCGAGATAGACGTCGAGTTGCAGTTTATGGCTGGCGGCAATCTGGTCCAGCCGCCGCAGCCCCAGCCGCATCCGGGAGATGTCGGAGTCAGTCAGCGCGCCCGCTCCGAGTCGGGCGGCCGTACCCTCCAACCCGCGGCGGACCGCATAGATGTCCTGAAAGTCGGACAGCGAGAGCGGTGCGACGCTGGCCCCCTTGCGGCCGGCGTGGAGTACCAGCCCGTCCCCCGCCAGCCTTTCGATGGCCATCCGCACCGGGGTGGTGCTCACCCCCAGCTCGGCGGCGACGTCGTTGAGCCGCAGGGGCTGGCCGGGCGTCATCCCGCTGAGGATCCTGAGTCGCAGATGCTGGTAGACGACCTCGGTGACTGAGGCGATGGAGAGCACACCCGGCGCCTGCGGCAGGCGGGGCGGGGCCGGTCGCGTGATCACCAGAGCTGATTCCTCCACTCCCTCTCGACCTTGAAACCGGTTGTAACAGCTGCGGGATACGGCGTCAAGAGTCAAAAATCAAAAGCTCTTGACACTTTCAGGTGCCTTTGCTATGTTGCCCGCGCTGTCCCCAGACGGGCGACAGCCCTTGCAACCGGGCCGGTTCGGGTGGGGACGGAGAGGAAGCTGGATTGGCGGGTCACGCGACCACCAAGGTGGTGGGTCAGACTGATGCCCAGGCGACCCCGCGGTTCGCGGGACTGACCACTTTCGCGCGCCTGCCCCGGCTTGACCAGGTGCCCGACTACGATGTGGCCATCGCCGGGGTGCCTTTTGACGCGGGCTGCACCTATCGGTCGGGGGCACGCTTTGGCCCGGCCCACATCCGCCAGGCCTCCCGGCTGCTGCGGCCATACCACCTGGGGCTTGGGGTGGCCCCGTTCGAGGCGAATCAGGTGGTTGATGCTGGCGACCTGTCGGCCAACCCCTTCAATATCCCCCAGGCGCTGGAGGCGGTCAGCCAGGGCGCGGCTCAGTTGATCGCGGACGGCAGGAGGCTGGTGGCTCTCGGCGGGGACCACACCATCACCCTGCCGCTGCTCCGGGCGGTCGCCCAGCACCACGGACCCTTGGCGGTGCTGCATTTCGACTCCCACCTCGATACCTGGGGCACCTACTTCGGTGCCGAGTACACCCACGGCTCACCGTTCCGGCGGGCCTCCGAGGAGGGTCTGATCGACCGGAATCACAGCATCCACGTGGGCATTCACGGCTCGGTCTACGCCGAGAGTGACCTCAGCGAGGACACCGACCTCGGCTTCTCCCTGATTCCGTCTGAGGCACTCGAGGAAGGGGGGGTCGGCCCGGTGGTGCAGAGGATCCGAGACCGGGTTGGCGACCAGCCGCTCTACATCTCCACGGACATCGATGTGATCGATGTCGGGATGGCCCCCGGGACAGGGACACCGGAGGCCGGCGGCCTCCTGACCCGGGAACTGCTGCTCATCCTGCGGGGGTTGCGAGGACTGCAGCTGGCGGGAGCCGACCTGGTCGAGGTCTGCCCCGCGTACGACCATGCCGAGGTCACCGGGATCGCGGCCGCCCACGTCGTCTACGAGTATCTCGCCCTGATGGCGACGGAGCCACGACGGTTGTCCAACGAGTCTCTTGCCGGCCACCAGGTACAGCAATAAATCTAGGAGGGGTAAACGCGTTGGCTAGCGCAAAACAGTCCATCTACCAGGTCGAGAAGAGATCGATCGACTTCATCCCACCCGAGGAACGGCACGGCAAGCCGTGGCATCTGTTCACGATTTGGTTCGCCGCCAACATGCAGGTGACCGCGGTGGTCACTGGGGCGCTGGCGGTGATCGTGGGGCTCTCCCTGCCGTGGGCGTTGCTGGCGATCACCATTGGCTGCGGGGTCGGCGCCATCTTCATGGCCCTGCACTCGGCCCAGGGGCCGAAGCTGGGTATCCCCCAGATGATCCAGAGCCGGGCCCAGTTCGGATTCTTTGGGGCCGTCATCCCGATCGTGGTGGTTTTCCTGATGTACGTCGGCTTCTTCGCCGCCAGCGGAGTGCTCGGTGCCCAGGCTCTTACCGAATGGACCAAAATCCCACTCGACATCTCCATCGTGATCACCTCGGTGATTTGTACCCTGCTGGCTATCTACGGCTACCGGCTGATCCATTCCGTGCAGCGCTGGGTGAGCGTGCTCACCGGGTTGGGCTTCCTCTACCTCACCTTTCGGCTGGTGGCGGATCACAACATCGGCGCCGCCATGTCAGGTGGGCATTTCGAGATCGGCACGTTCGTCCTGGCGATCACCATTGCGGCTACCTGGGAGATCACCTACGCGCCATACGTGGCTGACTACTCCCGCTATCTCCCCAGCAAGACCTCGGTGTCGGCGGCCTTCTGGTGGAGCTATTTGGGCTCTGCCATCAGCTCGATCTGGATGCTTGGTTTCGGGGCGATTGCGGTCGCCGTCGCAGCCCATGCCTTCGACGGAGGTTCCGTCGCCTTCATCGTGGGCCAGTCAGCGGCAGCCCCCGATCTCTTCATATTCATAGTGATCATTGGCATTCTGGGCATCAACACTCTGAACCTCTACGGCGCCTTCATGTCCAGTGCCACCACCATCACCGTCTTCGCCCGGCGAGACTTTCGCCGTCAGGCGCGGGTGGTGATCGTCGCCGCCGCGGCCGTAATCGGCACCGTTCTCGCCATCGCCGGCCAGGGAGACTTCCTCAATAACTTCGAGAACTTCATCCTCTTTTTGGCCTACTTCATCATCCCCTGGACCGCCATCAACCTGTGCGACTTTTACCTGGTGCGCAAGGAGCGCTACAACATTCGCGCCATCTTTGACCCGGATGGTGAGTACGGACGTTGGAACTGGCGCGCCCTGACCGCCTACGGCATCGGCATCCTGCTCGAGATTCCCTTCATGAGCACCACCTTCTATACCGGTCCCATGGTCAACAACCTGGGTGGCGCGGACATCTCCTGGATGCTGTCCCTGGTGGTGGCGGGCGGCCTGTACTACATCTTCATGCGCCCCTTGATGAGGAGCGGCAAACTCCAAGGTTCTGGCGGCACCGAGCCGGCCCTTGGTCCCACCGCCGGGGAGTAGGGCGGTGGCGCGGGGGCGCCCGGGCGTGGCTCCGGTGACCTCTTCCTCGGGCCCCTCGGAAGGGCCCGAGGAAGCTGAGGAGGCCGAATTGCGAACCGCCATCCGAGACTTTGCCCGGAGTGAGGTTCTTCCCGGGGCGGCCGCCCGAGACGCGTCGGGGGAGTTCCCGGCGCAGCTGGTGGAACGGCTGGCGGAACTCGATGCGATGGGGATCGCAGTGCCCCGAGCCTACGGAGGGCTGGGTCAGTCCACGAGGCTGCAACTGGCGGCCATCGAGGAGGTGGCCGCTGCCGATGCTGCGCTCGCGTCCATCTACACGGCCCACTACCTGGCCATGGAGGTGCTGCTGGTGGGTGCCGACGAGGCGCAGAAGCTAAGGCACCTACCGGGCATGGCAGAAGGCCAAAGGCTCGGTGCCTTCGCGCTCACGGAGCCCGGGGCCGGCTCCGACATCGGCTCCATGGAAGCCACGGCCCAAATATCTGCTGCGGGATGGCTTCTCAAGGGTTCCAAGACCTTCATCAGCAACGCTCGGGAGGCGGGCCTGCTGTTGGTCTTCGCCAAGACCAACCCGACCCTGGGCTTTCGCGGAATCAGTTGCTTTGCCGTGGATCGAGCCTCGCCGAATCTCAGTTTCTCCACACCCCAGGACAAGTGCGGGTTGCGCTCGTCGCCCACCTACACCGTCTTCCTGGACGGCGTAGAGGTGGCCGCCGACGGCCTCATTGGAACTGTGGGCGGGGGCGGGAAGATTGCCCTGGAGGCACTCAACCGGGCCCGCATCGACAGCGCCGCTATGGCCTGCGGGATCGCCGCCCGGGCACTGGAGCTGGCGAGCTCCTACGCCCTGTCCCGGCAGCAGTTCGGCCACCCGATCTCTGAGTTCCAGGTGATCCAGCTGGGCCTGGGCGAGATGCAGGCTCTGCTCCAGGTGTCGCGGCTGGCGGCCCGGGAGGCGGCCCGGCTCAAGGACCAGGGAGCCGACCTGCGCGAGGCGGCCTCGATCGCCAAGTATGTCGCAGCGGAGAACTGCTTTCGAGTAGTGGACCGGGCCCTGCAGATCCACGGCGGGGCGGGCTTCATGCGTGAGAGCGAAATCGAGCGCCTCTACCGGGACTGCCGGGTGCTGCGCATCTACGAGGGTACCTCGGAGATCCAGCTACTGACCATTGCCAGCCAGGTTTTGAGGAGAGCCGATGGCGTCGCCTGATAACGGCGGTCTGTTCCAGGGGGTCCGGGTGCTGGACCTCTCGAGGGTGCTGAGCGGTCCCTACTGCACCGCCCTGATGGGCGACCTGGGTGCCGATGTGATCAAGGTCGAAGCACCGGGAACGGGCGACGACGCCCGGAGCCTGGGTCCGTTCCGAGACGGGGAGAGCATCTACTTCGCCATTCTCAATCGGGGCAAGCGCAGCCTGGTGCTGGACCTGAAGCAGGATCGGGAACGCCAGCTGCTGCTCCGACTGGCGGCCGAGGTCGACGTGCTGGTGGAGAACTTCCGGCCTGGGGTTGCGGCCCACCTCGGCGCCGACTACGAGACCCTCAGCCCGGCCAATCCCCGGCTCATCTACGCCAGCATCTCGGGCTTCGGNNGGCGAGTCGGTGGGGGACCTAGTGGCCGGGCTCTTCACGGCGTGGGGCATCGCAGCCGCCCTCTTCGCCAGGGAGCGCACTGGTAGTGGCACCCACATCGACGTCAGCATGCTGGAGAGCTTGCTCGCCCTCCAGGTCACCGCCATCAGCCAGCTGAACGCCACCGGCCGAGCCCCCGGCCGGGTGGGCAACCGCCATCCCGTCTCCACGCCCTTCGACACCTACCAGGCTAGTGATGGGCTGGTGGTCCTGGCCGTGGCCAACGAGGTGGGCTTCGCCCGCTTTGCGGAGCTGATCGGCCACCCGGAGCTGGCCGCCGATCCGGCCTTCAGCTCGGATGAGGCACGAACCGAGAACGAGCCTCGCTTGCGCGCCCTGATCGAAGCCTGGAGTCGGCGCCTGACCGTGGATGAGGTGGTGAGCCGGGCCACCCAGGCCGGGATCGCCGCCTCGCCGGTGCTCGACCTCAAGCAGGCGCTGGCTGGCGAGCAGGTCGCCTATCGCCAGACGGCAGTCATTCAGGACCATCCGCAACTCGGCTCTCTGCTGCTGGTCCCTCAGCCGGTGCGCTTCACCGGCTGTCAGCGACAGACGCCCGCACCCAGCCCCCAGCTGGGCGTCGACTCGGAGGCGGTCATCTCGTCGCTGGCGGGAGCCTGACCTAGCCCGCCTGAGCGCGGGGATGTCCAGGCCGGGGGCGCGTCAACGGAGCTCGCCCACGACCGACTCCGCCCGGCGCAGGATCTCGCCCGACCTCACCGCGGCAGCCACCGCTTCCAGCTCGGGGGAGAGGAACCGATCCGGCCCGACCCCTCCACCCAGGTGGCGCACCAGCTCCGCGACTGCGGCGTTCGCCGGAGAGGACTCCAGAGGTGCCCGCAACTCCAGCGCCCGGGAGGCGGCCAACAGCTCGACGGCCAGAACCCGGGAGAGGTTGGTCACCACCTGGCGCAGCTTGCGGGCCGCCCCCCAACCCATTGACACGTGGTCCTCCTGCATCCCGGAGGTGGGGATCGAGTCCACGCTGGCGGGGTTGGCCAGGCGCCGGTTCTCCGCCACGATGGCGGCGGCGGTGTACTGGGCGATCATCAGCCCCGAGTTGACCCCGGCCTCGGGGGCCAGGAATGGTGGCAGCCCCGCCGAGCGAGCCGGGTCCAGGATCCGGTCGACCCGGCGTTCGGCGATCGAAGCCACCTCGGCGGCGGCGATCGCCAGGAAGTCGCAGGCGAAAGCCAGCGGCTCGCCGTGGAAGTTGCCGGTCGACTCCAGCCGGCCGTCGGGGAGAACCACCGGGTTGTCCACCGCCGATCGCAGTTCGCGGCCGGCGATCTGGCGGGCGAACTCGGTGGTATCGCGGGCGGCGCCCACGACCTGGGGGGCGCAGCGGATGGAGTAGGGGTCCTGGACCAGGTGGGGAGAGTTGCGATGAGAGGCCAGGACTCCCGAGCCGCGCAGCAGGAGCCGGAGGTTGCCGGCACTCTGGATCTGCCCCGGGTGGGGCCGGATCGTGTGGAGATCGGCGGCGAAGGGTCGATCGGTTCCCAGCAGCCCCTCGGTGGAGAGGGCGGCCGCGATGTCCGCGGTGGGGAGCAGCACCCCGAGGTCGGCGAGGGCTAGGACCAGCATCCCCAGCATCCCGTCGGTGCCGTTGATCAGGCTGAGCCCGTCCTTGACCTCCAGACGCAGCGGTTTGAGCCCACCCTCCTTCAGGGCCAGGGCGCCGTCGACGACCCGGCCGTCCGGGACCCGGGCTCGGCCCTCCCCCAACAGCACCAGCGACATGTGNNCCACCAGCCCCACGGCCACCGCGGGCCGGCTCCCGGAGAAGCCCATGCAGAGGGTGCGGGCCCGCAGGAGCATCATCGCTCGCACCACCTCCACCTCAACGGGATCTCCCATCCCCGCGGCGTGCGAGCGGATCAGGGCGTGCTGAAGGTCGGAGCGCCGATCCGGATCGATCCTGGTTGTAGCCAAAAGACCGAACCCGGTGGAGACCCCGTAGACGGGGTCGGGGTTGCTTCCAGCCTGCTCCACCAGAGCCCGCGCGCGGTCCATGGACGCGGTGGCCTCGGCTGAGATCTCCACTCGCGCCCCCTCGCGGGCGACCCTCACCACGTCCAGGGGAGAGACCCCCTCGGTGCCGACCAGGACCGTTGCGAGCACCTCAGCAACCGCCCAGGTGAAGCAAATGTCGGCCCCAGACCGAGCCGGGCCCGGAGGAGGGACGCCACTGGCGCCGCCCCCAGCGCCCTGAG
>PKXE01000118.1 GCA_003132265.1 Candidatus Dormiibacterota bacterium | reverse complement strand
GAGCGGACTGGACGTCGCTCCGCCGGACTTCGCTGGATCTTAGCAGGCATCTCCTGGGCGGCCTGAGGTACTCCCGGTGGCGTCAGCCCAGCCCAGCTGGGAACTGCAACTACGTGTCCAAATCCAGCCCCAGATCGCCGCCGGCCGCCCCTGCCTGGGCAGCGGCGCCGATGGCCTCCTGGAGCACCTTGAGGCGCCCCTCCCGTGACTGGCCGGCCGCCGCGCGTCCGGCCAGGTAGGCTGCCAGGGGCGCGTACTGGCGGGCGCCCGAGGTGTGGGCGGACTCGGCGGCCAGCTCCAAGACCAGCTGGGCCTCCTCCCGGCGGAGGACGGCGTCGGCGGCTCCCAGCGCCTTCAGGTATCTGTCAAACCACTCGTTCACCGAATCCCTCCTTGGTCGGGCCGGGCCTGCGCCCGCGCCGCTGCCTCCGCCAACTCGCCGGGGGTGTTGCAGTTGAGGAACGACGCCCCCTCCGGGTCCCGGACCCTCCACTCGGACTCCGAGACCCTTCGCAGCCGGAGCCCGGCTACGGTCCGACGCAGCGAAGGCCCGTGGCCGGGACGGGCCAATTGTCGCGCCATTTTGCGCAGGTCAGTGGCGGCGTCCCGGCGGTAGATCGCGAAGAGCGGCTCCAGTTGACCCGCCCGCTCGGGAACGATGGCCTGGGCCGCGGACTCGCACCCCGCGATCTCCGCCAGTCCCGCTGCCAGGAGGGGGGAGGGGAATGGCAGGTCGGCAGCCAGCACCAGCACCAGATCACTGGGGTTGGCCGCCAAGCCGGCGATCAGCCCGGCAATCGGCCCTTTGAGGCCTGGCTCGTCGCCGACCAGGTGCCAACCGGTGCCGTAGTCGTCCGGCCCGGCGATCGTGGGNNCCTGCCCATCCGCGAGCTGAGTCCGCCGGCCAGGATCAGCAGCCCCAGCGCCATCTCCCGGCCCCAATCCCAGCTGGGTCAGCGAGGGCGGGCCGGCTGGCCGAGGTTGAGCTCCACCCGCTCCGGGTGGGAGTACACGTTGCAGTGCTCACCGCGCAAAAAGCCGATCAGGGTCACCCCGGTCGCCTCGGCGGCCTGAACGGCCAGTGAGGACGGTGCGGAGATCGAGGCCACCAGGCCGATGCCGGCCGCGGCTGCCTTCTGGACGATCTCGAATCCGGTCCGGCCACTAACCACCAGCACGGCGTCTCGGAGGGGCAGCTGGTCGCGCAGGAGCGCCCTTCCCACCAGCTTGTCCACGGCATTGTGCCGGCCTACGTCCTCGGCCACGTCCAGGGGCTGGCCGCTCAACCGGAGCAGGCCGGCGGCGTGGAGCCCGCCGGTCGAGTGGAAGACCCGCTGTGCTTCCAGCAGCAGCTCGGGGAGATGGAAGAGCTCCCGGGCGGGCCACGCGGCCTTCCCCTCGACGTTGGGTTGGACCGCCTGCAGCGCCTCCAAGGTGGCGGTGCCACAGATCCCACAGGCGCTGGAGGAGGGCAGCGCCCGCTGCCAGCCCAGCGCTCCCTCGGGGAGGGGCACCCGGAGGTGGACGTCGACCAGGTTCTCCGCGTGCGGATCCAGCTGGATGGGGAGGGGGATACCATCCAGCTCCACCTGGCCGCTGGGGGCAATCCGCAGCTCCGCGATGTCGTCGCGGTGGTGAATCACGCCCTCGGCGTGGAGCAGCCCCAGGGCTAGCTCGAGATCACAGCCCGGGGTGCGGAGCATCACCGCCAGGGGCCGCCCGTCCACCATCAGCTGCAGGGCCTCCTCGCGGGCGACGCTGTCCTCGGCGACTTCGGCTGAGTCGCCTTCGATCTTGGTCACCACCAGTCCCTGCTGGTCGGACCGCCAAAGGCGGTTCGGAAGCACCACGTGAGCGATCGTACCGCTCAGATCCGCCCTGACTGTCGGCAGCTTCGCCCTAATCCCGGTGGCGGTCGTCGCTCGTCGGCTGACTACTCGTCGTGAGGGCAGCTTCCGACCGGCTCCCCGTGGTGGCAGCCGCAGCGGTCGACGGTCTGCTCCAGGATCAGATCGCCGTCGGGGAAGTGGAGACGAGGGCCGGGGGAGGGATCCGAAGCCGCGACCCGACGGACCTTCACCACATAGCAGAGCCGGCCCCCGCACTCCGAGGAGGCCAGCATGTTGGGGTTCCCGGCCCTGACCAGCCGGTCCGCCAGCGCCGCGGAGTCCGCCTGGTCGATCCGGCGGTGGCCGACCGAGGTGAAGTACGAGCCCCGGGAGAGGTCGAGCGGGGTCCCGGCGAAGCCCGATTGGGCCAGCCAGATCGCTTCCCCCGTCGACTCCGCGCCCAGCTGGCTCAGTCGTCGGGCCAGGGTGCCGGAGTCGTCATCGGGGCGGATGACCGCGGTTCGTTGGAGCAGAAGTGGGCCGGCGTCGATCCCGCGCGCCAGCCTCTGGAAGCTGATCCCGGTCTCGCGCTCGTCATTGACGATGGCCCAGTAGAGGGGCTCCGGTCCCCGGTACTGGGGGAGCCGCGAGGGGTGGACGTTAACCCAGCCCAACCGGGGCACCGCCAGCGCCTTCTCGCGCAGGATCTGATCGAAGCTGGCCACCAGGAAGAGATCGGCCTCCAGCCGGCGCAGCGCCACCAGGGAGTCGTACTCGTTGATCCGGGCCAGCCGCAGCAGCGGCACTCGCAGGTGATCGGCAACCTGGCTGAGGGCATTCTCCCCGGAGATCGCCGGGTTGGCGCCCAAGCTGGTGGCGAGCCCCACCAGCTCCACGCCGCTGTCGATCAGCGCCAGCAGCATCGCCAGGCTGTAGTCGGAGGGGAAGCCGGCGAATCCAACTCGAAGCGCCCCCTTCGGGCTCAGCGTCGGCGCTCCCGAAGGGGTCAGCGGCAATTTGAGGTCCGGGACCATGCGGAAGGAGCGCTTCTGCCACAGCCACTCCTCGACGGCGGCGAGCCAAGGACTCCGTTTCGAAGTGGCGCCGACAGACTCTGGGACGATCAACGAGTTCAATCGTAGTGGCCAGGGGCGGCGCAAGCGTCACGGTTTCGTTGAGCGTGCGCTACGCGTTTGGCTGCGTTCCGGTGGCAAACTGCAGGGCGGGATGGCTGAGGAATCGAGCATGGCACCGGACAGCCAGACCCTGCACCAGGGTTTGGCCGATCTGCGGCAGACTTGGGAGCACCTGGCCCGTGAACTGGCGTCGGGGGTTCCTGAGCTTCCGGCCGTCATCGACCAGGAGCTGGCTGGGCTGACCTTTCCCGACCTGAACGAGGAGACCCTGATCAGGGTCTCCTCGTCGGTGGTCGCCCGGGTGGTGGATGCGGGGTTCCCCGACGAGGCCACGGCGCTCTTCCGCCGGATGGGGCGTGCCATGTACGAGCTCTTGCTGCTGCTGGCTACCCAGGAGGAGATCCGGGAGATGGGTATTACGGCGCCAGCCGTGGCTGCGGTCCGGTCGCCTGCCCTGCCGGTCCCCTCAGCCGCGGCCCTGGCTTCTCCGCCAGCCACCCCCCGACCGCCGGCTGAGGACCAGAGCCCTCAGCCAGCCCTTCGGGACACCGCCCCCGAGGCTCAGGCGGCCCCGGTACCGCCCGAGGTGCTCGCGCCTTCCCTCCCCAAGGTCCCCAAGTCCGGCGCTCCCGCCGCCATCCCCCAGGCCGCCGGGACGGTCTCGCCGTTCGAGCCGCGGGACCCTGTCCGGCCGGCGCGCAGCGGGAACGGCGTGGCGCCTCTGCCGATCCCCGGGTTGGACGCCGC
>PKXE01000144.1 GCA_003132265.1 Candidatus Dormiibacterota bacterium | reverse complement strand
AGACCCTGTTCCGGCTTCTGACTGGTCGCCTGCGTGACGAAGACACCGGTCGGGTGCAACTGACCGGACCGATTGAACTCGCCGATCTGGTCCGAGTCTTTCCCGGCTTCTAGCTGGGTCTGAACTGGCCGGCGCGGTCGACCGATCATGTCCCTCGACGTCGCGTACCAGGGTGACCTGGTCATCGTGTTATCTCGGCCGGTGAAGAGGGGCGGCAAAAGGGTGGGGTTGTCGTGCCCACGTCATTGACCAGGGCCGCGGCGCCGCCATTTGCCAAGCCGAGGGACATGACCGTTCGCTAGCGGCGGGGATTCCCGGGTCAGCCGCGGGCAGGACGTATGAGCTGGACGGCGATGTCGAGAGATAGCCCGATCCACAGGTGGCCGGCGGTCACCGCCGGGGCGTCCAGGCGCTGGGCGAGGGCCCAGCAGCCTCGGTGGCCCAGGGGAGTGCCCCTGCCGGACACCTGTGGGTAGAGCGCGGCGACGGCGAGCGCGTCGGCAGCGCTAAACGGTGCCAACTCGACCTGGGCCCGCACCGCCTCCAACACCCGATTGGGATCTCGGTGGTTGCTGGTCAGCACCGTGGCCACCTCGGCGAGATTGACCGTACTTGCGGTGGCCCCCTCGGCTATCACCTCCGCCACCGCCTGCGCGCCTGGTTCGTCGAACAGCAACGCCAGCAGCGCTGAGGCGTCCACTACCGCAGTCACCGGGCCGACCGGCGCGCGTCAGCGTCCTCAGCGGCAGCGTACGATCAGTTGATCAGCCGGCGGGACCTGACTGGAGGTGCTGGCATGCTCGGACCACGAGAGCTGCTACATCGCTTTCGCTTGATGGCGGTGCCAGGGAGGCCCACCGCCGCGGGCGTTCCCACTGATCGCGCGGCGGCGCTGGAACTGGAACTGGCACCGCTGCTCGCCGCCTTGCGCGTCGCGGAGGACGAAGCGGCCACCGTGGTGTCGAGCGCCGAGAAGGAGTCCGCACGCCAAGACGCCCTTACCGCTCAGGAGGCAACCCGCCTGGTCGCTGAGTCGCGCCAGAGCGCCGTGACGGCTCGGGCCGACGCAGCCGCGGCACGGCTCGCCGCGGTCGAGCGCGACCAGCAGGCGATTCAGACCGCCGCCAGGGAGGAGGCGCTCCGCATCGAGAGCGTCTCTGAGCAACGTCTGCCCGCGGCGGTCGAGGATCTGGTGCGACGAGTGCTGGCGACCGGGCTCGCGGCGAGCTCACTCGAATGAGTTCCGGGTGGATCGCGGCGCAGGTGCGCAGCCGCGGCCTCGCGCGCCACCGTTTGGGCGGTCCGGAGGCGCGACGCCTGGCGGGCATGGCGTCGCTCGGTGAGGCGCTCTCCAGCCTGGCGGCGACGCCCTACGGCACGGTGGTGCGCCCGGACATGGACCTCGTGACGGCCCAGCGCGCCGTGTCGAACAGCGTGCTGTGGAACCTCCGAGTGCTGGCCGGCTGGGCGCCCCCGCTCGGTGGCGGAATCGTGCGCCTGCTGGCGGGCGGCTTCGAGCTGGCGAACATCACTGCCCAAGGCGCCAAGATCTCCGGTCAGCCGGCTCCCGAGATGTTCGCGCTGGGCTCGCTCGCGACGGTCCGGGGACTCGGGTCGGCTCGCGACCTGGGCGATCTCCGGCGCGCCCTCGCCGCGTCGCCGTGGGGCGACCCGGGNNGAGGCTGCCGCATTGGCCACTTCGGCCGCCGTGCTCATCATCGCCCGGTCGATCGCGGCTGGTGCGCCGCCGGCTGCGGGCACCCCCGCGGCGGGCCACGCCCGGGCGGTGCTCGGGAAGGGCTGGGTCGGCGCGCCGTCCGTGGAGCAGCTGCGACGAACGCTGGCCCCCAGACTCGACTGGGTGCTCGAAGGCGCGAGCTCGGCCGAGGACCTCTGGCGGTGCGAGGTCCGGTGGTGGTCCCGGTTGGAAGCCGAGAGCCTGGTGCTCACCGCCCGGGCGCTCCCCGGGCCGGGGGCGGTGGTCGGTGTGGCCGGTCTACTCAGCTCCGACGGCTGGCAGGTCCGCGCCGCGCTGGAGATCGCAGCGCGCGGTGGTCGCGACGCAGGGGTGCTCGATGACGTTGCGTGACCTCGTCGAGCCGGCGCGCATGGAGCGGGTTGCCGTGGTCGGTCCGGTGGCCCGCTTGCGCGCGGTCCTCGTCACGATTGCCGATGCCGGGCTCGTCGAGCCGGAACTCCCGTCGGCCCCCACGGGCCCGGCTGGCCGGGCGCTCGAACGCGCCCGGCGACGCGAGCCCGGTGCCACACCGCCCGCTGCGACGACCGCCGAACCGCCGGACCTCGCGGCGCTCGAGAGCGCCGGCGACCTGGCCGCCCTGGCCGGGGAGGCGGAACTTGAGCACGTCGGTTCGGCCGCCGTCGACGACGGCACCGTCGCGGCGCTGGCCGGGTGGTGTCCCGCCAGTGCCGTGGGTCGCCTCCATGAGCTCGTCGCTCCGCACGGCGGTGCCATCGTTCGGCTGAGGCCGCCGCGGGGGACCCAGCCGCCAACGCAGCTGCGCGTGGCCGGGCCCATGGGCGCCTTTCAGCCACTCGTCAACACGTACGTCACCGTGCCCTACGCCGACCTCAACCCGTCGCTGATCGCAGGGCTCGCCTACGTCGCGATGTTCGGCATGATGTTCGGCGACGTCGGGCAAGGTGCGCTCGTGCTGCTCGCCGGGATCGGCCTGTGGCTCGCGGGGGCCGGCCGGTTCGCCCGGGTCGCCCGCTTCCACTGGGCGGCGCCGTTCGTCATCGGCGCCGGGTTGTCCAGCATGGCCTTCGGCTCCGCCTACGGAGAGTGCTTCGGCCCCACCGGCCTGGTGCCGACGCTCTGGATGCGGCCGCTCGACCACGCGACGACGTTGCTGGCGGTGGCCATCGCCATCGGGGCGACGCTGCTCGCACTGGCGTATGTCCTCGGGGCGGTCAACCGCTGGCGGGAGGGCGGCGCGGTCCGCTCGTTGGTCGCGCTGCCGGGTCTTGCCGGCGGAACGCTCTACCTGGGGCTCGGGGTCGTGGGCTTCGGCTGGTACCGCCACTCGCTCGCCCTCGCCTTGGCCGGCGCGGTACTGGTCGCGGGGGGTCTCGGTTTCGGGTATGTCGGGCTCTTCTTGGAGGCCGGAGGTCGAGCGAGCGGCGCCCTGCAGGCGGGAGTCGCGATGTTCGACGGGATCATGGGTCTCGGGACGAACACCGTCTCCTTCGCCCGGCTGGCTGCCTTCGGTCTCACCCACGCCGCCCTTGCCGGCATCGTGTGGTCGGGGACCGTGGCGTTCTGGGACCGGGGTGGCGCGCTCGGGTACCTGGCAGCCGGTGCTCTCTTTCTCGTCGGCAACGCCGTAACCTTTGCGCTGGAGGGTCTGGTGGCAGGAGTGCAGGCCTTGCGTCTCGAGTACTACGAATTGTTCTCGCGAGTGTTCACTGACGAGGGCAGGGCCTTCCGGCCCTGGCATGTACCGATCCGTCTGCCGAAGGAGGCTCCATGCTTGCCTGGTTGATCGCCCTACCGATCCTGGCCGCCGTGTCGACCGGGATCGCCATCCAGCTCCGGCAGCGACCGCGCCGGGCACTCCGGGTCGTGAAGGCCCTCAACCTGCTGCTTCTGGCCGCAGCCGGCGTCTTGGTGGCCCTGGCTGCCTGGGCCCCTCCGGTCGCGGCTGCATCGGCTGCGGCGGCCGGCCCCTCCTACGGCAGCGGTGCACTCATCGGCGCCGCCATCGCCGTCGCCGGTTCGTCGATCGGCGCCGGCATCGCCGTCGCCTACACGGGGTCGGCAGCGCTGGCGGCGATCAGCGAGCGTCCCGAGATGTTCGGGCGGGCCATGGTCTTGGTCGGCCTCGCTGAGGGCATCGCGATCTACGGCCTCGTGGTCGCGATCATCCTGATCGGCAAGGTCTAGCTCGGTGGGCAGGCTGGTCGTGCTCGGGGAGGCGGTCAAGGTTGACGGCTACGCGCTCGCCGGTGCGACGACGATCGCGGTCGGTGACCCCGAGTCGATCAACCGGAGCTGGTCCGAGCTTCCACCCGATACCTCGCTCGTCGTCCTCACTCCCGCTGCGGCTTCGGCACTCGGCAGCCGCGTGCTCGAGCGCGACGGCGTGCTGACCGTGACTATGCCGAGTTGAGCACCTCGACCAGGCCCGTCGGGAAGAGCCGTGCTCTGGTCACTCGCGAGCTCTCCCCGCCGCTGAGGCCGGTGGCCGAGACGCTGCATGGCGACGCCCAACGCCGCTCCGGCGAGATCCTGGCCGCCGCAGAGGCCCGAGGGCACGCCCGCCTCGACGAGGCGCGAGCCGAGGCCGCTCGGACCCTTGACGAGGCGCGAGCCGAGGCCGAGGCGACCGCCGACCGGGCCGCCGCAGTCCTGATGGCCGACGCCCACCGGCAGGCGCTCGCGCTGGTGCTCGGCGCTCGGCGCGAGGTCTACGAAGAGGTGCGCCGGCGCGCCCTGGCGGCGTTGCGCGACCGAGCCGGAACGGGCGAGGCCGAAGCGCTGGCCTCCCGGCTGGCGGAGACGGCGCGCGCGCGACTGGGAGACGACGCCGCCGTGCACCCGCCGGCGGACGGTGGGATCGGCATCGTGGCCGAGCGGCGCGGCCGGCGGGTGGACCTGAGCACCAAGGTGCTGGTCGATCTGCACATGAGCTCGCTCGGCGAGGTTCTCCGGGCCGTCTGGGAATGAGCGACCCAGCCGCCGCGGGTACCACCGGGCATGTGGTCCGGGTGAACGGCCCCCTGGTCGAGGCGGAAGGGCTCACCCGGGTCGCCGCCCTCGAGGTGCTCGAGATCGGGACGAACCGGCTGCCGGCCGAGGTAATCTCGATCAGCGGAGGCTTGGTGACCGCGCAAGCCCACGAGTACACGGGCGGGCTCTGCGTGGGCGACCCCGTCCGGGCGCTCGGTCACCCGCTCTCGGCACGGCTCGGCCCCGGACTCCTCGGCGGCATCTTCGACGGGCTGCTCCGGCCCTTGGCCAATCGATCGGCATGGCTCGCTCCTGGTGCTCCTGCCGAAGCCGGCACACCGGCACGCTGGTCGTTCCGGCCCTCGGTCACGGCGGGTACCCGGGTCGGACCAGGAACCCTCCTCGGGACGGTGCCGATGGCCGCCGGGGGAATCGAGCACCGGGCGCTCGTCCCCGCGGGCTTGGCCGGGACCGTCGACTGGGTGTCCGAGCCTGGGGAGGTGGCCGAGGACGAGGCGGTCATCACGGTCGACGGGACGCCCGTGCGAGTGGTCGAGCACTGGCCGGTCCGGATCCCCCGCCCGGTGCGCGAGCGCCTTCGCCTGGCGGCACCGCTGATCACCGGCCAGCGGGTGGTGGACCTGCTGTTCCCCATCGCCCAAGGCGCCACGGCGGCCGTGCCGGGCGGCTTCGGGACCGGCAAGACCGTCCTGCTCCAGCAGATCGTGAAATGGTGCGACGCCGACATCATCGTCTTCGTGGGCTGCGGGGAGCGGGGCAACGAGTTGGCTGATGCGCTGACCGATCTCGAGCAGCTCGAGGACCCGAGGACCGGGCGGAGCCTGTTGGAGCGCACCGTGGTGATCGCCAATACGTCCAACATGCCGGTGATGGCGCGCGAGGCGAGCGTCTACACCGGCATGACCGTCGCCGAGTACTACCGGGACATGGGATACGCCACCGTGCTCCTGGCCGACTCGACCTCACGTTGGGCCGAGGCCCTGCGGGAATTCTCCTCGCGTAGCGGTGAGCTCCCTGCCGAGGAGGGTTTCCCGGCCGGCCTGGCGTCCGCGCTGGCCGCGTTCTATGAGCGCGCCTGCCGGGTGACGACACTCGGCGGCGAGGAGGGCTCGGTGACCGCCATCGGCGCGGTGTCGCCTCCCGGGGGCGATATGACCGAGCCGGTGACCGCACACACCGAGCGATTCGTGCGCTGCCTCTGGTCGCTCGATCGCGACCTCGCCTATGCGCGCCACTACCCGGCGATCAGCTGGCGGCGCTCGTTCGCGCGCGACGTGGAGGCCGTGGCCACGTGGCAGGCGGCGGAAGGTAGGACGAGCTGGGCGCTGGATCGGGCCCGGGCGATCGCGCTCTTGGGCGAAGCCGATCGGTTGTCCTCGGTGGTCGAACTCGTCGGGCTCGGGGCACTCCCCGGGCGCGAGCGCATGGTGCTCCTCGCCGGAAGGCTGCTGCGCGAAGCGGTGCTGCAACAGAGCGCCCTGAGTGAGAACGACGCCTTCTGCTCCCCGGCCAAGCAGATGGCGCTCTTGGAGCTCGTGCTCGACGTCTACGATCGTTGCCAGGCGCTGGTGGACGGTGGGCTCCCCGCCTCGGCGGTCGAGGAGTTCGACTTCACCCCGGTGACCCGGGCTCGCGACGAGACAGGTCCCGACGACGACGAGGCGGTCCGAACCCGGCGCGACGAGCAGCTGCGAGCGCTGGACGGGCTGGCGTGACACCGCCGACCACCCCTGCCCGGGGGAACGAGTTGGCCCGAGTACCGATCGAGTACACGGGCGCGCGCCGCGTGGAGGGGCCCCTGCTGGTGGTCGGCGGCGTGGAGGGAGTGGGTTGGGACGAGATCGCGGCGGTCCGGCTTCCCAGCGGTGAGGTCCGTCGGGGCCTCGTCCTCGAAGTCCACGGGGACCTGGCGGTTGTGCAGGTCCTCCAGGGGACGGGCGGCATCGATCCCGAGAGGGTGACCGTGGCGTTCGAAGGCCGTCCGTTCGAGATCCCCGTCGGCCGGGGGTGGCTGGGACGGGTGTGGAACGGTATGGGGGAGCCCCTCGACGGCGGCCCACCCATGCTGGGTGGCGAGACCCGCCCAGTCGCCGGTTCGCCCCTCAATCCGACCGTGCGCGACGTCCCGCGGGACCCGATCCTGACCGGCGTGTCGGTCATCGATGCGCTGCTGACCCTCGTACGGGGTCAGAAGCTGCCGGTCTTCTCTTCGGCCGGCCTGCCCCACTTCGAGCTCGCCTCGCAGATCGCCGCGCAGTCGCACGCGGCCGGCGAACCCTTCAAGGTGGTCGTCGCCGCGATGGGGCTGACCCACGCCGACGCCGCAGCGATCCGGCAGGTCCTCGAGACCCGCGCCTCGGCCGGGGACCTCGTGCTGTTGCTCGACACTGCCGATGATCCCGTCGTCCAGCGGCTGCTCACCCCGCGCGTGGCACTGACCATCGCGGAGTACCTGGCGTTCGAGTGCGCCGAGCACGTCCTCGTCGTGCTCGCCGATATGACCAGCTACTGCGACGCCCTCCGGGAGGTGTCCGCCGCGCGCGGGGAGACCCCNNCGCTGCGGGCGCGTTCGGGGCCTGCCCGGCTCCGTGACCCAGGTCCCCGTGCTGACCATGCCCGCGGGCGACATAACCCACCCGGTGCCCGACCTCACCGGCTACATCACCGAGGGACAGATCGTCCTGTCGCCCGAGTTGCACGGCGACGGCATCTACCCCCCGGTCGACGTGCTCGGGTCGTTGTCGAGGCTCATGCGCAAGGGCGCGGGGGAAGGCCGGACGCGCAGCGACCACCTGCCGCTGGCGGCCCAGTTGGTGGCGGCACTGGCCCATGCCCGGCAGGTGAGCGACCTCGCCGACCTGATCGGCGTCGCCTCGTTGACCGAGACCGACCGGAGCTACCTCGCCTTCGCCGACAAGTTCAACGGCGTGCTGCTCGACCAGAGGATGGACGAGAGCCGTACGCTCGAGGACACCCTGGACCGTGCCTGGCAGGTCGCTTCGGCGCTTCCCGAACGGGAGCTCACGATGATGCCCGCTGCGGACATCGCCGCGCACTACCTCGGCGATCGCCCCGGCACGCCGGGTACCGGAGCGGCGCGACCGGACCCCGGCCAGACCCCCGACCCCGCGGTCGAGACAGAACGCTTCGATGCCTGAGCGGGTGCCCCCGGGACGGGTGGGGCGCCTCTGGCTGCTCCAGCGGCTGGACGTGGCGCGACGCGGGGCGGAGCTACTCGACCGCAAGCGTCAGCTGCTGCGTCGCGAGCAAGAGCGACTGGCCATGTTGTGCGAGGGCACGGGGCGCGAGTGGGAGGCGGCATGTGCGCTAGCCCAACAGTGGGGTCTGCGCGCTGCTGTTCTCGGAGGCGGTGCGGCGGTCAACCTCTCGGCCGCTTCGGTCGCCGGCCAGGCGCGGGTAGTGGTCACCTGGCAGAACACGATGGGCGTCCGCCACCCCGGTGAGGCGCTTTGCACGCTGGCCGTGCCCGAGCCGACCGAGCTCGCTGCTGCGAACGCGGCGATGGGGCCGGCCGCCGCCGCGTACCGCCGCGCCCTCGAGGCGGCCGCCGCGCACGCCGTGGCCGCTGCTGCGCTGCACGAGATCGAAACCGAGCTGCAGGCCACTCAGCGGCGCGTGCGGGCCATCGAACAGCATAGGATCCCGCAGCTGGAGGGAGCTCTGCACACGCTCATGCTGCGGCTCGAGGAGCTCGAACGCGAGGAAAGGGTGGTGACCAGATGGGCCAAGCTCCACGGGGCCGAGACGGGGCGATCGGCGTGATCTCGCACGTCCTCGCGGCGGTGGACAACACGCGTGAGAGCCTGCATGCGGCCCGTACCGCTGCCAGCTTGGCGGTGGGCTGGGGCGTGTCGGTTCGCGTGATCACCGTTGTGCAGGACAGCAAGGTGGCCGAGCAGATCTAGGAGATCGCCGGGCCGGATGCCATGGCTCCTCACGAAGACCA
>PKXE01000223.1:3577-11973 GCA_003132265.1 Candidatus Dormiibacterota bacterium | reverse complement strand
GGCCAACCTTGCAACTCGCTCTGCAACAACCCTGGTGGAGGCGCCGGGAATCGAACCCGGGTCCGAGAGCGCGTCTCACGAGACCTCTACGTGTGTAGCCCGAGAATTGATCTCACCCGCAGAGCGCCCCCGGACGGGCTCGAAGCGGGCCAGTCTCAGTGAAAGTCCCCACGAGCGCTGAAACGCCACTCGTGAGCAAGCCCGCTGTATTTGCGTCGGCTCCGGGCGCCACAGACACTCGCCCGGTCGACGTCGGGCCTAAGCCCGATCTTTTGGCTTTACTTCCTGATCAGATCAGGCAGCGTAGGCCAGAGCCGGTTGGCTCTGATTGTTGGCAGTTAATGCCTTTTCCCAGTTTTACGAGCCCGGGGCTCGACACGCCATCTCGCAACCCACGTCCCCGTCGAAGCCACACGCCCCCACGAGCAGGTCGTAGGGCAACTATACCCCGCTCTTCCAGTCCCGACGCACCCCGCGCTCCATCTGCCGCTTCGCCTCCCGTTCGGCCAGCGCATAGCGCTTGTCGTATTCGCGCTTGCCCTTGCCCAAGGCCAGCTCCACCTTCACCCGGTTGCGGAAGAGATGCAGGTCCAGGGGGACCAACGTGACCCCCGGCTGCTTGACGGCGCCCGCCAGGTGGTCGATCTGGCGGCGGTGCAGGAGCAGACGGCGCGAGCGCCCGGGGTCGTGGTTCTGGCGATTGCCGAACTCGTACGGCTGGATGTGCGCGCCGTAGAGCCAGGCCTGCCCCCGCTCGATCCGAACGTAGGCCTCGGTGATCTGGGCCCCGCCCTGGCGCAGGGAACGCACCTCAGTTCCCCGGAGTTCGATCCCCGCCTCGACCTGCTCCAGGATGTGGTACTCGTGCCGCGCCCGCTTGTTGCGAGCCAGCAGCCGCGGCTCCTTGGGCTCAGCCACGGCGGCGCCCCCCTGAGGTCCGCTGTCGGCCCCGAAGGAAGGCGGCCGGGGTCATGGGCGGCCGGCCCAGGGGCTGGATCAGCTCGACCCTAAAGGCCCCCACAGCGGTCTGGACCAGGATCCAATCCTGGCCCCGCTCCCCGATCTCGCCCAGTTCTCTGACCGGCACCTCATCAGCTCTCTGGTCGGGAGCACCCCTAAGCAGCTTGACCCTCACCCCCGCCAGCGGAACCGTGACCCCCGGCCAGGGGGTCAGCGCCCGCAGACTTCTGTCGATCGCCGCCGCGGTCTGGGACCAGTCCAAGTTGCCGTCCTGCCGTCCCAGCCGGTGCGAGTAGGTGGCCCCCGAGTCCAGCTGAGGAATGTCGCTGGCATCCCCGCCCTCCAGCCGGTCCAGGGCCTCCACCACCAGCTGGGCACCCAGCTGGGCCAGCCGGGAGGTCAGCGATGGCGTGGTGGCAGATCCCGGGATGGGGATCGCCTGCTGGGCCAGGATCGGGCCCGCATCCATCCGCTGGTCCATGCGGAATACGGTGACCCCGGTCCGGCTGTCGCCCGCCAGGATCGCCGCCGCCACCGGCGATGCCCCGCGGTGGCGGGGCAGCAGCGATGGATGCACCCCCACTCCTCCTTGGGGCATCGAATCGAGCACCGCGAGCGGCAGCAGCTGCCCGTAGGCGGCCACCACGAGCACATCCGACTCGCGGCGCGACGCCGAGTCGCGCCAGCAGTCCTCGGTGAGCCGGGGCGGCTGCTCCACCGGTAGCCCCAGCGCGAGGGCCTCGGCCTTAACTGGTCGGGGCGCCGCGGCACCCCGGCTGCCATCTCGATCGGGCGCGGTCAGCACCTCGACCACCTCGTGGCCGGAGCCCGCCAGGGCCCTCAGGACCGGTATTGAAAATTCGGCCGATCCGGCGAAGACGACGCGCACCGAGGCACCTCCAGGGTTGCCCGCGCTGAGGCGGTCCCGAGCGGACGGGGATGGCGAAGGTGTTCAGTCTCCCAGTCCCGGCCCCACCGTGCTCGGCTGCGCTCGCGGGGAGGTCCGGTCAGGCAGGGTCAACGTCGATGGCCCAGCCGCGTCCTTCGGGAAGATGGGGCCGGACCGCCTCCAGCCGTGTCGCCCGGATCGTCAGCTGCCACCGGTAAAGGGAGCGCAGCCTCGGGATGAACGCAGGGCTCGGCCCCAACACCTCCACCCCACTTCCCTCCAGCAGCCCCCGGAGTCGAAGCGCCTCCCGCTCCGCCTGCTCCCGCGCCTCGCGGTCGCTCGGATCGCTGCGGGTGAGGACCAGGAGCCTGGTGAACGGTGGAAAGCGGAGCTGGCGGCGCACCTCCAGCTCCATGGCGGCGAAGCCCTCGTAGTCGTGGGCGCTGGCGAGCTGGATGGCGGAGTGGTCCGGGCTGTACGTCTGGAGAATCACCTGGGCAGGCTCGTCGCCGCGCCCGGCCCGGCCGGCCACCTGGGTCAGCAGGGAGAAGGTCTTCTCGGCAGCTCGGAAGTCGGGGAAGTGGAGGGCGATGTCGGCGTTGACTATCCCCACCAGCCTGACCCCCGGCAGGTCCCAGCCCTTGGCCACCATTTGGGTGCCGATCAGGAGGTCGGCGTCGCGGCGCACGAAGGCCTCGTAGATCTCCCGGTGGGCATCGCGGTGCCCGACGGTGTCCCGGTCCATCCGGAGGATCCGGGCCTCGGGCCAGAGCTCTCTGGCCTCGGCCTCGATCCGCTCGGTCCCAGCCCCCAGCGCCCGGAGCAGCCGGCTGCCACAGGTGGGGCACTGCTCGGGTAGCGCCACCTGGTGGTCGCAGTAGTGGCAGGTGCAGAGCCGCCCCTCGAAGTGGAGGGTCAGGGACACCGAGCAGTTGGGGCATCCCAGCGCCTCCCCACAGCTGCGGCAGAGCACGACGCTGGAGGTCCCCCTCCGGTTGAGGAAGAGGATCCCCTGGCCGCCCTCAGAGAGAGTCTCGGTCACCAACTCGGTGAGCCGCCGGGAGAAAGGGGAGCGATTGCCCCAGGCCAGCTCCTCCCGCAGATCCACCACCTCGACCGGCGGTAGCGGCCGCCCCCCGAACCGGTGCGGCATTCGCAGCAGGCGGAGCCCTTTGGCGCCCAGCGCCTGCTGATAGGCCTCCAGCCGCGGGGTGGCGCTGCCGAGGACCACGGGCACCGAGAGAATCCGCCCCAGGTGGCGGGCTACGTCCGCGGCCTGGTAGCGGGGCATGGCGTCGTACTGCTTGTAGGACGACGAGTCCTCCTCGTCCACGATCACAACTCCGGGATTGGCCATCGGCGCGAAGACGGCGCTGCGGGATCCGACCACCACCTGGGCCTGGCCGGCGCGCACCCGTCGCCACTCCCGGCCCCGCTCGGCGACGGTCAGCCCGGAATGGAGTACGGCCACGATTCCCGGGAAATGGACCAGGAACCGCTTCTCGGTCTGGGGGGTGAGGGAGATCTCGGGGACCAGCACGATGGCCCCCTTGCCCAGGGCCAGCGCCGCCTTGATCGCGGCCAGATACACCTCAGTCTTGCCCGATCCGGTGACCCCGAAGAGGAGGAACTCGTCCGCCCTCGACCAGGAGATGGCGTCCCTAATGGGGGCGAAGACCTCCTCCTGCTCCGGGGTGAGGTCCAGCCGGGCCAGGCTCTTGGCCGGCGCCGCCGGCTCCTTGGCGGTCGCCTTGGGGCTGCCGAGGCGCCGGGAGGTTGCCTTGCCAGTCCGGAGGGCTGGCGGGATCATGGCGCGCAGGACCTCAGGCAGCGGACATAGATAGTGAGCGGCGATCCACTGGGCGAGGCTGATCTGGTGGGGAAGCAGGAGCGGCTCCTCGTCCCGGATCCGCTCCAAAGGGCGCAGTTGCTCGATTGGGGAATCGTCCAGAAGCTCGACCACGAAGGCGAACACCCGGCGGCGCCCGAAGGGCACCACCACCCGCTGGCCCAGGCGCAGCTGGCCCCGGAGCTCTTCGGGGATGAGGTAGTCGTAGAGCCCCGCCGGCGGACCCGCCCGGAGGTCGGGGGACACCCGGGCAACTAGGTGCAGGGACGGGCTCACCCGGTGAACGAGGGTCTCGGAGCGTCCTCGTCCAGCCGCTGCACTTCATCCAGGATGGCGGCGGTGATCGCCGACTTGGGCCGCCAGTCCAGTTGCGTGGTGCGGCCGTCCCGGGTGAGCAGGGTGGCTTCGGCCATGTCTCCCCCCATCGCCGAGTGCTCGCCGCTGACGGGATTGGCGACGATCATGTCGCAGCCCTTCTGCTTCAGCTTGGCCAGCCCGCGCTGGGCCACGTCCTCAGTCTCAGCGGCGAAGCCGACGACGAGGCACCCCGGAGGTCTATCCGCCATGAGCTGGGCGAGGATGTCGACGTTGGGGACCAGCCGCAGTTCCAGCTCCGGCTGGTCGCGTCGGTGGAGCTTGTGGGAGGCCGGCTGCTCCACTCGGAAGTCGGCGACCGCCGCCGCCATCAGGACGAGGCGCACTGAAGGAAGCCGGGCCAGGCAGGCGCGGAGCATCTCATCGGCCGTCTCCACCCTCACCGTCTCGACCCCGGGCAGCTCCGGGTTGGCCTCGGCGGCCGTCACCAGGTGGACCAGGGCGCCTCGAGCCGCTGCCTCCGCAGCGAGCCGCTCCCCCATCTTCCCGCTGCTCCGATTGCCGAGGTAGCGGACCGGGTCGATCGGCTCCCGCGTGCCTCCCGCAGTGACCAGAACCTCCCAGTCCCGCATCAATCCGTACGGCTGCAGGACCCGGAGGGTCGCGGCCACGATCTCTGCTGGCTCGGCCAGGCGGCCCTCCCCGATGCGCCCGGAGGCGAGCCGGCCACTGTTCGGCCCGACCACCAGTGCTCCCCTCGCAACCAGGGTGGCGAGGTTCTTCTGGGTCGCGGGGTTGCGCCACATTCCGGTCTCCATGGCCGGGGCCAAAATCATCGGCGCTGTCGTCGCCAGCAGAGTAGAACTGACCACGTCGTCGGCCAGCCCGGTCGCCAGCCGGGCCAGGGTGGAGGCGGTCAAGGGCACCACCAGGTGACAGTCGGCCCAGCTGGAGAGGTCGATGTGGGCCATCCCGTGTCCCTCCCCCTGGTCCGCATTTCTGGCGCTTCCCTTGGCCGGGAAGAGGCGCCAGGCGACGGGGTTGCCCGACAGTGCCCGCAGCGTGGTCGGCGAGATGAACGAGGTGGCCGAAGGGGTCATCGCCACCCTGACCTCGACGCCCTGACGGCGCAGCGAGGTGATCAGCTCAGGCACCTTGACCACCGCCACCCCGCCGCAGACATGGACCGCGACCTTGCGTCCGCTGAGCCCCGGCCGCATCTCCTCAGCCATCCCGAAGCCATTGTGGCAGGCGCCAGGGGTCGTTCAGCTCGGGGCGGGGGCCTTCTCGGTCAGGATGGCCGCCACCTCGCGGGCCGCCCGACTCACCTCATCGTTCACCACCACGTGGTGATACCAGCCGGCCTCGGCCAGCTCCCGGTCGGCGTCCCTGGTACGAACGGCCAGCTCCTCGGCACTCTCGGTCTCCCGGCGCAGGAGCCGCTCCAGCAACACCTCCCGGGAGGGCGGAGCGAGGAACACGAAGGTGGCGTCGACCCCGGCGTCCCGCAGTTGGGCGGCGCCTTGCACGTCGAGCTTGAGCAGCACGTCTTGGCCTTTATCGAGAAGCTCCTCCACGCGGGCCCGCGAGGTGCCGTAGCGATTGCCGTGGACCGAAGCCGTCTCCAAGAACTGGTGAGTGGTTTCCCTGTCGCTGAAGGCCTCGGGGCTGACGAACGAGTAGTCGCGCCCGTCGACCTCGCCGGGCCGGGGCAGCCTGGTGGTGTAGGCGGCGGGGCGCCGAAGCGAGGGCCGCAACCCCAGCAGCTCCCCGATCACGGTGTCCTTGCCCACCCCGCTCGGCCCCGATAGCACGATGAGACGTCCTCTACCTGAACTCTTGGTCATTCCGGGTTCGAGGTTAGGGGTTCCCAGGGCCAGACGGCTCGACTGCCGGGCGAGGCCCCGACCTGGAGACGGAGCAGCTCCAGGTCCGCCGGGAGGGGGCTGACGAAGGCCATCTCCCGGCCGTCGTCCGGGTGCTGAAGGTGGAGCATGGCAGCGTGCAGGGCGGGACGGGACAGGCCACCGGCTGACGAGGTGCCGTAGAGCCCGTCCCCGGCCAGCGGCCTTCCGATGTAGGCGAGGTGGACCCGGATCTGGTGAGTGCGCCCGGTCAGAAGCCGAAGGCGCAGCGCCGTGTGCTGGGGCAAGCGTTCCAAGACGGCGAACTCGGTGGCCGCCTCGCGACCACCAGCACCGACCGCCATCCGGCGGGGCCGCTTTGGGTCCCGGCCGATCGCCGCCTCGATGCGACCCCGGTCCTCTCGGAACCCGCCCTCGGCCAGCGCCCAGTACTCACGGCCCATGGTCCTGGTGCGGAGCTGGCGCGCCAGCTTTCGGTGGGCCTCCTCGGTCCGCGCCAGCACCAACAGCCCGCTGGTGCCCCGGTCGAGCCGGTGCACGATCCCGGCGCGCTCCTCGCCGCCGGCCATCGACCAGGGTCCGCCCCAGCTCTGGACCAGCTGGGCGAGAGTGCCGTCCCGATGCCCCGGTCCGGGGTGCACCACCATTCCGGCGGGCTTATCCACGACCATCAGGGAGTCGTCCTGATAGACAACGCGCACTTCCTGAAAAGGCTCCTCCGAAACCGCCGGTGGAGCTTCCGGCGCGAGCGAAACGACGTCGTCCTGGCGGACCAGCTGCGAAGGCCGCAGTACGAGGCGCCCACCCACCGAGACCAGGCTCTCCTTCACCAGCCGCTGGGCGTGGGCGCGCGTCCCGCCCAATCGCGCGGAGAGGAAGACATCGAGGCGGAGGCCAGCCTCGGACGGGAGGGCGGGTGCGAGCCCACGCTCAGCTGGCGGCGGAGCCACTTCAGGCACCGGCGCGGCCAGCCAGCGTGATCCGGACCAGCAGGATCACGACCCCCACGGTGATCCCGGAGTCGGCGACATTGAAGATGGGAAAGTGCGGGAATTGGATGAAGTCCACCACGTAGCCCTCGGTCACCCGGTCCACGGCGTTGGCGAGCGCCCCTCCGAGCAACAACCCCACCCCGGTCTGCACCCACCAGGGCTGGAGGGCCAGGAGCCGCCAGCGCCAGGCGATGACCAAAACCACCGCCAGCGCCACCGCCAGGAAGAGCCAGTCCGCACTGGGCAGGATGCTGAAGGCGGCCCCGCTGTTCTCGGTGTAGTAGATGTGGACTGGCGAACTGGGCCAGAGCTGCTGTCCCAGAGCGAGCGAATGGGTGACCCAGAACTTGGTGAGTCGATCGACGCCGAAGACTAGGATCGCCGCTACCCCCGTCCAAAGGGGCCAGGGCCGTGATCTACTCAAGACGCCCCGGGACCTTGTCGGGTCCCGCGTGGGGTAGCGGAGCTGGTCATGGGCATGCGACATGCGGTTGCCAATGGGTAGCTTGCAGTGGTAGCGTCGCCGAACAGGTGTTCGCCAGGCTGATACCCAAACCCGGGCGACCCTGAACCCAACCGAATACCGGGCGCGTCGCCCTCAGTGCGCGGGAGACGGGAAACGCCTGGCGAGCAGCGGTAAGACCGCTTCGGTGGCCAGCTCCGATAAAGCGGGAACCGGGATCGCCCCGGAGCCCACCGAGCCGAGCGGTGGGCTCAACTTCGGCACAGCTCCTTGTCCGCTGGGTCCGGTGTTTAGGAACGGTCAGTCGCGCTTGGCCTCTTTGCAGGGAACGCACCGGGTCGCATAGGGCAGGGCGCGCAACCTCTCGATGGCGATCTCCGTGCCGCAGCTGCGGCACAGTCCGTACTCGCCCCGTTCCAGCCGCCCCAGCGCGTCATCGCACTGCTCGTACATTTGGTGCAGATTCTCGCGGATCGCCAGCAGTCGCTCGTGCTCCTCCATCTCGCCGGCGTGCTCGGTGGGGTGCTCATGGAAGGGCGCTTCTCGACCACCGCCGTTAGTGGGGACCCCAGCCAGTTGAGCCAGCTCCTGGTCCAGGCGCGCCTTCTCCGATTCGACCTGGCGGCGGATCTTGGCCAGGTCGCCCTCGCGGGTCGTGGTGGCGATCTCGCTCATGCTCGAACTTCCTCGATGAACTCCCCAGGGCCGGGAGGCCAGCTAGACGGGAGGGGTTACCTGCCGCTGCCTGGGGGCGGGAGCATTATGTGCCGTCCTAGGGCAGCGGGGGAAGACCCCATCGACGTCATTGTGCGTCGGAGCGGAGCCGACGCAGGGCAACCCAGATCGCATGCGGTGGCACCTTGAGTTCCGACCACGCGGAGTACTCGGGCGGTCGCTCCGAGCCGGGCTCGCCGCGCTCCAGGGATTTGACGAAGCACTGGGCTTGAATCTGTCCCTTCCCCTCCTCGATCGCAGCCGCCAGTTCCTCGTCAGTCGCGTACCGGGCCTCGATGGGTTCTCCCGCTCGCAGCCCGCTCTTGCGCCGGAGGTCCTGAAGCTGCCT
>PKXE01000223.1:0-3552 GCA_003132265.1 Candidatus Dormiibacterota bacterium | reverse complement strand
GCCTGCGCCAGAGGCTGGCGGATGGGGACTCCCTTCTGCTCTCTAAGCGACCTGGCATCCTCGGCCAGCCGGCGCACCACCGCCATCTGGCGGAGGAGTTCGTGGTCAAGCTGCTCGAGCTGGGGTTCGGGATAGGTCTCCAGGTGGACCGAGACCGTCGCCCCGTCCACTTCTGGGGTGAGGGCTCGGTAAATAGCGTCGGCCACGAATGGGGTGAAGGGAGCCATCAGCCTCGCGGTCTGCCGGAGCACCTCGTGCAGGGTCGCGCAGCTGGAGGCAATCTCCTCAGGGGTGCCACGGAAGCGGGGCCGGGACCGGCGCAGATACCAGGTGCTTGTGTCGTCCACCAGCGCGGCGATCGCCCGACAGGCGCTGTTGGCGTCGTAGCGATCGAGAGCTGGTACCGCGTCGGCGACCGTCTCCTGAAGTCGAGCCAGAATCCAGCGGTCCAGGGGGTGCCGCTTCGCCGGAGGCGGCGCTTCCGCGGACGGTTGCCAACCGGCGAGGTTGGCATAGGTGATGAGGAAGCTCTGGGTGTTCCAGAGCACGTTGAGGAAGCGGAGGGCGGTGTCCGCCACCCGCTGCACTGAAATCCGGTACTCGAGTCCCACCGAGACCGTGGTGTAGAACCACCAGCGAACGGCGTCGGCCCCGGTTTTCGAGATCAGCTCGAAGGGGTCGAGGACGTTTCCTCTGGTCTTGGACATCTTCCGCCCTTGATCGTCCACGACCAAGCTGGGCACCACCACGTTGCGGTAGGCAGGCTGATCGAAGAGCATCACTGATTCCGCGAGCAGGGTGTAGAACCAGCCACGGGTCTGGTCCAGCCCTTCGCTGATGAAGTCCGCCGGATGGTTGGCGGCGAAATGCTTCTCGTTTTCGAACGGGTAATGCCACTGGGCGAAGGGCATGGCGCCGCTGTCGTACCAGGCATCGATGACCTCCGGCACCCGCCTCATCTCCCCCCCACAGTCGCAGCGCAGGGTGACCTCATCGATGAACGGTTTGTGGACGTCGGTGCCCGGCTTGAGGCCCAGCTCAGCCAGACTGCCGATGCACCGCTCCTCCTGACAGTTGGAGCAGATCCAGATCGGCAGCGGGGTCCCCCAGTAGCGGGCCCGAGACAGGTTCCAGTCCTGGACCGACTCCAGCCAGTTGCCCATCCGCCCGTCGCGGAGGTGGGAGGGCACCCAGTGGACCGACTGGTTGTGGCGGATCATCTGCTCCTTGACCGCGGTCGTCCGGATGAACCAGGAGTCGAGCGCGTAGTAGAGGAGCGGGGTTTCACAGCGCCAGCAGAAGGGGTAGGTGTGGAGGATCCGCTCTTCCTGGTAGAGGAGGCCCCGGCTCTGCAGGTTCTGGGTTATCAGCCGGTCGGCGTCCTTGACGAAGATCCCCTGAAAATCGGTGACAAAGGGAAGAAAGCGCCCATCCAGCCCGACCGTGTGCCTCACGTCGATCCCCGCTTCCTGGCAGAGCCTCAGGTCGTCCTCGCCATAGGCGCCGGCGGTGTGCACGATGCCGGTCCCCTCGTCGGTGGCGACAAAGTCCGCGGCCATCACGGTGAAGGCGCTCGGCTGCTCTGGTAGGTAGGAGAAGAGTGGCTGATAGCGGAGTCCGACCAGCTCCCGCCCTTTGACCTCGCGCTCCACCTGGTAGGGACCATCCAGGACCTCGAGGCGGTCCTTGGCCAGGATTAGCCGCTCGCTCCCCTGCCGGACCTCGACATAGGTGATCTCCGGTCCCACCGCCAAGCCCAGGTTGCCGGGCAAGGTCCAGGGGGTGGTCGTCCAGGCGAGCAGGCTGGTCTCGGGATCGTCCCTCAGCCGAAAGCGCACCGTGACCCCGGGGTCGGGGGTGTCATCCCGATAGGCCCCGGGCTGGGCCAGCTCATGGCTGCTGAGGGAGGTCTGGCAGCGGGGGCAGTAGGGGGCCACCCGATAGCCGCGGAAGAGCCAGCCCCGCTCGTGGATCTGCTTCAGGCTCCACCAGACCGACTCGATGTACTCGGTGTCGTAGGTGCGGTAGGCGTTCTTCAGGTCCAGCCAGAATCCGATCCGGTTGGTGAGCCGCTCCCACTCGTCGATGTACTCCATGACGTTGGCCCGGCAGAGACGGTTGAACTCCTCGACCCCCATCCGCTCGATCTCCTGCTTGGAGCCGATCCGGAGGCTGCGCTCGACCTCCAGCTCGACCGGCAGTCCATGGGTGTCCCAGCCACCCCGGCGCTCCACCAGCCGGCCGCGCATCTGCTGGTAGCGGAGAAAGCAATCCTTGAACGATCGGGCCAGGACGTGGTGCACCCCGGGCAGGCCGTTGGCGGTCGGGGGACCCTCGTAGAAGACGAACCGCTCCGCGTCCCGGCGCAACTCCAGGCCGCGCTCGAAGATGTGCTCTTTCTGCCAGAACTCGAGGACGCGCTCTTCCAGTTCGGGGAAGCTAACCGGGTTGGCGACCGGTTCGAATGCCGACATCAGGGCGCGGTGCGATCTCCAATGAGGGCTCTACCTCCCGCTTCGAAGGGGAGCGAGGTGCGGGCAGCGTAGCATGACCGGGAGGATCTCCCGAGCGGCACCAGGAGATGAGCGTGCAGGCCCAAGAGCAGCCCACCGAGATCGCGCCCTGGGGGCCGGAGATCGACCTCTTCTGGGAGGACTTCGATGTGGGCCAGGTCTTCCATCTAGGCTCGCACCAGATCAGCGCCGAGGAGATCCTGGAGTTCCGGCGGCGCTTTGACCCTCAACCCTTCCACGTCGATCCGGACAATGCCGGGCGAACGGTCTTCCCTGGCCTGATCGCCAGCGGCTGGCACTCCTGCTCGATCTGGATGCGACTCTTCGTCGACGCTGTGCTGAGTCACGCCGCCAGCCTGGGCTCGCCCGGCATCGACCAGGTCGCCTGGCTCCAGCCGGTGCGGCCCGGGGATGTCCTCAGCGGCTCGGTCGAGGTGATCTCGACCCGCCCCTCGCACGGTCGCCCAGACCGGGGCCTGGTCCAGGTGCGCTCCGAACTGGTCGACCAAGCGGGCGCGGTCAAGATGCGGCTGACCGCCTGGGAGCTGTTGGGCCGACGACCCACCGCCGGGGGAAGCTGAGGTCAGCCGACAGCCAGCGAGTATCCGCAACTTCAAGATGGCTCGGGTGAAGTCAGTTCATCAGGGAATTTGAGTTGCAAAGGTGTTCACGCTGTCAACGCAGCGGCCGCTGCAGTCCGGGAAGAAACTAAGGCGACCGGGGTTGTGCTAGACATGGGGTCCCGGCCGATAGCGGTTATGTCGCTGGGGCCTTTGCTGCTGAGGCGGCCGGAGGGAGGTGAAGAAGCGCGCCCAGCGTTAACCCCGAACCTGGTACGGCTGGCATGCACCGTGGCGACATCGGTTCGTACGCCGGAGCACCTCGCGTTTTGTAGTCCAGGTGCCACGTGCGAGCCACTCATCAGGGAGTGCTTTGACACGGGGCGCCCGAGCACCAATGCCGAACGGAAACGCAGCACCCGGGCGACTGCTAGGCCAGCGAGAGACGGCTACCTGTCCTTGACCACGTTGATCATCGC
>PKXE01000109.1:11855-12668 GCA_003132265.1 Candidatus Dormiibacterota bacterium | reverse complement strand
GGTGGCCCACGTCACGTCGGGCAGCGTTCGGGGATCATGTTCACCGCACCGCCACCCACCCTCGCCGTCGGTGGCTATCATCGGATCGGGAGTGCATGGGTCCAGGTGGGCCCCGCGATCTTCAAAATCGATGGGGGGCGCTGTCAGCGTCCTCGGAGGGATCGTTCCCCTCGCCTCCCGCCATTGATTAGCCGAGGTGCCCCAAGCGAGCCCGTCAAAAGCTGCCGAGGACCCGGGCCGCCCACCCGCCGTGGGTCGACTGCTGACGAGGCCAGAGATCTCCCAGTTGGTCGCGGACCTGGGACACCAGACCGTGGTGGAGGCGCTCCGCCGAGCGGTCCGGGAAGTCAGGGACGACGATGGGCAAAACACCCGGACCGGGCAGGAGGCCCGCGTGGCGGGGAAGGCTGTGGCTCTTCTCAAGGGGTCACCCCGCCGCCTCCACCGGGTGATCAACGGCACTGGGATCGTGGTCCACACCAACCTGGGCCGGGCTCCTCTCGGACCTGAGATCGCGGCTCGGGCCGCGGGCCTCGCGGCAGGCTACTCCAATCTGGAGCTGGAGAGCATCANNNNCTGCCCTCTGCCGCGGCCGAGAGGTGGTGGTCTCCCGAGGAGAGGCGATTGAGATTGGAGGGGGCTTCCGCATCCCCGAGATCCTGAGTCTCTCCGGGGCGCGATTGGTGGAGGTCGGTACCACCAACCGGACCCGGGTGGGCGACTACCTGGAGGCTTGCGGTCCGCGTACGGGAGCCTTCCTGCGGATTCACCAGTCCAACTTCAGCATGGAGGGGTTTGTGGCCCGTCCCGGGG
>PKXE01000109.1:0-11833 GCA_003132265.1 Candidatus Dormiibacterota bacterium | reverse complement strand
GGCGTCGACCTGCTCTTGTGCAGCGGGGACAAGCTGGTGGGCGGCAGCCAGGCGGGCCTCATGCTCGGGAGGCAGGAGCTGGTTCGGCGGCTCCAAAGGCACCCACTTTCGAGAGCATTGCGTCCGGACAAGCTTCAGCTCGCGGTTCTGGAGGAGACCTTGCTTCGGTACGCCATTCCCGGCCGCCTGGACGAGATCCCGGTCTGGAGGATGCTCCGGCTGAGCCCGGAGGCGCTGCGCCAGCGCTCAGCCGGCTGGGCCGAAGCGCTCGCGGCAGACGGAATCTCGGCCGAGGTGGTGCCTCTCCAGGGAGCGGTCGGCGGCGGGACCACGCCCGGGCCGCCGCTCTCCTCGTTCGGGATGCTGCTCAGGAGTCGGCATCCGGGCCGGCTCCGTCGCCAGCTCGTCCAGTCGGACCCTCCGGTGGTTGGGCTCGAGCGCGCGGACGGAGTGGCGATCGATGCCCGCTGCGTGCTGCCTGGCGAAGACGAGGAGCTCCTAGCCGTCATCCGGGCCTGCCTGAAGGCGGCTAGTTGAGCGAGCTGGTCGTGGGCACTGCCGGGCACATTGACCATGGCAAGACCGCCTTGGTCACAGCTCTCACTGGGGTCGACGGCGACCGGCTGGACGAGGAGCGCCGCCGGGGCATGACCATCGACCTCGGCTTTACCCCGTGGACTCTCCCCTCGGGCCGGGAAGTCTCGGTCGTCGACGTCCCCGGGCATGAGCGTTTCATCCGGACGATGGCGGTGGGCGCCCGGTCGACTGACCTGGCCCTCCTCTGCGTAGCCGCCGACGACGGGGTCATGCCACAGACCGAGGAACACGCTGCCGTCCTCCGGATCCTCATGGTCCGCCGGGCGGTGGTGGCGGTGACCAAGGTCGATCTAGCTCCCGACCGGGCGGACTTGGTGGGATCCCGGTCCCTGGGCTTGCTCCGCGAGCTAGGCATCCCCGTCCAACGCTGGGTCGGCGTGAGTGCGGTCCAGGGAGTGGGCCTGACCGAGTTGGCGGCCGCCGTCGATTCTGAGCTCGATGAGATCGAGGATCCTCCCGACCGTGGTTGCCCGCGGCTGCTGGTCGACCGCAGCTTCTCCAGGGTTGGCACCGGCACTGTGGTGACCGGGGTCCTGGACGGGGGTCAGCTCCACCAGGGCGACGGCGTGGAGGTTTTCCCCAGCGGGAAACGGGGGCGGATCCAGGGCCTGCAACGCCGAGGCGAGCCCGTGACGGCTGCCTACCCGGGTGGCCGGCTGGCATTGGCTCTGAAGGGGGTCTCCGTCCAGGATGTTCCGAGGGGCAGCGTGATCGGACTCGTCGGTACCCCCCGCCCCACTTCACGGCTGGACTGCCGGCTGGAGATCCCGAGGCTCGGAGCCTCCGGAGTGCGGCAGGCAATGACGGTGGAGGTGCTCTGCGGGACGGCGACGGTCCAGGCTCAGCTGTGGCTGGCCGGGGAGGACCGGCTGCTTCCGGGGAGTTCCGGTTACGGTCAACTTCAGCTGAACTCGCCTCTCTGGATCCTCCCCGGTGATCCCTTCGTCCTGCGGGCCCCGCGTCCGGCCGCGGTGGTGGGAGGCGGCCTGGTTCTCGATGCCCACCCCGCCCCCCACCGCCGTTGGTGGAGTTCCCCGCTGGACTCTTGGGCGGTTAGGGAGCGTGCCCTCTCTGCTGGGCTTGGCCGGGGACCAGACCAGCTCGCGGTCCTGGAGGCCGCGGCCGCACCCCTGGGCCTGCCTGTTGGCGAGGCGGCCCGGCGCGCCGGAGCGATGCTCTCCTCTGCTCGGGCCGCCATTGAGGCGGCGCTCGAAGAGGGCGCTCTCACGCGCGTGGGTCGGCGTTACCTGGCGCCGTCGGCTTGGGACCGGCTTGTCCGGCGCACCCAGGCAGAGCTCACCGAGCACGAGCAGACCCACCCGCTCGAGCCAGGTCTCTCGCGCCGGCACTTGCTTCTTCGACTCGGCTTCGACGCGGGCCCGGACGGCGACGCCGTGATCCAGCGCCTGCGTGAGGAAGGTGAGCTGGAGGCCAGTGGGCCGCTGGTGAGGCGACCGGGAACCGACTTCGGGGGTCATCGGAGTCCTGCCGTGGAGCGGACCGTGGCCCTGCTCCGGCAAGCTGGGGCCAAGGCTCCCGGAGCGCTGGAGCTAAGGCAGGCGGGCCTCAGTAAGGCCGTCGCCGGCTACTTGGTTAGGAACGGCGAGGCTGTTCAGCTGGGGGCCGACGTCCTCATCTCCAAGTCCGCCCTCCAGGGACTCGAGGTGCAGCTCAAAGAGCTGCTGGCGGACGCTCCCGAGGGCTTGACGGTGGCAGCTCTGCGAGATCACCTGCACACCACTCGACGGGTTCTGGTGCCGCTCCTGGAGGGGCTGGAAAGGTCGCGGGTGACCGAGCGCGTCAACGAATTGCACCGGCTCCGAAAAGAGCCCGCTGGCAGTACGCCATGCGCTTGACCGAGCTGACCGGCCAGGGTGGTTGTTCGGCGAAGATCGCCCAAGCCGACCTGGTGGAGATCCTGGCGGGGATTGCGTCCCCTCCCGGTGGCGACCTGCTGGTCTCGGCCGAAACCAGGGACGACGCTGCCATCTACCGGATCTCGGATGAAATCGCGCTGGTCGTCACCACGGACTTCTTTCCCCCGCCGGTCGACGATCCGCGGGCTTACGGTGCCATCGCCACCGCCAACGCCCTCTCGGACATCTATGCCATGGGAGGCACGCCGCTGCTGCTGCTCAACTTGGTTGGCTTCGATCTGGCCAACCTCGAAGGCAGCATCCTCCGGCAGATCCTGGAGGGTGGGGCAGAGGTGGCCCGGGCGGCCCAGTGCGCAGTTGCCGGTGGCCACTCCATCCGCACCTCGGAGCCACTCTTCGGGTGCGCCGTCGTGGGCCGCGTGGATCCCAGCCGGATGGTGAGCAACACCGGTGCCCAGGCGGACGATCTGGTGTTTCTGACCAAACCGCTGGGAACTGGGGTGGTCCTCAACGCCCACAAGCTTCAGGAGGTGACCAATTTGGTGCTGGCGGCGGCGATCGACTCCATGCGTCAACTCAATCGAGCCGCGGCCGAGGCCATGGTCCTGGCCAAGGCCAGCGCCGCGACCGACGTGACCGGATTCGGTCTGCTGGGCCATCTCCACAACCTCGCCAACGCTTCCGGAGTCCGGGTCAGGGTGCGCTCCTCGGACCTACCGCTTCTGCCCGGCGCGCGCCAGCTGGCGGGTGACGGTCACGTACCGGGCGGCACGCGCCGCAACCTGGAACTGGCGCGGACGGTGACGCGCATAGCGTCGGCGGTGCCGCCCGATCTGCTCCTGCTGGCCTGCGATGCGCAGACCAGCGGCGGACTGTTGATAACGGTCGCCAAGGCCGGGGCAGCTCAGCTAACGGAGCTGCTGCCTTCTGCTGTCCTAATCGGGGAGGTGCTGGCGGCCGACGCGGACCAGCCGACCCTCGAACTAGTCTGACTCAGCCGCCCAGGTTGCCGACCGGGAGCCGACTCAGGACGGCTCTGGTGGGCCCGTCCCCGCTACCGGGGGGATGAATTGTCCAGTTCCGGGTGTCCTGGCCGCGCGGTTCCTGGGAGGGGTCGTCAGTCGACGGATCAGGTGACCGAGCCGTTCCCGTCGCCGGGGTCAGTCGCCGCCCCGCGCTGGCTGTCCACCAGGTAGCGCGGATCTGCCGCGGACTGGAAACCCGCCCGATAGACGCACTGGCGCAGCGCCGCCGAACCCGCCAGCGTCAAGGCGCCCCCCAGAATCGCCGCCTTTCGGCTCCGACCTCCCAGCGTCGAGATTAAGGTGGCTCCTGCCAGGGAGCTGGCCCGGTGCAGCTTCACCAGCCGGCCGGCGGCGCCGTCGTGGTAGGGCTCGGCCAGCGGTCCCAGCCTTTGCTCCATCAGCAAGAACGAGGCCTGCTCGATGATGGTGCCCAGCACGACCATGCGGCGGGCCGCCACCCCCTCATCGGTGGGGCCGGCAACGCATAGGCTGGCCCCGGCGGCCGCCATCGAGCTTCCCGAGAAAACAAAGGGAAGGATGGTGCGCCCGCCCCGCCAGATCGGGTTCGCGGTATCTCCCAGCAGCACCGCCGTGTAGTTGGCGAGGATCGGCCCGAGGATGCCGGCCGTTCCCTCCAGAGTGCCTACCACCACGTTGGGGAGGCCGACGATGTCGGCCATCTCGGCAGCTCCCAAAGAGGAGCCAAAGCCGGCCAAGGTCCAGCTGCCGAGGCTCATTGGTGAGGTGGGCCGGAACACCCGCAGCATGTTGAGGAAGCGCTCGGGCCGGCCCAGGTCGGAGATCAATAAAACCGGGCTGATGACCGCCCCCGCCAGGGCCAGCCGCCGGGCCCGTCTCCCCAGCTTTGCCTCTCCCGTCCATCGGGCCAGGATTGACACCGCCGCCAGGCCGCCCGCGGTACCGCCGGTAAAGAGGTACCAAGGGACCTCCCAGGTCCAAGCGGGCCGCTTGACTATGGGCAGGCCGTAGTAGGAGCGCGGCTTGCCCGAGGGCACCATCTGCCGCTCCCCGCCGCTCGGCCGCTCTGCTTTCATCGGCGTCGCCAGCTGAGCGACCCCAATACCCCCAACGTCAACACGGAAGCCGCCACCGAGGCGGCACCCCAGAGCAGCGCCAGATCCGTCCGCCGGTAGACCGGTTTGGGCGGCAGGCCGTACACCTCCGGGTCGTCCAGCAGCAGGAAGAAGGCTCCGAAGCCGCCCACGCCGTCGTCCTTCGAGTCGCCGTAGAGCCGAGCGCCCGCGTAGCGCGGCTCCTGCTTCACCTCCTCCAGCCGCTTCTCCGCTCGCTCGCGGAGCTCCTCGAGCGGACCGAACTGGATTGACTGGGTGGGGCAGGCCTTGGCACAGGCGGGCTCATCCCCGACCTGGAGCCGGTCGTAGCAGAGAGTGCACTTGAAGGCTCGGCCATCCGGTGCCTCGCGCCGTTCCAGCACCCCGAACGGGCAGGCGACGACGCAGTAGCCGCAGCCGTTGCAAATGTCGTCCTGGACCACCACGGTGCCGAACTCGCTGCGGAAGATGGCCCCGGTGGGGCAGACGTCGAGGCAGGCGGCTCTCGTGCAGTGCTTGCAGACGTCGGAGTTCATCAGCCACTGGACGCCATCACCGGTGTCCGGTCGCTGGCGCTCCACGAACGCCACGTGACGCCAACTGTTGGCCCCCACGCTCGAGGTGTTGTCGTACGAGTTCCCGGTGAACCCGGTATCGATGTCCGGCACCCCGTTCCATTCCTTGCAGGCAACCTCGCAGGCCTTGCAACCAATGCAGATCGAGCTGTCCGTGAAGAAGCCCATCCGGGTGCCGCCGCCCTGCCACATCGGCAGCGACACGGCTGGCCGGCGCGCGGTGGGAGCGGCGGTCATCGACTCGCCACCCGTGGTCGTCGCCCGGGCTGGATGTCGCAGGTGGCGGCCTTCGTCTCCTGAATGTGGACATTGTGATCCAGCACCAGGGGGAAGAGGTCGTTGGCGGAGTCGCCGGTGCTCAGCCCTCGGCTACCCCAGTGATAGGGGAGCCCGACTTGGTGCACTACGCGGTCTCCCAACCGCAGTACCGGGAGCCGGGCCGTGACCAGCACCCGGGCTTCGATCACCGACCGCTCCGTGCTGATGGTCGCCCATCCCCCCGGGCGAAGACCTCGCTCTTGGGCCAGTTCCGGGCTGACCTCGCAGAACATCTCAGGCTGGAGCTGGCTGAGCCGGGACAGGAAGCGGGTCATCCCCCCTGCGGTGTGGTGCTCGGTGAGCCGGTAGGTTGACATCACGAAGGGGAAGCGCTCGCTCCCGGGCTCGCCCGCGGTGGGATTGTACGGATTGTCGCGGCGCCGGAAGACCTGGCGCGCCGGGTTGCGCTCCTGCTCATAGAGGAGATTGCGGACGGGCGACTCCTGGGGCTCGTAGTGGGTCGGGAACGGTCCGTCCACCACCCCGCTGGGAGCAAACAGCCAGCCCACGCCATCCGCCTGCATGATGAACGGCCGATCCCCCGACAGCGCGTTCTCCGCCGTTGCCCCCGGAGGAGGCTGATAGTCGGGGCGGCGGTCGCCCGGGAAGTCCGGGACATCGGGGCCCACCCATTTCCCCTGCGCCTCATCCCAATACACGAAGCGTTTTCGCTCCGACCAAGGCTTCCCCTCGGGGTCCGCGGAGGCCCGGTTGTAAAGGACTCGGCGATTCAGCGGCCAGGCCCAGCCCCACTCAGGAGCCACCCAGCTCTGCTCCTGCCCCGGCCGCTTCCGGTTGGTCAGATTCTGGCCGCCGGCGAAAGCCCCACAGTAGATCCAACACCCTGAACTGGTCGAGCCATCGGCCCGAAGCGCCCCGAAGCTAGCTAGCAGCTGGCCGTCGGGGCCGCGCCCGGAGATCTCCCGAAGCACCTCCTCGGCACTGGGGTCGCCGGACTTGGGGTCTAGCGGGTAGTCCCAGGTGAGGTCGAGCAGAGCCCGGTCGCGCGCCTCGGTGCTGGCCGCGAGCTTCTCGCGGATCTTGGCCCCCAAATAGTAGGTGAACCAGAGGTCCGAGCGGCAATCTCCTCGGGGCTCCACCGCCTGCTCGTGCCACTGCAGCAGTCGCTGGGTGTTGGTGAAGGACCCGTTCTTCTCGGCGTTGGCGGCGGCCGGCAGAAAGAACACCTCGGTTCCGACGTCTTCCGCGCGAATCTCGCCGGACTGAGTCTCCGGCGAGTCGTACCAAAAGCTGGCAGTTTCGATCTCATAAAGATCTCGCACCACCAGCCAGTCCAGGCGGCGCAGCGCCTTGCGATGGAGGCCGCCGTGGGCTGAGCCAACGGCGGGGTTCTCCCCCAGCACCACAAAGCCTTTCACCCACCCGTCCACCATCCCCAGCGTGGACTGGTAGGTGGAATGATCACCGGTGACCCGGTGCAGGTAGTCGAACCCGAACTGGTTGTCGGGAGTTGCCCGATCACCCCAATAGGCCTTCAGCAGGGAGACCAGATAGGCTTCGAGATTGCCCCAGTAGCCGCCCGCGGCCCCACCTTGGTCGAGGCAGAACTGCTTGAGGTTGGAGGAGTCTTTGACGCTCGGTACCTGGATGTAACCGGGGAGCACATCGAAGAGGGTGGCGATGTCGGTGGCCCCCTGGATGTTGGCATGGCCCCGCAGCGCCATCACCCCGCCGCCGGTGCGGCCCATGTTGCCGAGCAAGAGCTGGATGATGGCGCTGGTCCGAATGAACTGCACGCCGACGGTGTGTTGGGTCCAGCCAACCGCGTAGACGAAGGCGGTCGTGCGCTCCCGATTAGAGTTGTCACAGATCGTCTCGGCCACTTCCAGAAACTTGTGCTGGGGCACCCCGCAGACGCGCTCCACCATCTCCGGCGTGTAGCGGGAGTAGTGTCGGCGCAGCAGCTGGAAGACGCAGCGCGGGTGCTCCAGGGTGGGGTCCGAATGGGGAGGCGCCCCTTCGATTATGATCCCGTCCGCCGGGGGGCGAGGGGCGCCGCGTTCCCCGGCGGACGCGTGGATCACCCCTCCCTCGTACTGCCAGGAGGAGGTGTCGTAGGTGCCCGACTCCTCGTTCCAGCCCGAGAAGAACCCGTCCAGGTCCTCGGTGTCGAGGAAACGTTCGTCGATGATGGTGGTGGCGTTGGTGTAGGCCACCATGTAGTCGCGGAAGTACCGTTCCTGTTCCAGGATGTAGTGCACCAAGCCGCCCAGAAAGGCGATGTCACTGCCCGCCCGGATCGGGACGTGCAGGTTGGCCATGGCGCTGGTGCGGGTGAAGCGAGGGTCGACATGGATCAGCTTGCCGCCCTTGCGCTGGGCTTCGACGATCCATTGGAAGGCGACCGGATGACATTCCGCCATGTTGGAACCCATGATCACGATGCAATCTGAGTTCTGGAGGTCGCCGGGAAAGGTGGTGGCTCCGCCCCTACCGAACGATGCTCCCAGACCGGGAACTGTGGCCGAGTGTCATATTCGGGCCTGGTTCTCGACCTGGACCACCCCTAAGCCCACCATGAGCTTGCGCCAGAGGTAGTTCTCCTCGTTGTCGATGGTGGCGCCCCCCAAGCTGGCGATGCCCATGGTCCGGCGCAGCGGCCGGCCCTGCTCGTCTTGGTCCTCCCAGGTCTGACTCCGAGTCTCGATCACCCGGTCCGCGATCATGTCCATGGCTTGGTCGAGGGAGATCTGCTCCCAGGCGGTGCCGTGGGGACGGCGGTACTTGACCTGCAGCTCCCGCAGTTCGCTGTTGACCAGCTCCTTGGTGGCCGAGCCCTTGGGGCAGAGCCGTCCCCTCGAGAGCGGACTGTCGGGGTCGCCCTCGATCTGGATAATCTCTTGGCCGTTGGTGTAGACCAGCTGACCACAGCCCACCGCGCAGTAGGGGCAGACCGACTTCACTACCTTTTCGGCGGTCGAGGTCCTAGAACGGTAATTGCGGCTGTGGTCAGACTGGGCGCTGTGACCCAGCCCAAGCGGGTCTCCCTCGGCCACCTGGCGGAGCACCGGCCAACTCTTGATCGTGCGTCGGGCCACCACCGAACCTCCTATTCGGAACGTCGATCCATGCCCACGCCACAGTACCCCAACTGAGCGGGCAGCGCCAGCTAGCGGGTTGCCATCGCCGACGGAGTCAGCGGGGCCGTCAGCCTCCGTCAGCGCAGGGGGCGGGTATCCTCGGGTGGCGTCACCGGGTCGGCCACTAGCCGCAGGCGAGAATCGACCACCCGAGCTCCCTTGGGCAGGACTATCACCGGGTTACAGTCCAGTTCTACGAGTTCGGGCAGATCCTCGACCAGTCTGCTCACCCGCAGGAGGATGTCGGCGAGCGCGTCAACGTCAAGCGCCGCCGACCCGCGATAGCCGGTCAGGAGCGCCGACCCGTGCAGCCCGCTGATCATCTCCCGCGCGTCGAGGTCGGTCAGGGGTGCGAGCCGGCTGACGTGGTCACCCAAGAGCTCTACGGTGGTTCCGCCCAGCCCGAAGATCACCAGCGGCCCGAATCCAGGCTCTTGGACAGCGCCCACGATCGTCTCCAGTCCACTTTGGACCATCGGCTGTACCAAGGCTCCAGTCATGCCCTCACCGACGCTGTTAGCCATTGCCAGGTACGCGGAGGACACGGCCTCAGCCCCCCTCAGCCCGAGGCGCACCCCGCCGACGTCGCTCTTGTGGAGCAGGTTCGGACCGATCGCCTTGAGCGCCACCGGGCCGTCCACCGACTGGGCCGCCTCGACCGCCTCGCTGGCGCTGTGGACGTCCACACTGGGGACCGTCGGTATGCCGTAGCGGTCCAGCACCGCCATCGCGGGGGCGCCGGTAACCCAGCCGCTCCCGGCTCCGAGCAACCGGCGAGCTCCATTGGCGTCGATCGCCTCAAGCACGGGCTCGGCCCCGCTGGGCCGCCGACGCCACTCCGCGTAGCCCACGGCGTGGCTCAGCGCTCGTACTGCGGTCTCGGGGTAGGTGAAGCTCGGCACCGGATGTCGTTGCTGGCGCAGCAGTGCCCGGCCGTCCTCGGTCCCGAGCAGGCTGGCTACGACCGGGATTTGGCGGCCAGCCTCCGCCGCCTTGTCGACCGCGTCGGCGACGGCTTGAGCGACATCCTCGGTCCGGGTTACGAGCGGCGGGGTGAAGATGGCGACCACGGCGTCAACCTCGCCACATCCCATCAGGATCTCCAGAACGCGGCCGTAAACCGCTGCGGAGGCGCTCGCACTCAGGTCGACCGGATTGCCGACCCCGCCGAACGCCGGCAGTAGCTCGCTGAGCGACTGGCGCACGGAGACCGAGAGCTCGGGAACCACCAGCCCGACGCTGCTGCATGAGTCGGCGGCCAGAACCCCGGGACCACCCGAGTTGGTGAGGATCCCAATCCGCCGACCGGCGGCGAGCGGCTGCCCGTCGAGGGCCTCGGCCACGTCGAACAGCTCTTCAATGGTGTCCACCCGAATGACGCCAGTCTGGCGGCAGAGCGCGGCTACCACCTCGTCGGTACTGGCCAGTGCGGCAGTGTGCGAGGAAGCCGCGCGGCGGCCGCTGGGCGATCGGCCAGCCTTCACCACAATGACTGGCTTGTGGGAGCTCACCCGCCTGGCCAGCCGGGCGAACTTGCGCGGATTGCCGAACGACTCCAAATAGAGCAGTACGACGGACGTGGCCTCGTCCTGATCCCACCAGGCAAGCAGGTCGTTGCCACTCACGTCGGCCTTATTCCCCATCGATACGAAGCTGGAGAGGCCGATACCTCGTGCCCGTGCCTCGCCCAGGATGGCGATGCCCAGCCCGCCGGACTGAGAGCCAAAGCCCAGCCGACCGCTGATGGGTGCATCGGCCGCAAAGGTGGCGTTCATGGAGACTGCCGGCTCGGTATTGAGCACTCCGAAGCAGTTGGGGCCCACCATCCGCATGCCGTGGGAGTGGGCCAGGCGGGTAATCGCTCGCTGGGTAGCCACCCCCTCGCTACCGGTCTCGGCGAAGCCGGAGGAAACGATTACCAGAGCTCCGACTCCCTTGCGTCCGCAGGCATCGACTGCCTCCTCCACGGCCGCGGCTGGTACCGCGACCACCGCCAGGTCCACCTGCCTCGGGATGGCCTCGACGCTCTCCCAGCAGGGCAGGCTGGCGATGTAGGCCGCCTTGGGGTTGACCGGATAGACGGGTCCTTGGAAACCGCCTCGCACCAGATTGACCACCAGTTCGTGGCCGATTGTTCCCGGAGCGCGGGAAGCTCCGATCACCGCGATCGAGCGTGGACGCAGCACGCGTTCCATGGAACGGACCACGGAACTCCGGTCGCGCTCAGCCAGAGCGTCCAGCGCCTCGGCGGTGGGGGCGATGTCCATGACCAGGTGGATCACCCCGGTGTCCAGTACCGAGCGGGAGGCGAACCCTGCGTTGTGGAAAACCTCCAGCATTCGCCGGTTCTCGAGTAACGTGTCAGCTGTCAAGCGCTTGATCCCCTGTCTTCGCGCGGCACTTGCTGCCTCCTCGAAGAGCAGGGTGCCGATCCCCAACCCCTGGTGGGCGTCCCCGACCACAAACGCGACTTCGGCCTCCTCGCTGCCCGTGGCCCGCTCGTACTGAACCATGCCCAGGATGGCACCGTCACGCTCGGCCACCAGTGCCAGATGGTCGGGGTCACCGCTGCGGACCAGGCGGTCTATCTCCACTTGCGACAGTTGCGGTCGAACACCTAAGTAGCGCATCCGGACGCTCTCTTTGGACAGCCGCGAGTGAAAGTCCGCGAACCGCTCTGCGTCTTCCGGACGGAGCTGGCGAATGGCGGCAGTCGATCCGTCGGCTAACACCACATCCGCCAGCCACGCGTCGACCAGGGGCTGGGGCCCGGAGTCACCCACCGGCCTGTCCGCCGCTGGAATGTGGCTCACCTGAACGCTGCCGCCCCGACCGCCAGCCCACCACTCGCGGTCTCCCCATGCCCGGTGACGCCTGCGACCAGGAGCTGCGGGTCATCGAACCCGGTCTCGAAAGCACGGACGAGTAAGTATCCGAGCCGACAGGCCCGTCCCAGCGATAGGTGGCGCTCCCCGAACCTCGCCATCGCTTTCGGTGACCCGCAAGCCCTTTCGGTCGGTCGGCGACCGGCGCCATTCCCGGATAGTCAGGGACACGTCGGTTCCTCCTTGGGAGCGAGCCCGTCTTCGACGCTCCAACTCAAGGTTAGCTCTCGGTGAGGCGGTCCCACCAGGAGGAAGCACGCGTCGCCCGGCGCGAGAATTCACCCTGCCGGGAGCCCCCACAAGCGGTGGGGACTCGTCTCTCTGGCGGAGGCTGGTCACCGTTCCTGAGCAACGGACCCAGCGGACCAGGAGCCGTGCCGAA
>PKXE01000059.1:3800-8206 GCA_003132265.1 Candidatus Dormiibacterota bacterium | reverse complement strand
TGCAGAATGGTGTCGGTGACTTGGATAAGGCTTCCGACTAGTTGGTCGAGGCGGACGCTGGCTCTAATCGCTCTCGCGTTGGCGATAGTGGCGGCCGTCAGCCTCTGTCTTCGCTTGGCCCACATACCCGTTCCGGGCGCCCCTTGGCCCCTCATCATCTTGGCGTGTGCGGCCTGGGGTGCCCTGATCTCCACCCTTTACTCCCTGCTGGGCTGGCGGGCTTGGCGCCAGCCCAGCTGAGCAGCGCGGGTCGGTGGCCACCACCAGCAGCACCTGCACTAGGATCAGCCCCGTAGCGAAATCTCCGGCGCAGACCCGACGCACCGAAGGCGATGAACGCCACTTTCCGGCCAGCCGGAAAACCTGATGGCTGTAAAAATGGCTGTAGTCCCCTCCCGGACGCATACCCCAGGGGGGTAGCTCACCCTCGATTTGAGATCGAATCTAGGGCTGGGGCGGAAGGATTCGAACCTTCGAATGGGGGATCCAAAGTCCCCTGCCTTACCACTTGGCGACGCCCCAAGGCGCGCTCAGATTAGCGGAGCACCTACCTCCTGCTCCGCTTACCAACGGCGCAGCCAGGGCAGCCTAGCTGGGATCGCTGAGCTGGGATGCCCGTGAGCTGACGACGAGGCCGCGAGTACTGCGGGGTGGGCCTCTCCAGCCCTGAGCCCAGCCGGGCTGTCTCAGACGAGCTCCGGCGCGCGGCGAAATCGGTCGATGGCCGCCAGACACCCGTCCGGGTGAGTCAGCGGTAGTCGGTGGTCCCCGAATGGCAGCACCGAGAGGCTGACATTCTGATGCCGCTCCGCCAGCTCGGAGAGGAGTTGCGGGTCCGGCACCGGATCCTTGGCAGGTAACACCATGTGGACGGGAGCGGTGATCTGGTCGAACCAGCGCCACCCGTCCGCCCTCAGAACGCAGTTATCCAGGGTCTCCCGGTAGGCGGTCGAGGTGGGCGCCAACTGGGGGCTGGGCTCGGCTCCTGGAAGGTCAACGCGCCACAGCCGGGCCAGCTGGCCGGCCAACCGCGGGCGGACTCCCGGGCCCCCGTAGATCGCATTGGCCAGGTTGCGATCGAACGGGCCGCCCAATTCCAGCGGTGTGAGCTGGCGGAGGTGGCGGCGGGCCGCCGCCGAGTCCCGGTAGAGCAAAGGGCTGATCGCCACCACCGCCCGCACCCGCTCCGGGTGGGTGGCCGCCGCTCGCAGCGCCAGGACCGCCCCCAGGCCGTGCCCCACCCAGAGCGCGGCGCGGGTGATGCCCAGCTGATCAAGGCTGCTCATCACCGCGGCCACCTGCTGATCAGGACCGTAGCCATGATCCGGTCGAGGCGACGAGCCGTATCCGAGCAGGTCGGGCACCACGAGGGGCCCGGGCTGGCCCAGTTCGTCGAAGGCCGACCCGAAGTAGTCAGCCGAGCCCGCGAGCGGATGCAACAGAACAACTGGGGCGTCACCGTCGCCGATGGTCTGAACGCTGAGGTACGGCTGACTGCGCCGCCGATCCGGCGGCGCCCAGCGCACCTCGCTGCGCCGCACCGCCAAGCGGGTGGCCACCGCCGCGGCGCCACCTCCCGCCAGGGCCACCGCCGCAAAGGCAGCCTGCCGCGCTCTTCTCCCCCACACCTACTGGGTACCCCCCACCGAAGCAGCGCCACCTCCGAGGCTCCGCACCGCGACGTAGTTCATCACTCTCAAGACAATCGATGATAGGGATGGGCCGGACCGGCCCCGCTCAGGCAGAGAGGACACGGGCCAGCTCCACAAAGGGAGACAGGGAGCCGGGCTCGTCGACGGCGTCCAGATCCAGGACCTGCTCAGGAGCCGCCCCCTCCAGGATCCGCTTGATCGGAACCTCAAGCTTCTTACCGCTCAGGGTGCGGGGGATCCTGGCCACCTGCTGGACCAGGTCCGGAACGTGGCGCGGCGATACCTGGCTCCGGATTTCCGCCTTGACCTCCGCCACCAAGCGGTCGGTCAACGCCTCCCCTTGGGCGAGGGTCACGAAGAGAGCCAGGTAGGAATCGCCCTCGGGCTGAGCGATGTCGACCACCAGGCTGTCCTCGATCTCCCCGATCTCCTCCACCACCCGGTAGATCTCGCTGGTCCCCATCCGCACCCCGTGACGATTGACGGTGGAGTCCGACCGACCGTAGATGACCACTCCGCCATCGACTCGGACGCGGATCCAGTCTCCGTGCCGCCAGACCCCGGGATACGTGGAGAAATAGCTGTCGCGGTAGCGGCGCCCCTCAGCGTCGCCCCAGAAGAACACTGGCATCGACGGCATCGGCTCGCAGATCACCAGCTCCCCCACCTCATCGGTGACGGCCTTCCCCCCCTGGTCGAAGGCCTCGACTCTGGCGCCTAGGGCCCGGCACTGGATCACCCCCGCTCGCACCGGCAGCCCGGGGCAGCCCAGGACGAAAGCGGTGCAGAGGTCGGTGCCGCCACTCAGTGAAGCCAGCCACAGATCCTGCTTCACCGACCGGTAGACCCATTCGAAAGTTCCCGGCGAGAGCGGCGAACCCGTCGAGCCCAGGAACCGCAGACTGGTGAGGTCGAACTGCTCGCCAGGTCGCACTCCCGACTTCATACAGGCGCTCAGGTGAGCGGCGCTGGTCCCGAAGTGGGTGACCCCGGCATCAGCGGCCACGCTCCAAAGCCGCCCTAGATCGGGCTCGGCGGGGCTGCCGTCGTAGAGAACCGGGCTGGCTCCAACCAGAAGCCCGCTGATCAGGTAGTTCCACATCATCCAGCCGGTGGTGGTGAACCAGAAGCTCCGGTCACCCCGACCCAGGTCGGCGTGCAGCCCGAGGACTTTGAGGTGCTCCAGGACGATGCCTCCGTGGCTGTGCACGAGCGGCTTGGGCAATCCGGTCGTGCCTGAGGAGTAGAGGATCCAGAGGGGATGGTCGAAGGGAACCGCCGCGAACTCAGGCTCTTGCGCATCCCGCGCCACTTCAGCCCAGCTCCTCCTTCCCGGGCGCGGCTCCGCCCCCTCCCTGAAGAGGTACGGCACCGCCACCAGCTGTTCGAGGGACGGCAGGCTCGACTCCAGCTTTTCCACCAGGCCGCGCCGGTCAAAGTCGCGCCCTCCATAGCGGTACCCGTCGGCGGCGAACAGCACCTTTGGCCCGATCTGCTGGAATCGGTCCAGCACCGCCCGCTCCCCGAAATCCGGTGAGCAGCTCGACCAGATAGCACCCAGGCTGACCGTGGCCAGGCAGGCGACGACCGCCTCAGGAATGTTGGGGAGATAGGCAGCGACTCGGTCCCCGACTCCGACCCCCATCTGGCGCAGATGGGCGGCCACGCTACCTACCTGGAGGCGGAGCTCGTCGCCGCTCAGTTGAAGTGGAGGGCGAAGCTCGGAGTAAGCGACCAGCGCTGTTTCCCCTCCGAGGGGCCCTCGCAAGGCGTTCTCCGCATAGTTGAGCGAGGCTCCCTCAAACCAGCGTGCGCCGGGCATGGTCCGGCCCTCCAGCACCGATCCCAGGCCGCGGTCTCCGACGACTCCGAAGTAGCTCCAAATCGAATCCCAAAACGACTCGATGCTGGTGGTCGACCACTCCCACAGCTGCTGGTAGCCAACCTTCGAAAGCCCGCGCTCCCGCTCCAGCCAGCCTAAATAGTCGGACATCCGGGACTTCTCGAAGCTCTCCGGTCGAGGTTCCCAGAGCAGGGAACCCTCCTCCGGTCCAGCGGCGCGCTCCACGCCTGCAAGATACGTCATCTTCGACGGGTCGGCGCCACGCCGTTGCCTCAGGCTAACGGGCCTTCCGCCAAGTGGCACGGGATCAGGGCGTCCTCGTCGAGGTGGTAGCTGTCACAGACCCGGTAATAGCCATCCGCGCTGGTGAGGGGCAGGTCCCGGGACAGGCGCCCCCGAACCAGCAGGACTGGCGAAAGCAACTCCCCCNNGGTAGTCGCTAGCCGCAGGGAAGTCGGGCGGATCAGGGTCCGACTTCCAGTGCTCATTCTTGGTCATGAGGGACCTCCTCTAGTCAGGTAACTCGCCACTCCTCCGCCGCCTGAAACAAGTAGCCTAAGTCGTTGTCCCTTCAGGGGGAACGACGGTGTTGGTCGGCGTGAGTCCACCCTCTGCCCCCTGGGCTGCTAGCACGGCACTGGGATCCCGGCCTCCGGGTCCCCTCAGGATGCGGGCGGCGCCCACGGCGAGGAGAGTCCCTAGGAAGGGTCCGACCAGATAGACCCAGTAGTTGGCGAAGTTGTGGATCANNAAGTCAGGTCCGAACGAGCGCGCGGGGTTCATCGACGCGCCGCTGATCGGGCTCGCCCAAAGCCCGGCCAGGGCGATGTATCCGCCCACCGCTAGTGCCGACAGCGGGCCCACGTTCTGGGCGCCCGATGCGGTCCCTAGGATCGTGCTGACCAGCCCTA
>PKXE01000059.1:0-3712 GCA_003132265.1 Candidatus Dormiibacterota bacterium | reverse complement strand
CGCCGAGAGGAAGAGGCAAGCCAAGGTGGCGCCCGCGATCTGGGCGATCACGTAGGCGGGAACTTTGCGCCAGGGAAAGTCCCGACGCAGGGCGAAGGCCAAACTGACCACCGGATTGAGGTGGGCGCCCGACACCTTGCCCATGAAAAGAATGATCGCCATCACCATCAGGCCGGGAGCGACCACCTCCGCCCCGCGTCCCACCACCCCTTGGCTAAGAGCGTCTACGACCGAGGCCCCGGCAGCCACCACCACCAGCAGGAAAGTCCCCATCACTTCGGCGAAGAGACGGCGCCATTCGTGCGTGGGATTGTAAAAGTCCCTCAGCCACGGCGTCTCGAAGTGGAACCGCGAGCTAGCCCCGGCCACCCCCGACTGGGCGCCTCCCCGGTCGACGGGAGCCGCCCCGGAAGGCACCAAGGAACGCGTTCGATCCCTGTCGGCGGCAGCGGAACGGGAGCGTGGCATACGGGCAGAAGTAAACGCGATTGTCCCCCCACGGTGGTGATATACCCCGGTGTTGGGTCGGGCAGACTTCGGGCGAGGGTGCGGGCAGCGCCGCAGGCTCAACTCAGGGCTGTTCATTGCTCCGAAGGACTTGGCCCGAGTCCCGATCAGCCGGGCTGGCGCTCCACCCACGCCCCGGTGCTGGCTGCGGTCAGCTGGCTGTAGGCCCTGCGGATGGCGGTCTGGGCCGGGCGCCCGGGAAAGGCGGTGTCGACGTCGAACTCTGCCGGCCGCTGCGAGTTCCTGAACCCTTTGCGGGCAAGATCGGCAAGCTGTTGCAGGTCGACCTGCTGCCGGCGCATGAAAGCCGCATCGACGACCGCTCCGTGGCCGGGGACGACCTTGTCGGGGTCCAGTGCCAAGAGCGGGGCGAGCGAGTCGGGCCATTCGAGCGGGAACGAATCCTCGAACGAGGGCGGCGCACCCTCCTCGACGAGATCGCCCGCAAAGAGGATCCGCTCGCCTGCGACCCAGGCAACGACATCGTTGTCGGTGTGGCCCCGACCCGGGTGGATCAGGGTCACTAGCCGTTCCCCGAGATCGAGGTCCACCTCGTCATCGATCAAGCACCCCGGGCTGACGATGGTGCTGGCCGCCACCTGCTCAGCTGTCTCGGGGTCAGTTGATCGGAGTTGGCTGATCACTTCGCGCTGCTGCTCCTCCCCATCCCAGCGCAGGTGCTCGGCGCAGAGCCGGTGACTCCAGATCACTTCCGCGTCGAGGGCCCCGTTACCGAAGCAGTGATCAAAGTGATCGTGACTGTTCACCGCCCCGAGGGGAAGCTCGGTCAGGCTCTTGGCCAGCTTCACGATCTCCCGCCCCGCGTCCAGCGAGGCACCGGTGTCGATCAGAATTGCCCGCTCCTGGCCCAGGACCAAACCCACGTTCAACCGGAAAGGCTCCCAGGGGAGTACGAAGACTCCTTGAGCCAACTCCTGCCAGGCAAGGGCGGGGGCCATCGGCACATTTTGAGTCAGAAGCGGTCGTTGTTGTTGGTCACCACTCAGCTTGACCCCGAGCCCAGGTTTCTACGGCTCAACTCGAGCGACGCTCATCGGGACCAAGAGACCGTCCCCGGCCCGACGTCCCGGGAGGCGGGCCGGGCCGCTGCCGGCGCCCCTCGCGCAGACCGTAATATCAGAGCGCTGCGGGGGACGCCCCGGTCGACCCGCTTGGAGCAACTGCGAAGGGAGAAAGAAAGTGGCAGACGCGGTCCGAGATCTCCCGCTTTCACCAGCCACCTCAGCAGCGAGCAGCGCAAGCCAATCCCGGGTGACCATCGTTCCGGTCGCTGGACTGCCGATTGTGGCAGCCGCGCTGGCCTTCCTAGTGGCGGCCATCGTCGGGAACTGGCTCTGGGCACTCGACTTCATCCACGTCGCCGGAGGCGGCCTGTGGACCGGTATTGATCTCTTCGTGGGACTGGTGATCGGGCCCATCATCGGCCGGATGTCGGTGCCCGCCCGGGTGGAGTTCTCCATGCGGTTCATGCCCAAGATGGTGCTGATCATGCCCACCCTGGTGGTCCTGACCCTGGCCTCTGGGCTGCAGTTGGCCCGAAACTTGGGCAACCTTGCGGTTCCCTACCCCAACCATTGGTGGCTGGTGGCCTCACTCATCGTGGTCGGGGTGATGGCGGTGATCGCCCTTGGGCTCCTGGAGCCCGCCAACTTGGCGGTCTTGTTTGAGCTCAAGAAGCCCAGGCCGAATGGACTGCTGATCGCCAAGCTGATGCGCCGGTTCATTTACACGGCCGGCATCACCGGGCTGATGCAGATCGCCATCCTGATCACCATGACTAGGATCGCGACGTGGTGAACGAGACGGGATCAGCGCCCGCCCGTCACTTACCCCCGATCACGGAGGCGGCGGTCACATCAATGGCCCTCGTCATTGCGAGCGGAATCTACCTGGCAGCGTACCTACCCCATCAGGCGCCACTCGCGCTCCCGATCGTGCTGGTGGCCGCCGGGGTGGTCGTATTGCTGGTCGCTATCTCCATGCTTTTACGACTGCCGGACTTCGCGTGGGACCGTTTCTTCCAGGTCAGCGGCTGGGCTCTGGTGGCGTACGTGGTAATCGCGGGAATGCTGGAGTTCGTCTTCATCATCGACCAGACGAGGGGCGCTCTGCTGGTGCTGATGACCACGATCCTGGTGATCTTCGCCCTCGATATCCCGATTGTGCTGGGATTCTCAGTGGCCCGCTACCAGGAGACCGGCGGCTCGCCACAGACCTGACGCGGTTGTCGTCCGTCGATTGGCCCCCCTCGGGGGAGAGCCGTCATCGCGACTGGGGCAAGTCGGAAGATGACCGGAGCACCAAGTCAACTAGCTGCCCGGCGTGAGTGCTCCGTCGAGCCGGGCACCGATGGCTTTGCGAATCTCTTCGTCCTCCACGCCTAGTTCCTTCGCGCTCCGTAATAATGCGACCGCGGAATCGTTCAGATGGGGTCGGGCGGTCACGAGGCGCCGCATCCCTTCGAGGACGGTAGCAAGGCGACCGTCCTCGAGAGCCGCCCAGTCGCAAAACGGGTGCTGCCGGGCTGAGCCGACGGGGAGATTCGAACTCCCGGCCAGCAGGTTACTAAACTGCCTTCTCTGAGATCACGGGAGAGCACTACTCAACTCGACTGACTGACGAGCTGACTGACTAGCGCTCTTAGTGGTCTGTGCCGGCGGTCTTGCGACGACCTCGCGGGACCACNNGGCTCGCCGTCCTCACGCATCCCAGCCAGGTGCAAAGTGATGGCGCTCTCGATGTTGCGGGTGACCTCGCCCGTGGTGCGGGCCGTGGCCACGGATCCCGGCCGGTCTGGGACGAAGGCGCTGTACCCGGCGGCTGTGGGCTCAATCACCACTGCGTAGCTGAGTCGGGTCTCGGGCTCTTCCATCCTCACGGCCTTCCCCGTCGAGACAGTCCGGCTTGCCTCCGTATGCTCCCCGGAGTTCCCGCGGCAAGATCGTCACCGGACGGGCCAGCTATCGTCACCTGGCCTCGCTTCGTCGGGTGTTTGAACTGCCGATGTTCTCCTGGTCTCCTGGGCAGAACCTCTTGCCATCCGTCCGGGTCAGCTCGGCGATGGCGTCCCGGACCTTACAAGGAATAGACGCCGGGGGCAATAGCGCGTTCCCGGTACCAGGTCACGCGCCAGACCCCGAAGCCAGCCACGCGACCACTTGCGAGCGTACCCTGCGTTGCCGTT
>PKXE01000014.1 GCA_003132265.1 Candidatus Dormiibacterota bacterium | reverse complement strand
CCGCACCTGCCGCCTACTTCGTCTGGACGCGCGGGCCAGTTTCCCTGGGCCGAGCTGCGGCGCCAGTGGCTGAGGCAGGTCATCACGCGGGCCCAACCGGCTACCCGGCTAACGTAGCCAGTAGGCGAACAAGAAGCTGACTGCGACTGTGGCTTCGGCTACGACTAAACATAAGGTCACTGCCGATACCGCGCCATTTGATAGGGCGCGTCGCAGCTGGACCGGAATCTGCGGGACGAGAAAGGCTGCGAGGGGTAAGATCGGAAGAAAGTAGCGTCCCGTCACTCCCAGAACCGTACCGAGGCCAACGGGCGTCCAAATCAAATACTGAGATTCGATGATCAGCAGGCAACTGAGCACGATCACACCCGCCGCTGCAATGGTCCAGGTCAGTGGCAACAGGGTGGGCGTGGGCTCGCGAGACTGTCCTGGTGTAGCGGTATTGCTCGCTCGACCTCGCTCCAATGGGTGCTGGAATGCCCCGACGATCGCTAACAGCACGAGGCTCGCCGTGAGCCCGATGTAGACCCACCGAGGCAACCGCACCGTGAGCCATCCCAGGGTACCCAGCAGGGACTCCCACCACAGGCGAGACTGGCCCGAGATGGCTGACAGAATCGCGTTTGCGGCCAAACCCGGATGGGCACCCTCGTACCGTAGCTGGCGGTATACCGAGGCGCCCGGGTAGACACTGCCGTAATAGTGAACAGCGAAGCCGACTACCGTCCACGCTAGGGAGATGGGGACACAGAGGATGCTGAGGAGGATCGCCGTGCGTCGGGCCCGCATCTCTGACCAGAGCGTGGCCAGAAATCCCTGACGGCCCGCGGGAGCTAGTCGGCCACTCAGAGCGACCGGCGGCTTGATGAGAATCGGCAGGAGCAGGAGGGGGATGTACACGAAACGCGCGGACACCAGAACCGTAGCGACCACGTCCATGGCGATCACCGCGCGAAGGTACGCTCTGTAATCGGGGAATGACGCGGTTGCGAATCGGGAGGCAAGGCCGAACACGAGGGCGCCCAGGGCGATGATTAGTCCATCCTGAGAGACGGAGAAAAACAAGGACAGAGTGGTGGGCAAGCACAGAATGCCGAATAGCAGTGGGCGGCCTACACGGGCGAGCCGCAGCGCCACGTAGGAGACGGCCACAGCGCAAAGCGCATTGAAGGCGCACATTAGATAGTAGCAGGCGAGGAGGGACGTATTTAGAAAGCGACTTACAAGGATCGCCGCGGCTTGGGGCAAATAGGCGTACGGAGCGTATGCCGAAGACGTGAATGGGGTGATGATGCTGTGGGTACTCGACAGGAACACCTGCGAGCCAGTCCAATGAAGGTGCTCCCCGAGCGTGAAGTTGCGGGCGTACACCGGCCCCACATTGTTGAAGGCTTGAAAGAGCTGCGCAATCGACCTGGGCACCCATAACCCGGAATGGCCGTTAGCCTGTTGCGCTCCTACCAAGTGTCCGGAAGTGATCGCGAGTGCCTTCGCGAATTGTTCGGCGGCGTCTGGAGTCTTGAACGGCGCCTGGAGGAGGAAGTAGGGCAGCAGCGAAAGGGCGACGATACCTAGATAGAGCGCTGGTAGATGACTGGTGAGGTTGAAGGACAACTGCGGTCGGCGTGTCCACACAAGCGCTCGAGATCGCACGCTTTTCACGACCTCGCAACCGCCTTCGCGGGCACGTCCTGGAGGGCCAGCGGTCGTACCCCGCCGGCGTGAGTGGGACTGGGGCGGTGCCCGATCCGACTAGCGCGCATCGCTGACCGGCCTCTGGCCGGGGGCAGCAGTGTCGAGCCAGCCTTCCGTCCACTGAGCGGGAGACGATTTGAGAGGTCGTTGGGCACCCCGGGTCCGTGCCGCTCGCCCGGAGGCGATCTCACCGACGTGGAGCGTCACCCTTGAGGCACGCGAATCCGGCCATGGCCCGCTACAGATCTCGGTTCGACTACTCGTGGATCGCCGAAACCCGGGGTCGGCAGCGCCTGCTCGGAGAACGCTCTGATGCTGGAGGCCGGTTTCGGGTGGCACCTCGGGCATGATACGAAATGGTGCGTAGGCAATGGCTTGAGCTGAAGCGTGGCCCTTTGGGGAGCCTGATCTGACCGGCGAGCCCGAACCGGCGGCCTCCGGAGTCGGCGCCAGAAGCATCTGCTTCACCGCACTCTACTGGGGCGATCATTCTGCTTGGAGCGGGATGCGAGGATTCCTCGATCCGCGATCCGCGCGACCGTGGGGCACTCGATCCACCACCTCTGACGGTCCCAAGGTGAGCGATCGCTCGGGGCCAGGCGTCCACTGTGTGTCTTCCGCGCACTGACTCCAGCGCTGCGCGCGTGCCAGTGCCGTCGCCTACCTCCCTTCGAAGCGGGGCTCTCTTCGCTGGCGGAAGGCGGCGATGCCCTCTCTGAAGTCGTCGGTCTCGGAGGCCTCCTGCTGCAGCTCTGCCTCAAGTTCCAGTTGATCCTCGAGATTCTGGACCATCCCTAGGCTGAGAGCCTTCTTGGTCAGCGCCAAGGCTCGGGTCGGTCCCGCTGCCAACTGCTGAGCGAAGGCCAGGCAGTCCTCTGGGAAGGTACCGGCCGGGAAAACGTGGGACACCAGGCCGAGGGACAGGGCTTCGGCAGCTGAGATCCGCCGGCTCGTGGCCGCCATCTCGAAGGCCCTGGATAAGCCCAGATACCTGGTCAGGAAGAACGACGTTCCAGAGTCGGGCACCAATCCGATCTTGGAGAAGCCGCAGCTGAACCATGCGTTCGCCGCTGCCAGCCGGATATCGGCCGCCAGAGCCAGCGCGAACCCAGCACCTGCGGCAATGCCATTGACCTCGGCTACTACCGGGACTGGAAGAGCCCGGATGCCGACGATGATGGGGATATACCGACTTCGAATGAGCCCCGCGATGTCTCGCGGGATAGCGTCCGCGGTCTCGCCGCCGGCTAAGGACTGGCCTGCGCAGAACCCACGCCCTGCCCCGGTGATGGTCAGACAGCGACACTCATGATCTGCTCCCACGAACTCGAGGCGTTCGCGGAGCTGTGCCGCCATCTCCTCATCGATTGCATTCAGGCTCAGGGGGCGATTCAGCACCAGCTGGGTCACAGGCCCTTGCTGTCGCAGGAGTACCGCCTCGGCTCTGGTCTCGCCCATCGCGGATGTTCTCCTATCAGTCCGAATCGTCGCCACCGTCTCGCGTAGCCTATGCTCAGAGGGTAGGCCGCCGGACTGGCAGGTACAATCCCTGCTGGACGCGGCGACTTAGCCAAGTGGTAAGGCAGCGGTCTGCAAAACCGCGATCCCGGGTTCGATTCCCGGAGTCGCCTCCATCTCTTCAATCTCAGCCGGCGGTTGGGGCGGCCTTCTCGGATCAGGCGGCTCAGGATAGGTCGGCCACCCGCTGACTCGACCCGCTGCAGCAGTCGCGGCCTAGCTGGGCACCATTGCTACCGGCGTACGGTGAGGGGGAGTGTCTCAGATCACCAGAGAGTGTGGCGCTTGGATCGCGAGACCGGACTACGGATACCCGTCCCTCGGAGGGTTGTCGGCTCTATCGACGGCGTTCCTTCGCGGTCCTCGCGGAGGTGGTCAGCTGGATGTCGGGGTCGAGGGATGAGCGACAGTGCCGTCCTGGTTAACCCGGCCCGCGTCACCAACCAAGCGGCCTTGCGAAGGTCGATCGTCCAGACGCTCGCGGCCGATGGCTGGCCTGAACCACTGTGGTTGCAGACGACCCTCGCCGATCCCGGAGAGCATGCCGCCCGCGAGGCGCTGGCAGCGGGAGCACGGGTCGTATTCGTATGCGGAGGGGACGGAACCGTGAGGGCGGTCGCTGCGGCCCTGGCGGGAACCGAGACGGCGCTGGCGGTGATTCCGTCCGGAACGGGGAATCTGCTGGCCCGCAATCTGGGTTTGCCCATCGACGTCGTCGGCGCCGTTCGCCTAGCCACCCGAGGGGGACGGCGCCGAATCGATTTGGGTGACGTGGAGGGCCGGCCGTTCACCGTGGCGACAGGGATCGGGCTGGACGCCCAGATGCTGGCCGACACTTCGAACAGCGCCAAGTATCGGCTTGGCTGGCCCGCCTACGCTGCCAGCGTGCTGCGGCATCTCGTAGAGCCCAGATTCTCAGCCCAGGTCAGGCTGGACGGAGGTCGCCCTATCGAACGAGAGGTGCGCTCGGTCCTGGTCGCCAACGTAGGTCGGCTGCCCGGAGGGATCCATCTGCTGCCCTCAGCGGTGCCCGACGACGGGGTCTTAGACGTGGCTTTGATAGCTCCTCGCCGACTTCTAGACTGGGCTCGACTCTTGGCGAACCTGATCGGACGCCGGCCCGGGGGAGGGGGGCTAGAGACGTTCCAGGCGCGCCGAGTTGAAGTCACTACGGAGAAGTCCCAGCCACGCGAGATTGACGGTGATCCGCTCCCGCCGGGGCTCGCTCTCGTGGTCGAGATCCATGCAGCCGCGCTAACGGTCTGTGTCCCTGAGGCTCACCGTTCCTCAGCAGCAAAGAGGAAGTCCTGATGAAGACTTCCGTCCGAGCCAGTACGGCCGGGGTTGGCCAAGATCGTCCCTTCTGCCGTGGTCAATATGGCCAGAGGTCCAGTGGTCGAGAACGCCCGGTCGGGCCAGGCGACGCGGCAGACACCCGCCGGCAGCGCCTCACGCGCAAACGGCGCCCAATGGAGGCTCCCGGAGCCGCGCGGGACTACGTTCTGGGGGCGTCAGGCGCCGGTCTTCGGCGGATGGCCTTCTCGGTCTCGCTTCAGCTCAAAGAAGTAGCTCCTCCGGGTCATCCGGAGGATGTCCCGGAGGAGCTCCCGGGACTCGTCATCGCCTGGCACCTCGGTCAGGACGGGGCCGAAGACTCCGGGCCCGGCGCCGGCATCCAAGACTAGGGTGGGGACGCCGAA
>PKXE01000034.1 GCA_003132265.1 Candidatus Dormiibacterota bacterium | reverse complement strand
CGCTTCAATATCACATTGGCAAAAGTCTTTGGCTGGACAGCCTTGTTGGTTGGACCCTCGGGATAGCTTTCGACCAGTGCTAGCTGCCGCGCCGTCGTGGTCGCGAACCGAATGAACTCCAACGCCGCTCCGAGGTCTGGAGCCCCCTTGGGAATCATGAACTGGTTGTTGAGGAAGATAGGATTCGCCGGCTCGGCGACGTAGTTAGAGGCTCCGTTGATGACCGCCTCTGTGGCGAAGGGTCCCCATGCATCGATAATCGGCGCGGACTGAGACTGCATCATCTGGATAGCCTCGGCGGCGGTATTCCAGTACACGAGGCTCGATTTGATCTTGTCCCACTCCTTGAACGCCAATGTGTAGTTGAGGGGATACAGATGCTTCGCCGACACCCCAGCTCCCAACAAGGCCTGTTCGTAGTTGGTACCGTCCCCACTGTTCCAGACCGCTCGCTGGCCAGGGTACTTCGTGGCGTTGAAGAAATCCGCCCACGTGGTTGGTGGATTAGTGGGAAAGTCCTTCTTGTCGTAGAAAAATTCGTGGACAAATGTCGACTCCGGCACGCCGCACTTGCTGACCATGTAGTTGGCGTAGTACTGGGACATGTCGAAGTATTTATCGATATTCTGCAGGACTGAGCCGCAGTATTCTTGGGCGTACTCTGAGCTGAACTCTACGAGGTCGACAGACACATGGTGGGCAGCCACCTGGGTCTGGACCGCCGGGAAGTTCACGGGGGATTCGACCTCCACGTTGATGCCAGTGGCCTCTTCGAAGGGCTTGATGAACACCTGCATCTCTTCTTGAAGAAGGAGGCCGCCCGAATCCTCGAAGACCAGCGTAGTCCCCGCCTTGGGAATCTTGGCCAGCTTATGGCCTGTAGCTGCCAAGGCTGTCGATCCGTACCCGAGGGATGTAAGAAGTACACACCCCGAGATGATGACCGCCCCTCCGACTCTTGGTCGGACCCCTATCCGATCGCGGTTCCGCATCTTACTCCTCCTTGACGGTGTTTGGTTCCTCGTGATTTGCTCCTACATCAAGTCCGTAGTCGCGGATGGCACTCTGGGTGCTGATCAGACGGTCGTGGAGGTCACTTCGGACGGCTTCGGGATCCCGCTCGTGGGGATCTCCGACTCCACCCCCGCCTGGAATAGCGACGCGGATGATCTGGTCCAGGCCGACTGCTTGCGNNCAGGGGGAGCCGTCCACCTCCATACGCCCCCCGCCTCCCGACTTGCCCCCGAACAGACCGAACGGCGCATTGACCATGCGGTCGTTCGTCCCGGGAATGAAGTCCACGGGCACGTCGCTCAGAACTCTGATTTCTATGAGTTGGCCTAGACCTCCCCGAAATCGGCCGGGGCCGCCCGAGTCAGGAATGAGACGCTTAGCCTCGAACATCACCGGCGTGCGTGACTCCATGATCTCGATGGGGACGTTGGCGCAGTTCACCGGCATGGAGGTGGCTGAGCGCCCGTCGCTCACTCCGGTCGCTCCCATGCCTCCGTTGAAGAAGTAGACCTCGGCATAGGAGCCCCCGACGTGCCCGGGCCCTCCGTGCTGATAGGTCTTCGGGATCGTGCGGTAAACGCCCCGGAACCGAATGGCCCAGATGCCTCCGAAGTGGGCGGACACCCGTGAGCGGGGTACGCATTCCGGCACCAGCGGGCTGACTGCNNGCATGATGGCACCCACCACGTTCTGGACGACTGTCACCCGAATCATCGTCGGCGCCGGACGGAGCGCGTTCAGGACACACCCTTCAGGGGCGAAGACGGTGAATGGCCGAAGCGAACCCTCCAATAGTGGAATGTCGCTCCCGAGCGCCAGTCGGAGAGCGTAAAGCGTCTCCGCGTACGTCAGGTTGAAGGGGGTGTTCATTCCCCATCTGACCTGATCGGCGGTCCCTGTGAAGTCGACGTGGATGCTGTCGGCATGGATTGTGACCCCAGCGCGGATGAGCAGGCTCTGGTCAAAGCCGTCGGAAGTCGCCTCTCCGACGTAGGTTCCAGGGCGCAACTGCGCGATTCGCTCGCGCATCGCCGCCTCAGCCCCGTCCTGGAGCCGCTGGCTAATCCACGCTAGGTCGTCGATACCATAGTTCCGCAGCATCTGATCGATCCGCCTCTCGACCAAAGCATTGGCCGCACTCAGGGCGTGAAGATCACCGATCACCTGCTTGGGTAGACGGCTGTTGGACTGCACGAATCGCAGCAGCTCTTCATTCAGCTGTCCCGCTCGATGTAGGAAGGTGGGGGGGATCAGGAGCCCCTCCTCAAACACGTCGCTGGCCTCAGCTGACGGCCGCCCTCCCAGATCAGAGACGTGCGCAATGTTCGCAGCGAAACCCACCAACCGCCCTCCTGAGAAGGCAGGCCGAATGCAGAGGACGTCTGGGATGTGACCACCACCGATCCAGGGATCGTTGGTGACGAGCACGTCACCCGGCTCAAGGGAGTCCGGACGGAACTCTCTCAGAATCGTCCGGAGACCCTGTCCGACGGTGCCAATGAAGGCCCCCACTGCCCTACGGGACTGCCCCAGAAGCTGACCTTCGGAGTCGTAAATGCCAGCCGAGAAGTCCTGAGCCTCGGCGATGGACGAGGAGAATGCAGTCCGCAGAATGACAGCCTCGGCCTCCTCGGCGATGCTGATGAGTCGCTGGCGAACGGCCTCCGGGAGAATGGCTGCGGGTAGCGCGGTGACCATCGGCTTCATGGGCTCAAGCGCCCGCAATCGAGATGTCGATGTTCGACTGCTCGTCGATCGTGAACCGGTCTCCGGGTCCGATTAAACACGCCGAGTCCCAGTCCTCCACGATGGCCGGGCCTTCGGCGCTGTACCCAGGTGACAGGCAGCTCCGGGTGAACACTGACGCCGGGATCCACCCCGCCTGGGGGTAGCAAGTGAGCCTCTCCCCCACCGTACTTCCGACAGAGGCCTCCTGGTGTGTTCGCAGCCCACTCATTGGGGCCGGCCCGCGGGCGGTTACCCGCCAGGTGAGGACCTCCAGCGTGGTGTGCTCCAGGGCTGCGCCGTACACGCGGTCGCAAATCCGATCGAAGGCTTTGATCACCTCGGTCAACACGCTTCGATCGTAGGGGCCCGGCGGCAGGTCCACGGTCACGCTGTGCGACTGGCCGACCCACCTCAGGTCGGCAGCTCGCTGAAGCGAGAGATCGGCGTTGTCGCCACCGGCCAGGCGGAGAAGCTCGATTCCCTGCCGCTCGAGGTTGCTGACGACGTGCTCTACCCCCTCCCAGTCAGATTCAGTGGTCAGCCGCTGGGCACCCGATCGAGACAGTTCGAAGGCGATGGGCGTGACGAGCAGTCCCAGTGCCGACAAGACTCCCGCCCGCGGCGGGACGAGCACTCGGCGCACCCCCAGCTTTTGGGCGACGTNNGCCGCGTGAAGAGGCCCTCCTCCTCCCGAGGCAACAATGGCAACTGACTCCGGGGCGTACCCGCGCTCCGCCAGATGCACCCGTACCGCGTCGGCCATAGCTTCATTGGCCAGTTCGAAGATGGCGAGGGCACATTCCTCGGCAGACATCGAAACCTCCGCGGCGATCGCGCTGACCGCTGACTCAGCTTCCTCACGGTGTAGTCGCAGCTTGCCGCCCGCAAAAGTTTCGGCGTTGAGATATCCGAGAAGAAGGCTAGCGTCCGTTACCGTGGCCTGCCGTCCTCCGAATCCGTAGCTGGCGGGACCTGGGCGGGACTCCGCCGACTGAGGACCCAGACGCAGCGAGCCCAGCGCATCCCGCCACGCAATCGACCCCCCCCCAGCGCCGATCTCGATCAGGTCGATGCTCGGGAGCTGCAGAATCAGCCCGCTGCCCCGCTGGTTCCGTGCCACCCGCGCCACTTCAAACCAGGTGGACTTCGCCGGTTGGCCCCGCTCTACGAGGCAAGCCTTGGCCGTAGTGCCCCCCACATCCATCGCCACAATGCTAGGCATCTCAGCCAGTGTCGCGATGTGCGCAGCGGCCAGCGCGCCGGCGGCGGGGCCCGACTCCAACATGCGCGCGGGGAATCTCTCCGCGACATCCGTGGTGGTTACTCCCCCGCTGGACAACATGACGTAAAGACGGCCCTTGTACCCTTGTTGAGCGAGCTGCCCAGCCAGGGTGCTCAAATATCCGGTCATGACGGGCTGAAGGTACGCGTTGATTACCGTCGTCGACGCTCTCTCGTACTCCCGAATCTCCGGGCTCACCTCAGAAGACAGGGAGATCGGGAAATCGGAGCCCCAAAGGTC
>PKXE01000173.1:10524-27510 GCA_003132265.1 Candidatus Dormiibacterota bacterium | reverse complement strand
ACCAATCGATGGGACTTGACTAGGCCTCCTCTCTGACTAGGCCTCCTCTCTGACGTGGGCTCCCTTCAGCTGCTTAGCCACGTCTTGCATCGTAGGGACAGCGTCTCCCCGCTAGCCGACGGAGGCTCGAAAACGCACGGGTTTTTGGACCTGTGCTCAGCTCAAATGTCCCCTTGCGTCTCTCTGGATCTCGGAGTTTGGTGCCATCTTTGGGGCCATCGGCGGCCACAATAGTGGGTTTTGGTGTAGATTTGATCTCAAATCAGTGTGCCGAGGGGCGGGATCGAACCGCCGACACCGGGTTTTTCAGACCCGTGCTCTACCAACTGAGCTACCTCGGCTCGGCCGGGGAGCGAGTCTACCAAGCTCGATCGGCTGTTCTTCTCCCTCCGGTCCGGTGCCGACCGTCGGGTGCGTTGGGCCTTCGGGAATATTCGGCGCTTGGCGGCCGGTAGTCTATGAGGGTGCCTACTTGGCGGCCGGCCCGGCGGGTCCCCCTGGCGGTCGCCGCCGGACTGCTCTTCTTGGTCGCCCTGGGCCTCTCCTGGTCAGGCGGAGCCGACCACCTGACGCTGCAACTGCTGGCGATGGCCCTCGGTTTGGTGGCCTGTCTGCTGGTAGCCATGGCCGCCGGGTTCGGTCGTCGGGATCGCCACTCCTAAGAGAGCCGCTCCAGGATCATCGCCATCCCCATTCCGCCCCCGACGCACATGGTCTCCAGGCCCAGGGTCATGTCCCGGGTCTGTAGCCCGTTCAGCAGCGTGCAGGTGATCCGGGCGCCGGTCATGCCGAAGGGATGCCCGAGCGCTATCGCGCCGCCGAAGGGATTGAGGCGATCCTCCATGGGGTCCAGCCCGATGCCTCTGGCCGAGGGGATCACCTGGGCCGCGAACGCCTCGTTGATCTCCACGATGTCGATGTCGTCCATGGTGAGACCGCTGCGCGCGAAGACCTTCTCGGTGGCCGGGATTGGACCGAGGCCCATGTACTCCGGCTCCAGGGCCGCGACCGCGGTGGCCACGATCCGGGCCAGCGGGGTGATCCCCAGCTCCTCGGCCTTCTCCAGTGACATGACGATCACCGCCGCCGCCCCGTCGTTGAGGGGGCAGGCGTTGCCTGCCGTGACCCGCCCGTCCTCCTTGAAGACGGGCTTGAGGGTGGAGAGGACCTCGGCGGTGGTGTTGGGCCGGGGCCCATCGTCCCGGTCGATGACCCGGCCGTCCGGCGTCGTGACCGGGATGATCTCGCGGTCGAAGAACCCATCGGCCTGGGCGGCGACGGCCCGGTTCTGACTGCGGGCCGCGAACAGGTCCATCTCCTCCCTGGTGATTCCCTCCCGCTCAGCGACGTTCTCGGCGGTCACTCCCATCGGTAGGTAGAGGTCCGGGAAGCCCTCGGAATTGCCGGGCAGAAGGCGGGGGTTGCGGGCGTCCGGGGGGTCCGAGATCCCGTAGCCGAAGCGGCTCACCGTTTCCACCCCGACCGAGGCGAAGATGTCCCCTTCGCCGGCCCGGATCGCGTGGAAGGCCATCCTGGTCGTCTGGAGCGAGGAGCTGCAGTAGCGGGTGATGGTGGTCCCGGGGGAGTTGACCCCGGCCAGGAGGCTGATCGCCCGACCCAGGTTGAATCCGGACTCACCCCCGGGCAGCCCGCAGCCGCAGAGGACGTCCTCGATTTGGGCTGGGTCCAACTGGGGGACGCGAGAAAGGACTTGGGTCAGGATGAAGGCGCCCAGGTTATCCGGCCGGAAGTCGACCAGCGACCCCTTGCCGGCCCTGCCGATCGGAGAACGCCCGGCCGCCACGATCACCGCCTCAGCCATCGCCTTCACCTCCTGGAGTCTTAGGGGATTGCGTCGGCCCCACCGCTAATCCTGACACCGACCGGGAGCGCGGGGCCAGCGCGGCCTCTTGGCGCCGCCTGTGGTACTCTGGACTCGTCCTTCGCCGTTTGTGATGGACCGTTCGCCGCCGCTAGCCTCGCGAGCCGGCCGATCGATAAGGCTCGCGAGGAGGGCCGCGCTGCGGCACGGGAGATTGCAGATGCCGATTGGAACAATCAAGTCGATCAACGAGCGTGGATTCGGATTCTTGGCGGCCGAGGACGGAGTCGAGTACTTCTTCCACCGCTCCAGCGTTGAAGGCGGAGCCTTTGAGTCGCTGACGAGGGGTTCTCAGGTCGAATTCGAGATCGAAGCCAGCACCAGGGGTCCTCGGGCGGGGCGCGTCCGCGCCGCCTGATGGTTGCGCAGGCCGTCGGCAAGCCGCCGGTCCAGCGCCCCTTCCGTCGACTCCATCCTGACCTTCCTGCTGCTCGTAACTCGCTTTACGATCCCTGGCAGTGCGGGTTCTTGCACGATGGGCGGCGGAAGACCTGCCTCTTTGATGTGAGAGATGCNNATTCGCTCGTCATGTGGTTGCGGTCCACGAGGCGCTTTCGGTGCACGCCGACACCGCGGAGGCCCGGCGGCGCTCCATGGTCCCCTCCGCGGTCCGCATCGTCCAGAACTATCTGGGCTGGGCCGACCGGGTTTGCAGCCATGGCACCGGGGTCGTCGAGACCGACGACCGCCGCCGCCCGATTCCCTGACCCGACCGCTCCGCCGCCCCCGGTCCTGGGGTCGGCTGAGCAAGCGGGATCAGGATGCGCTCAGATCCCGAGCGGTCGTGCTTTGATACCGGAGACGGCACTCGCTCAGGGAGGAGCAAGCAAATGGGATATGTCAAGGGACTCAGTCATGGATTGGCCCTCGGTCTCGCGATCGGGGTTCTGACCGCGCCCAGGGCCGGCAGCGAGACCCGCCAGAAGTTGGTGCGCACGCTGACCAGGACAAGAGAGACCTCGCAGCGCGTGAGCGAGAAAGTCCAGCAGGGCTGGCAAATCGCTCAGCCGGCGCTGGATAAGGCAGCCCAGGCGGCGGGCGGCGTCGCCCGCGCGGTCCAGCCGGTCGCCCAGGGCGCCACCGAGCGTTTCGTGGAGTTGGCTGGGCGCAGCGAGAAGCCGGTTCCGCCGACGGTGCCGGGGTTCGACGACCACAACTGATGGCAGTCGACGAGCGCACTCCACAGGAGCGGATCCGCGCCTTCACGGACGCGGTGGATGACGAGATCCTCAGGCCCGCCCGACGCTACGTCCGGGGAGTCCGGCGCGGGGTCCTACTGGGCGTGGTCCTGGGGATCCTCTTCGCGCCTCGGCCCGGCCGAGTTAGCCGGGAGCGGCTCCTGCACGCCTGGCGGAAGGTCTCGAGCCACCTGCCGGAGCGGGGAGAGACCCTCTAGCCGGGCCCGATCAGTCGGAGAACCCAGCTCCGGCGACGATCTGGTCCTCGCCTCCGTCCAGGCTGTTGGACGCCCCGTCAGGGTAGTCCGCCATGAACGAGGTGCCACAGCCGCAGGCGTTGCGGGCGTTGGGGTTGGCCAGCCGGAAGCCCCGGCCCCGGTAGCTGTCCTCGAAGTCCAGCACCGAGCCGTCGATCAGCGGCAGCCCGTCCTCCTGGACGACCACCTTGACCCCGTCGAAGGTGGTCAGGACGTCGTCGCCCTGAGCTGCGTCTTCCAGATCGAAGAAGAGCTTGAAGCCGCGGCAACCGCCGAGCCGGACGTCGATCCGGAAGACCGTGTCCGGCTTCGCGTCACGCTCCTGCCAGGCCTTGATCTCGTCGATGGCATCGCGGGTAGCCAGAACTCGGGGACTCACCTCGCGATTGTAGCTCCGGCCTGGAGGGGACCCTCATCTCGCTAGCCTTAGGCCGATGGACGTGGCCCAGCTCTGGCGCTACCCGGTCAAGTCGATGGCGGGAGAGCGCATCGCTCATGCCGAGGTGGGCGACCGCGGGATCCCCGGGGACCGCCGGCTGGCCGTCTTCGAGCTGGCGCCACATCCCAGTGAGAAGCGTCTCAGCGCCCGCGACGTGGCGGGGCTGCTGCGGTTTCGGGCCAACCTCAGTTCCGGGTCCGCCCAGGTGGCGGGGCCTGAGCTGGAATCGGCCCGCTGGGACGACGAGCTGGTTCGCGACCGCCTCAGCCGCCAGTGCCGGCGCGAGTTGGAATTGCGACCGATGCCCGATGGCGCCTTCGACGACTCGCCGATCTTGCTGGTCCACTTGGCGACCATCGCTGCCCTGTCGGCCGAGCTAGGCGCCGATGTCGACCCCCGGAGGTTCCGGGCGAACGTCTACCTGGAGGGGGAGGGCATCGCGGCCCATGAGGAGCCGCAGCTGGTCGGGCGGGAGATCCGCTGCGGAGAGGTCGTGCTGGAAGTGACCAAGGCCTGCGACCGCTGCTCGATCACGACCAGGGATCCTGACACCTGGGCGAACTGGCCCCAGCTGCTCCGGCATCTGGTCCAAGCCCATGACGAATTGATCGGGGTGTACTGCCGGGTGAAGGTGCCCGGACCGATCTCGGAGGGGGATCCGGTTGAGCTCCTCTGAGCCCGCAGCCTCGCCCCGGGTGGGGCTGGTCACCAAGGACCTCATGATCCGCTCCCGAGTGGAGGCGGGATTGGGAGAAATGGCCGCCAGAGTAGAGATGATCTTGGGGGACCGACTGACCGGCGCGTTCGATCTGCTGCTGCTCGACCTCAACCGGGACGCGGCAGAGCGGCTGGCGTGGCTCGCCCGGGTAGCCCCGACCCAACCGGGTGTCGAGGTGATCTGCTTCGGCCCCCATACTGAGATGGCCGAACTCAATCCGACTGCCCGGGCCGCGGGTGCCTCCCGGTGTGTCGCCAACAGCCACCTGCCCGAGACCCTGCAGCGCTGGCTACGCTCCCGGGGCGGAGCACCGCCACGACCGAGGAGAGCAACCGCTTGACCAGCCCCGATCTCCACGCCGAGTCCCTGCTCCTGGCCCCCCAGCTAGTGGCGGACCGCCGCCAGTTACATCGCCACCCAGAGCTGTCCGGCCAGGAGCACCAGACCGCCCGATACATCGCCGACCGGCTGTCCGGGCTGGGACTCAGCCCCCAGCTGCTCCTCGACGACACCGCGGTGACCGTCGACATCCCGGGGGCAGGGCCGGGGGGGCCAGTCCTCCTCCTGCGCGCCGACACGGACGCCCTGCCGATCCAAGAGCGAGGGGACCAGCGCCCCTACTGTTCCGAAGTCCCGGGGGTCATGCACGCCTGCGGCCATGACGGCCACGTCGCCATCGCGCTGGCCACGGCTGAGCTGCTCCTGGGCCACCGGGACCAGCTGAGTGGCACGGTGCGAGTCATCTTTCAGCCCGCCGAGGAGACCGCCGATGGGGCCGAGCGGATGATCTCAGCCGGAGTCCTGGAGTCGCCGCCCGTCCAGGCGGCGCTCGGGCTCCACCTCTGGAGCGGCCAGCAGGTGGGGCGGGTGGGCGTCCGCGACGGAGCCATTTTCGCCTCCGCTGACGAGTTCGCGGTCGAGGTCCGCGGCCGCGGTGGCCACGGAGCCCTGCCCCACCAGGCGCTGGATCCCATCCCGATCGCCAGCCTGCTCGTGCTGGCGCTCCAGACCTTGGTCTCGCGGGAGACGTCACCTTTCTCGCCGACGGTGGTGACGGTGGGAACCATCAGCGCCGGCCAAGCCTTCAACATCATCCCCGAGACAGTCTGGCTCACCGGGACCGTGAGGGCCTTTACCGAAGAGGACCGAGAACGGCTGCTGCGGCGGATCGGGGAGGTGGCGTCCGGGATTGCCGGCGCTTTCGGCGCCACCGCCGCCATGAAGCGGGGGGCCGGCTGCCCGCCGGTCGCCTGCGACCCCGGCATGGCGGAGCTGGTCCGACGGGCGGTCTCCGAGTCACCCGGGGCGGAGCTGATCGAGCCGGAGCCGCTGACCGTCGGTGACGACGTGGGCCTCTTCCTTCGCCAAGTTCCGGGCTGTTACTTCCTGCTGGGGGCGGGCAATGAGACAAGCGGGATCTCGGCTCCCCACCACCACCCGGAATTCGACATCGACGAGGCCTGCCTGCCGATCGGGGCGGAGGTGCTGGCGCGGGCGTCGCTGGCCTATCTCAGCCTGCCGGACGGCGGCTGAGCATGCTCTACAACCCGCCTCCTGACACCTGCGATCATTGCCGGCAGCGCACCACGGCGTGGCAGCTGGTGGACGGTCCCGACCAGACGGTGACGCTCAGCAGTGGCCGCGAGGTGATCCGACGGGGCCGGGTCTACGTGTGCGGCGACTGCGGGCACACGGTTCCGGCCTCCAGCGAGGGGGTGCGCTAGCCGCCAGATGGGAGCAAGCCGACGATGACCGAGACGATCACCACGAAGTCGCAGCTTCACCCAGAGGTGGGACCAGTGCGCGTCCGGGACGCGACCAAGCCGGGTGCCCGGCAGCTGGTCCGATTCGCCTTCTATCGGGTGATGCCCGAGTGGCGCCGACTGGACCAAGCCCGCAAGGAAACGCAGCGGCAGGAGTTGGCTAAGGTCCTAACCGACCACGCCGCCCAGCTGCTGGTCCGCACCTACACCCTGGTCGGTACCCGCGGCGACGTCGATTTCATGATCTGGGCGGTCAGCGANNCCCACAGCTACACCGCGATGACCAAGCGCTCGATCTACGTCGATGTCGACCACCCCAACCAGGGCACCGGCGGGGACCGGCTGGTCCTGGCCCCCGGAAGCCGGCGCTTCCTCTTCGTCTACCCGTTCGTCAAGACCAGGGCCTGGTGGGCGCTTCCCGCCGCCGAGCGACAGCGGATGATGGAGGAGCACATCCGGATCGGGCGTCAGTTCCCCAGCGTCAGGATCAACACCACCTACTCCTTTGGCCTCGACGACCAGGAGTTTGTGGTCGCCTTCGAGACCGATAGCGCCGCCGACTTCCTGGACTGCGTCCAGGTGCTCCGGGACACCGAGGCCTCTGCCTACACCCTCCGGGACGTGCCCAGCTTTACCTGCGTCCGGACCGGGACTCTGGCCATGCTGGAGTCGCTGGGCTGAGCGCCCCCCGGGGCGGAGAGGGGCGGAGCTCGCCGAACTCGGGGGCCGGGCGGTTCGAGATCCATCCCCATGCATGAGACCAGCCCCAGCATCTTCCTGATCGCCCGGCCGGCCGTCGATCTGGCGGCGATGCGGGGCTACCTGGAGGACGTGGGCGGCGAGTCCTGGCTGGACCGGCGGCTGGCCGAGACCGGGGGCAATCCCAACCAGGGCGAGCTGCTGGTCGAGTTCTGCGGGCGGGCCTGCTATCGCAGCTGGGAGCCGGGGCTGAACCCCAACGTGAGTCGGATCCGGACCGATCCCCTGGTCTACCTCGACAACATCCTCAGCAGCGCCCACGGGAGCGTGCTGGAGCACGCCAACTACACATTTGCCCTCCGCAACGTGAGCCGGGTGGCGACCCACGAGATCGTCCGCCACCGGGCGGGCGCCGCCTACAGCCAGGAGAGCCTGCGCTACGTCCGCCTGGTCGACATCGGCTTTCGGGTGCCCCCGGCGCTGGAGCCGCTGCGCCAGCAGTGCATCGAGCTGGTGGAGAAGCTGGAGGAGTTCCAGGTGGGGGCGGCCAAGGCGCTCCGCATCGACGAGCAGGGCATTCCCTTTCACGTCAAGAAGGAGGTCACCTCGGCGCTGCGCCGGCTGGCCCCGATCGGCCTCAGCACCGACCTGATCATGACCATGAACCTGCGCACCCTGCGGCACGTCGTCGAGATGCGCACCGCTCCCGGCGCCGAGGAGGAGCTGCGGCTGATCTTCGGCCGGATCGGCGAGATCATGACCCAAGAGTCCTCGGGGGTCTTCCAGGACTTCCAGCGCGCCGAGGACGGCAGTTGGACGGCCAAATATCGGAAGGTCTGACTGACCCGTTCTCAAGCCCGCACCCGGCTGGAAACTGCGGTTCAGCGAGTTCCGCGCGGGAAGGTTGTAAACTGAGCCAGCCTCGAGTCAGCCCTCCGGCCCCAGAAGGGAATTGTTCATGATCACCGTCTCCGACCAAGCGCTCTCGCAGCTGAAGAACCTGCTTGAGGAGCAGGAGCATCCGACTATGGGGCTGCGCGTCTACGTCAGCCCCGGCGGCTGCTCGGGATTCAGCTATGGCATGGGCTTCGACGATCAGCCAGCCGCCGACGACGAAGTCGTCGAGCACAAAGGGGTCAGGGTCTTTGTGGACCCGTACAGCGCGACCTACCTGGAGGGCGCCGAGATCGACTACGTCGACAGCCTGATGGGTGGCGGCTTCACGGTCCACAATCCCAACGCGGTCAAGACCTGCTCGTGCGGATCGTCCTTCGACGCCGGGGACGAGGCGGGAGCCGCCAAGTCCTGCAGCGCCGGCTGACCTGATCTCAAACCGGGGGGGCCCGGCTTGATCCTCAGCGTCCATCAGAAGTTTGCGCTGGTCCTGATTCTGCTGGGGCTGGTCGGCGCCCTCTGGTGCTTCATCGACCTCCGTCGGCAGGGTGCTCCCTCGGGCGGGGTGCGGGCCTTCCTGATCCTGTGCTGGGTGCTGGTCCTCATCCAGGATGGTCTGGGCCTGCTGCTGCTCGCCGAGGGTCGGCGACCCGCCAACCTCTTGCTCCATGTCATGTACGGCGTCCTCAGCGCTCTGGTACTGCCGATCGCCTGGGGGCTCAGCGCCCGCAGTCGCGGCCGCCACGAGGCGATCTACCTGGGCCTCGGCTCACTGCTCTTCGGTTTGTTCGCGTTCCGAGCTCTGACGGTCGCCTGAGCTAGGGAATGTCCGGGGATCGCCGTTGGCCCAGGGCGGACGGGGTCGGGCGGAAGGGATGACTGCCGCTCGAGGAGGTTTCAAGAAGGGGGGCCGGGGAGCGCCTGCCGGCCCCTTGCCGTTGCGATTGGTGGTGCTGGCCGGGGGGGTGGGCGCAGCTCGGTTCCTGGCCGGCCTGGTGGCGGTGGCACCCGACTCCCAGCTGACCGTGATCGGAAACACCGGCGACGACTTCACGGTGCACGGGTTGCATATCAGCCCCGACCTCGACACCGTCAGCTACTCCTTGGCGGGGCTCGGTGACTGGGAGCGAGGTTGGGGGCTGAAGGGGGAGACCTGGGGTGCGGCCGAGCAGTTCCGCCGCCTCGGGGACGACACCTGGTTTCAGCTCGGCGACCGGGACCTGGCGACCCATGTCTGGCGCACTGAGCAACTGCGCCGGGGCCGGCCGCTTTCGGAGGTGACCCGCCGGCTGGCCGAGCGCCTCCAGTTGGGCTTCGCCCTTTTACCAATGACCGACCAGTCGGTGGCGACCAGAGTGCTCACCGCCGACGGCCGAGACCTCCATATTCAGGAGTACCTGGTCCGGGAAGCCTGCCAACCGGAGATCGAGCGGATTGAGTACCGGGGCATCGAGCGGGCCCAGCCGGGACCGGGGGTGGGGGAGGCGATCCGTGAGGCCGACCTGGTGGTGATCGCTCCCAGCAACCCGGTGATCTCGATCGGCCCGATCCTGGCGGTGCCGGGACTGCGTGCCGCGCTGATGGCGGCGGCTCAAGTGATCGCGGTGAGCCCGATCGTCGGCGGGGAAGCAGTCAAGGGCCCGGCGGTCCCGATGCTGCGGAGCGTCGGGGTCGCCCCCAGCGCCGCGGGGGTGGCCGCCATCTATGCTGACCTCATCTCGGATCTGGTCATGGACCAGCAGGACGCCGAGCTGGCCGATGCCGTCGCCGCCACCGGCGTCCGCCCCCATCTCTGCGACACCTTGATGGTCGATCAGGCGGCCCGGGAGCGGCTGGCCGCCGCGGTATTGGCGGCTGCTTCGATTCCCCCGGTCAGGAGCGCCCAGTCCGGATGAGGGCGCCCCGGCCATCGGAGGCGGACGGTACCGGGGTGTTCCTGGTGATCCCGGTCAAGCGGGCGGCCGGATCCAAGCAGCGGCTGGCCTCCGAGCTTCCCGATGGCGTCCGCCAGCTGGTCAGCCGGGCCCTCGCCTCGCGGATGGTGCGCTGCGCGGCTGAGGGTTGGGCACCCTCTCGAGTGGTGGTGGTGGGCGACGACCCTGAGATAACCGAGCTCTCTGGGCGCCTGGGCCTGGCCACCGTCGAAGACGACGGGGGCGGTCAGAGCGACGCAGTTCGGGTGGGCCAGGCGTGGTGCCTGGAGAGAGGCGCCAGCACCCTCGCCACCGTTGCCGCCGACCTGCCCCGCGTCGAGGCTTCCGACCTTAGGCGGCTCTGGGAAATGGCGGCCCAGCTGGCCCCGAACTCCTTGGCGGTGATCCCTGACCGGGCCGGCTCCGGCACCAACGGCCTCTTGCTCAATCCCGCCGACCAAGACCCCTTCTCCTTCGGCCCGGACTCGCTCCGGCGCCACCGCGAGATGGCCCAGCACCTCGGGCTTACCCTCTCGGTTCTCGACCTACCCCGCCTGGCCTGGGACGTGGACCGTCCGGACGATCTGGTCCCGCCGAACGCCCCGCTCGGTGAAGGGGCCCACCCGGTGCTGGCCTGGGCCCAGGAGGTGGCGGCCCTCGAGAGNNTCGAGAGCGGCCACGATCTGGGCCAGCTGGCCTTCGAGCCACTCTCGCGTTCCGGGGGGCTGCAGCCCTGGGACGTGGTGGTGGTGACCCACAAGGTGGTCTCCAAGGCTGAGGGCCGGGTTTTCTCGCTGGCGGAATTCGAGCCTCGGACGTCGGCGCTGGCGCTGGCCGCCACGCTCGGCCAGGATCCCCGGCTGGTGGAGGCGGTGCTGCGGGAGAGCCGCCTGGTGGTGCGGGCCGAGTCCGGGGTGCTGATCACTGAGACCCACCACGGCCTGGTGTGTGCCAACGCCGGGGTGGACCGCAGCAACGTCGGGGGAGGGGAGACGATCACCTGCCTGCCGCTCGACCCGGACCGATCCGCCGAGCGGCTCCGTCAGCAGTGGCGGCCGCTCGCCGGCGGCGGCCCGCTCGGCGTGCTCATCTCGGACACCTTCGGGCGCCCCTTTCGGGAAGGTTCGGTCAATGTCGCGATCGGGGTCGCGGGGATGCCGGCGCTCAGTGACCACCGCGGCCTCAAAGACCCCCAGGGATACGAGCTGCATGCCTCCACGATCGGCTCCGCCGACGAGATCGCCTCCCTGGGGGAGCTCTTGATGGGCAAGGTCGACGGTCTGCCGCTGGCGGTGGTGAGGGGACTCACCTGGAGCGGCCCGGAAGAGGGCTCCGGACCCCTTCTCCGAGAGCCAGCCAGGGACATCTTCCGCCGCTCGCCGGGGAACTCTTGCTAGGCTCGGGGGATGGGGACTTCCAAGGTGCGGGTGCGCCTCTTCGCCTCGCTGCGCGAGGTCGCCGGCACTCCCGAGATGGAGCTGGAACTGATGGGCCCAGCCTCGGTGGAGAGCTGCTGGGGCCGGCTCTGCGACCGGTTTGAGGGGCTCGCCTCGTGGCGGGCGTCGGTGCGGCCCGCTCTCAACCTGGAGTACGTCGACTGGGAGGCGGTCATCGCCCCGGGGGATGAGCTGGCGTTCCTGCCCCCGGTCTCCGGCGGGGCCCCGACCCCGGAGCCGGCCGTCGCGGTCCGGGTGGGGCCCGAACCCATCGACCTCGAGGGGATGAACTCAGCGGTGCAGCGCCGCGGCATCGGGGCGATCGCCACCTTCGTGGGGCTGGTGCGAGACCCCGACGAGGGGCGCCCGGTCAGCCAGCTGGTCTACGAGGCCTACCCGGAGATGGCCGAGCCGGTGCTGGCGGCCATCTCCGAAGAGGCCTGTCGGCGCTTCGGCGCGACCGAGGCGCGGGTGCAACACCGCACCGGCCCGGTGGCTTCCGGAGTCGCCTCGGTGGCGGTGCTGGTGGGAGCGGCCCACCGTCGCCAGGCCCTGGACGCCTGTAGCTACATCATCGACGAGCTGAAGTCCCGAGCACCCATCTGGAAGTCATCTGAGTGACTCCGGGCTCCTGCTAGACTCGCCGGAAGTGGCCAGCACCGAACTGCTCTCCGAGAGGAGTCTGCCGCCGCGGCCGCGTGCTCCCCACGCTGGTCCCCTCGCGGGGCGAATTGAGCTGCTGCTAGAGCTGGTTCGGCGCGACGTCAAGTCGCGCTACCGCGGCTCCCTCCTCGGGGTCGCGTGGACGCTCTTGAACCCACTCATCTTCATGATCGTGTACTCGGTCATCTTCGGAAAATTTTTGAAGGTGCACTATCCCGGCGGCTCGGCCACCGTCTTCATCCTCTCTGGCCTCTTGGCCTGGACCTTCTTCTCGCAGGCGTTGACGGTGGCGACCAACAGCATCGTCGGCAATGCGGCGCTGGTTCGCAAGGTGGCGTTCCCCTGGGTGTTGCTCAGCGTTTCGTCGGTGGTCGCCGCGCTGATCAACTATGCCATCAGCCTCTTGCTCCTGATTCCCTTCATGTTGCTCGCGCACAAGGGGATTGGGCTACCGATCCTGGCCGTGCCGCTTCTGGTCGCGGTGACGTTCGCGCTGTCGCTGGGCTTGGGCCTGATGCTGGCCGCGGGCAATGTCTATCTGCGCGACTTGACGTACTTGGTCACTCTGGGGACGATGATCTGGTTCTACATCACCCCGATCATCTATCCCTGGTCACTGGTTCAATCCAAGTTCGCGGGCCACGGTTTGGAGGGGCAGGCCGCTCAGTTCGTGCTCTACGCCAACCCCATGACCTGGGTGGTGCTGGGCTTTCAAGACGTGTTCGTGTTCGACCGCTGGCCTCAGCACTGGCACGGGCTCGGCTACTCGCTGGTGGTGTCGCTGCTGTCGATCTGGCTCGGCCTTCGGGTGTTCCGTCGCCTGCGCCGCCGGTTCGCCGAGGAGGTCTGATGGCCAACCTCGCTATCCAGATCAAGAACGTCAGCAAACGCTTCCGGGTGTACCACCAGCGCAACACCTCACTGAAGCAGGCGCTCGTCGACCGCCAGCGGGGGAGATTTGAGGAATTTTGGGCGGTTAGTGACGTCAGCGTCGACGTCCCCGAGGGTGAGTCGCTGGGGATTATCGGCGAGAACGGCTCCGGCAAGTCGACGCTGCTGAAGTGCGTGGCGGGGATCCTGATCCAGGACAAGGGCACCATCGCGGTGCAGGGCCGGCTGGCCTCTTTGCTGGAGGTGGGAGCGGGCTTTCATCCCGACTTCACGGGGCGGGAGAACATCTACCTCAACGGTGCCATCTTGGGGCTGCCCCGTCGCTACATCACGACCATTCTCGACGACATCGTCAGTTTCGCCGAGCTGGAGCAGTTCATCGATAACCCGGTGAAAACGTACAGCTCGGGGATGTACATGCGGCTCGGGTTTGCGATCGCCGTAAACTTGGACCCGGACATCATGCTGATTGACGAGGTTCTGGCCGTGGGGGACGAGGCCTTTCAGCGGCGATGCATGGAGCGCATTAACGCAATTCGGGCGGAGGGGCGCACGCTCGTGTTTGTGTCCCACGCTTTGGAATCGGTGCGCGCGATCTGCGACCGCTGCCTCTGGCTGGACCATGGGGCCGCACGCATGCTGGGCGGAGTGGACTCGGTGCTGGCGGCCTATCTCGCGGAGGTCGACCGCCGGGAGGCGGCGGAGTTGGAGGTGACCGAGATCGCTGAGGTCGACACCAGCCCCGGGCGGATGGGGGTGAGAATCACCGCGATCGACTTCTCCGGCCCGGACGGCCCCACCACGGTCCTCAACACCGGCGATCCGCTCACGATCTCGGTCGGGTACGCAGCTCCCGAACCGCTCCGGGGAGCCAGGTTCAGCATCACCTTCCTCCGCGGGGATGGAGCGCCCATCCTGACCGTCCCGACCGACGATCTAGAGACTGGCGATGCCGCCCTGCCGCGGGAGGGGGTGGTGCGGCTGGCGCTACCCGGCGTGCCCTTCCTGGAGGGGTTCTACTCGGTGACCGTGGACATCACCGAGATCGCGACCGGTCAGCATTACAAGCGGCTGGAGCGGGTGCGGCCGTTCCGGGTCCACAGCGCCGATCACCGAGAGGTCGGCATGGCGTTGCTGGGCCACAGCTGGGAGTTGCCGCAGGTCACCTCTCGCGTCGCTCGCCGCTAGTCGCAGTCCGCCCGCCGCGGCTCAGCCCCCGAGGGGACTTCCGGCGAAGGTCAGGTTGTGGTTGGCGAGATAGTTCCAGACGGCGGCGACGGCGCTGCCGAACACCAGCGCCACCAGGTAGTAGAGATGGAACCGGGAGACGCAGGTGAGCAGCACCGCCTCGTTGATCCCCAGTCCCACCAGGCTGACCGCTTCGAAGGTGAGAAAGCGCCGGCCCGGCTGGCCCCCGCGGCGGTCCCGCCAGGTGACCAGGGAGTTGAGGGTGTAGGTAACCAGGATGGCTAACTGGATGGAGATTGAGGAGGCGAGCCACAGCGCCAAGTGCGCGTGGTGGTAGAGGAGCACCGTGCCCACGAAAGTGGTGACCAAGCCCACCATGCCGACGCTGAGGAAGGTAGGGAAGCGTTTCCCGTGCCGGCGCAGGATCTCCTGAGCCTCGCGCACGGACGGGCGGTGGCGATCCATAGACGCGCTCAAGACCTCGTGAGGGTAGCAGAGGCCCGGAACGGGGCCGATCTCGAAAGGGTCGCGCTCAGGTAACGCGTCCGCTGGCAGTGCGCCGGCGCCAATCCGTCGATCACAGCTGGAAGAGGGCCCGGATCTCGCCGACGGCGGTCCCCGCCCAATTGGCCACCGGCGCCTCCGCCAGTTCTTTCAGGGTTCCTGACAGGGAAGCGCCGAGCAGGCCCAGCTGTTGCAGCGCGTGCACCGCGATCTGGGGTAGGCCGCTGGCAGCGCCTGCCTCCAGCTTGATCACCAGCGCCCAGCTGCCGTCGCGGGCGGTGGCGCCGAAGATGGCCGCGGCACCCCCTTTGGCGGTGAGGGTCTCCCCGGCAGCACCGACCAGGGCGGTATCGAACGAGGTGGTTCCCCCGATCAGCCAGGGATGGTGGGCCATGGCCGTCTGGCAGCTCTGGAATGCGGGGTCGGAGCCGGCGGCTCGAGCCAGGGCGGCGGCGAAGTCCCGGAGCGAGAGGCCGAAGGTCGGCAGGCCGCAGCCGTCGATCCCGAAGGGTAGTTCCTCCGCCAAAAGTCCCGCGTGCCGGGCCAGCCGGGAGGCGATCTGCCGCTGGAGCGGATGCTCCCGCTCCAGGTAGGTCTCGGTGGGCCAGCCCGCATGGACGCAGGTCGCGAGCATGGCCGCGTGCTTCCCCGAGCAGTTGTTGTGAATCGGGGTGGCAACGCCACCAGTCCGGAGTAGCTCCGCCGCAGCGGATGGGTCGACCGGAAGGTGGGCGCCACAGCGCAGTGCGCTCTCCTCGAGCCCCGCCGCCTCGAGAATCCGGCGAGCCGCCTGCACGTGGCCGGGTTCGCCGTGGTGCGAGGAGCAGGCGATGGCCAGGCTCGCTTCGCCCAGCCCGAGGGCGGAGGCGGCGCCCGACTCGACGAAGCTGGCCGCCTGGAAGGGCTTGGCCGCGCTGCGCAGGGTGCTGGTCAGTTGGGGCTCCCCGACCCAGCGTAGGAGCTGCCCCTCGCCGTCGACCAGGACGGCGTGGCCGCGGATCAGTCCTTCGACTATCCCACCGCGACGGATCTCCGCCAGCAGGGCGGGCTCCGCCGGCACTCCGCTTCCCAAGCTACGGCTTCTCCCAGAGGGGGTGGCCCATCCGCCGGCGAGGCGGCCCCCAGCAGTGACATGCGGCTAGGTGGGCCGGTTTAGTGTACGTAACCGTCCCCATCCGGCTCTCGCGAGGCGGGGGCGGATGCTGGGGCTGGGTAGGAGGAGGACCTAGTGGTGAAGCGCTTCCAAGATCAGGTGGCCCTAGTCACCGGCGGCGGCCAGGGGATCGGAGAGGCGACCGTCCGCCGCTTCGCGGAGGAAGGCGCCAAGGTGGTGGTCGCAGACCTCAACGGGGAGGCGGCCGCGGCAGTCGCGCAGAAGGTCAGCGCCGACGCTGGAGAGGCCCTAGGCGTCACCTGCGACGTCCAGGTGGAGGCCAGCGTGGAGGCCCTGGTGGAAGCCGCTCTGGGCCGCTTCGGCCAGATCGACATCCTGGTCAGCAACGCTGGCGTCACCCGCGACAATCTCCTCCACAAAATGACCCTGGCGGAGTGGGATCAGGTGATCCAGGTGCACACCCGGGGTGCCTTCCTGTGCGCGAGGGCGGTGGCCCGCAACATGGTCTCCCGGAAGCGGGGGAAGATGGTCTTCCTCTCCTCGACCTCGGCCCTCGGCAACCGCGGCCAGGCCAACTACTCGACCGCCAAGGCCGGCCTCCAAGGGCTGACCAGAACGCTGGCCCTGGAACTCGGGCCGTTTCAGATCAACGTCAATTCGGTGGCCCCCGGCTTCGTCGAAACGGCCATGACCAGGGCGGTGGCGGAGCGCTTGCACGTCTCGCTGGAGGACTTCTGGCGGGAGGCCGCCAGCCACATCCCCCTCGGCCGGCTGGGCCAGCCCGCGGACATTGCGGCAGTGATCGCCTTTCTGTGCTCGGAGGACGCCGCCTACGTCAGCGGCCAGGTGCTCTACGTGAATGGGGGGCGGCCCAGCTGAGCGGGGCCGGCTAACCGGGTTCGGGGGGAGGCGCCCAGCTGGGGGGGCGCCGCTCCAGGAACGCCGCCATGCCCTCGTGGGCCTCAGGGCTGGAGAAGAGCTTCGCCGAGAGCTCGACCATGGCGGCGAAGGCGTGGTCCCGGGACATCTCCGGCACCTCGGTGAGGATCCGCTTGGTGGCGGCTAGGGCGCTGGGGTGGGCCAGGAGGAGCTGGCTGACCACGAGCTCCACCGCCGCGCCCAGCTCCTCGTCTGACACCACGTGGGCCAGCAGGCCCATCGCCTGCGCCTCGCGGGCCCCGATCGTGGCCCCGGTGAGGAACAGCCGGGCGGCGGCGCTGCGGCCCACCTTGGGCAGCACCACCACCGAGAGCACCGCCGGCGCCACTCCCAGCCGGACCTCGCCGGTGGCGAAGGTCGCGGACTCCGCGGCAATCGCGATGTCGCAGGCGGCGACCAGTCCCAGGCCGCCGGCTCGGGCGGCTCCGCCCACCGAGCAGACGACCGGCTTGGGGCAGTCCAGGATCAGCTGGAAGAGCGGGGCCAGCGCTCCCACCCCGGGGGCGGG
>PKXE01000173.1:9498-10518 GCA_003132265.1 Candidatus Dormiibacterota bacterium | reverse complement strand
ATTCCGATCGGACCAGGGTTGCCGCCATCGCCGAATCCTCCTCGATGTCATTCAGCCGACCGCGACACGGCTGCGCTACCTTATCCCCAGTGGGACCCGATTTGCCCAGTCGACGCGGCAACCGCAACGGGAATGTTGCCCGAGTCGGGCGCTGGGACTCAGGATGAGGTGCGCATGAGAAGGCTGACCTGGGGCGCCGTGCCTGCCCTCCTGACGCTGAGCGTCGTCCTGGCGAGCTGCTCCGCCGCCGGGACCTCTGGCAGCGCCCCCAAGGTGGCCGACATCCCCTCGCAGAAGATCTCGCCCAGCGCGCTCTCGCAATCGCTGCTGGTGCTGCAGCAGGCCTACGTGAATCTCTACAAAGAGGTCAGCCCGGCGGTGGTCCAGATCTCCACCAAGTCCGATCTCGGTTCCGGGATCATCTTCAACGCCCAGGGCGACATCGTCACCAACAACCATGTCGCCAACGGCTTCAAGAGCTTCCAGGTCACCCTCGCCAACGGCAAGCAATACCCGGGAACCCTGGTCAACAACTTCCCGCCCGACGACCTCGCCGTGCTCCACATCGACGCCACCGGGCTCCAGCCCGCGACCTTCGCCAACTCTGCTCAGCTGGAGGTAGGGGATATCGTGATGGCCATCGGCAATCCCCTTGGATTCCAAAGCAGCGCCACCGACGGGATCATCAGCGCGGTGGGCCGAACCGTGAGCGAGCCCAACGGAGTCACCCTACCCGACATCATCCAAACCTCGGCCCCGATCAACCCCGGCAACAGTGGGGGCGCTCTGGTCGACCTGCAGGGGCAGGTGGTGGGGATCCCAACTTTGGCCGCCCTTGACCAGCAGCTGGGCGGGTCCCAGGCCTCCGGAATCGGGTTCGCAATCCCCAGCAGCGTGGTGGCCAACATCGCCGGCCAGATCGTCAAGTACGGCAAGGTGCAGACCTCGGACCGCTCCTGCATTGGGGTCAAGGTCGAGCAGGTGACCGGCTCGGACGGCCAGGACGCGGGAGTGCTGGTG
>PKXE01000173.1:2458-9360 GCA_003132265.1 Candidatus Dormiibacterota bacterium | reverse complement strand
GACCGTCGTGTGGTTCCTTTTGGAGGGCGACCTGGTGTTGATCAACACCAAGGTGGGCCGGTCCAAGGTTCGCAACCTTGCCCGCGACCCTCGGGTGGCGCTGGCGGTCTTCGATAGCGAGGACCCCTACCGCTCGGTGCAGGTGCGGGGAGTGGTGGCGGGGCGGCGCGCCGGGGAGGCGGCCTCGGAGGACATCCACCGCCTCAGCCGGCACTACACCGGGCACGACTACGGCGACCCCGAAGGACGGATCAGCTACCTCATCGCCGTCGAATCCTGGTCGAGCTACGGCTTGCCCGAGGTCGGCTGAGGGAAGGCCCCAGCCAGCCCGCCCTAACATGAGCGCCCGGGGCGGAAACCGCAACGTGAGGAGTTCAGCAAATGGCCGAACCGTCTGACGACCCGTCCGGCGAAGTGGACCTGGAGCAAGAGGTAGCCTGGATCCGGACCCCTTACCACGCGCCGGTCTTCGACAAGTCCGGCGGCGAGTTCGGCACCACCGAGTCGCTCCTCGGAGACGAGGCCTCGGACATCTTCCATGGCCTGGCGGTCAAGCTCCACGAGAGCGGCCGGATCGCCGAGATCGCCGCTGAGCAGATCGACAAGGTCACCCTGGGCGGGGTCCACACCAGCGTCACCCCGGACCAGGTGGAGGGGCTGCCCGCCTACCAGGAGGAGCGCTGGTTCCACCTGGGCTGGGGTGGGCTCTTCCGCAAGCGCCCCGAGTGGGAGGAACGGTGACCGCGAGCTCCCGGGCCGACGCCCAGGGCCGGGATGAGGGCCCGCCGTAGCGGTGAGGAGGCTGCTCCGGCCCCGGTATCTGGCCGCGCTTTTGGTAGCGGTCCTGGTGGTCGCGCTGGGGGGCTCGGTGGGGCTGTTGGTGCGCCCCTCCACGAGCCCCCAGGGCAAGCTGCTGGTGCTGCTGACGGTTGNNGCGGTGACTCTCCCCGGCAACTGGACGGCACCCAACTCCGACAGCCTCTTTCTGGAGCCGGTCCCAGCGGGCAGTTATCGAGCCGCCGAGCTGGTGCTGAGATCCTCCGCCGGCCGGCAGCTGGCTGACTCCCAGAAACTGGTCCTGAAGGTGGCGGCGACCGGACTGACCCCGCTCCTGTTCACCTTTGGGGCGGGCCCCGCCACCTCCGGGGTGGCACTCACCGGGACCGCCGCCTACGGGGGCAATGACCAGGTCAACTTCGGCCTAGAGGTGGCCCAGGGCAAGGTGATGAGCCTGCCCTCGGTCCAGCTGGTGGACCAGTCCGGCCAGAGCATGTCGCTCCAGCGATATCGGGGCAAGATCGTGATCCTCGCCTCGTTCCTGACCGAGTGCCAGGAGACCTGCCCCCTGGTGGCCGCGGCGCTGCTGCAGCTGCAGCGGCTGCTGGACCAGCAGCACCTCTCGAGTCAGGTCCAGATCGTGGAGGTGACCCAGGATCCCGGGGACGACACCCCGGCCATCCTCACCAAATACCAGCGCTATTTCTCGCTGCCCTGGCCGCTCCTGACCGGGACCCCCGGCAACGTCAATGCGTTCTGGTCCCAGCTCAAAGTCCCCCCGAATCAGAACGACGCCTGGAACGGCCCGGCGNNAGCAGAAGGCGGGCGGCGCTTGGACCCCGCAATCGCTACTCGCGTCGATCACCCCCTTGCTGGAGCAAAAGGGTACGTACCCAACCCTGCCGAAGTCCGGCGGAGTGGTGGCGGTCGGTGACCCGGCCCCGGACTTCTCGCTGCCCAGCTCGGCGGGCGGCAACCTGGCGCTGAGCCAGGAGCTGGGCCATCCGGTGCTGATCGATTTCTGGGCCACCTGGTGCACCAACTGCCAGGCCGACATGAAACTGGTGGCTCAGACCGCCGCCCAGTACCGGGCCCAGGGGCTGCGGGTGCTGCTCATCGACTTTGAGGAACAGGGCCCGGCGGCGGACAAGTTCCTGACCCGGCTGGGGATCGACCTGCCCACGCTCCTCGACCGCAACGGGCAGGTGGCCCATCGCTACGGCGTCCCGGGGCTGCCGGTGGCCGTCTTCGTTGACAGCCAGGGCAAGGTCACCGCCATCCAGGTGGGCCAGCTGGACCAGGTCGAGGTGGCTCACGACGTACCCGCCGCGGTTGTTTCATGAACTAATTTGGTTAACTTTGTTAACATGCTCCGCGTGGGCCAGATGCGTGCGAGATCTCTCGCTGGGCGCGCCGCCGCCGGTCGGCGATGTAGCTGGGCGCCCGCTGGGCTAGCGCGCTAGCCAAGGCCGTCGCCAGCGGGCGACCGGGGGCACCGGGGGCGGGCCTTAGAACAAGGGGGCACCGCCCACGACGGCAGCAATCGAAGGTCGATTCCGATTTGAATTTCCGATTGTCCATCTGCCAAGGGAGAAGAACTTGAGCGAATATGCCAATCCCCATGCGCTGGTCACTGCCGAGTGGCTGGCGGAGCACCTCTCGGACCCGGACCTTAGGGTGCTTGACGTCGACGAGGACACCGGGGCCTACGGAAGGGGCCACATCCCGGGCTCGGTCGGGGTGGACTGGCGCCAGGACCTGCAGGCGCCGTTAGAGCGCGACTTCATCGGCCCCGAGGGCTTCGCCAAGCTGCTCGACCGCTACGGGATCACGCCCCAGACCAGGGTCATCCTCTACGGCGGCAACAAGAACTGGTTCGCTGCCTACGCCTACTGGTACTTCAAGTACTACGGCCACGAGTCGGTGCAGCTCCTCAACGGAGGCCGCCAGAAGTGGGAGCTGGACGGCCGGCCGCTGGTGACCGACGCTTCCGATGTCACCCCCACCAGCGGCTACCCGGTGCCCCGGGGCAACGAGGCGATCCGCGCCTACCGCGACCAAGTCGCCCGCGACATCGTCGGCAAGGCCGGCAAGGGGCTGGTCGACGTCCGTTCCCCGGAGGAGTACCGGGGCGAGAGCCTGGCTCCCGCCCATCTGCCCTCAGAGGGAGCCCAGCGGGGCGGCCACATCCCCGGGGCCCGCAATATCCCCTGGAGCAAGGCGGTGGATCCCGAGCAGGAGACCTTCCTGACCGCGGACCAACTCCGCCAGCTCTACCAGGGCGAGGGCATCACCCCGGACCAGGAGGTGGTCGCCTACTGCCGGATCGGGGAGCGCTCGGCCCACAGCTGGTTCGTCCTGAGCGAGCTGCTGGGTTACCCCAACGTCCGCAACTACGACGGCTCCTGGACGGAGTGGGGCAGCCTGGTCAAGGCCCCGATCGAAAAGTGACTGAGGGACCGGGGGACCGAGGGGCCCCCCGGTCCGGCGTAAGCGCCGGTCCCGGCCCACGCGGTAAGTTCACCAGCATGAACCCGGGAAGCACGACCGCCCAGGCCGTTCAGATCGCGGAGCCGCGATGAGCGCGCAACGGCCGGGAGACCCTTCACCCCCCAGTGATCAGGCCTTCCCTACCGAGCAGAGCCAGGCTCCCGACGCCGCCCCCACCTACCGGATCGTGCGCACGTTGCGGCTCCGCAACGAGAACCTCCCCGGGGTTTTGGGTGAGGTGGCGACCGCGATCGGGGCGGCCGGGGGCAACCTCGGCGACATCCGCAGTGTCCAGCGCGGTTCGCGCCACGTGGTGCGGGACATCGACGTCAGCACCACCGACCTGCACATGCTGGAGGTGGTGCTGGACCAGATCCGGGCGCTCTCCCACACCTCCCTCCTGGATGTCCGCGACGAGGTGCTGCGGGTGCACCTGGGGGGCAAGCTACGNNTCGCCGATCGCTACACCGGGATCAACAACTCGGTGGCGGTGGTCACGGATGGCACCGCCATCCTGGGGCTCGGCAACATCGGGCCGGTGGCGGGGATGCCGGTGATCGAGGGCAAGTGCGCCCTGATGGCCCAGATGGTGGGAATTGACGCCTACCCGCTGTTGGTCCAGCCGGGGCCGCCCGAGGCGATCGTGGAGGCGCTGGTCAGGATCAGCCCCAGTTATGGAGCGATCCAGTTGGAGGACATCGCGGCGCCCCACTGTTTCGAGATCGCGCCAGCTCTTCAGGACCGGGTCGACATTCCGGTGATGCACGACGATCAGCACGGCACGGCGACGGTGGTGCTGGCGGCGCTGCTGCGGGCCGCGACCCTGACCGGGCTGGACCTAAGCACCCTCACCGCCGGGGTCATTGGCCTCGGCGCTGCGGGTTCCGCCATCGCCCAGCTGCTGATGCGCTATCAGGGCCGAGCGGTCTTGGGGACCGGCCGCACCCCCGACTCCGTGGCGCGGCTCAGGGTGGCGGGTGGTGAGGTCGTCGAGATGGGCGAGCTGCTGGCCAGGGCGGACGTGGTGATCGCCACCACCGCCCAGCCGGGCCTGATCCGGCCCGAGCAGATCCGGCCGGGCCAGATCATCTTCGCCCTCTCCAACCCGCTCCCCGAGATCGAGCCGGAGCGGGCCATGGACGCGGGGGCGATCCTGGCGGTGGATGGCAGCGTGGTCAACAACCTTTTGGGATTCCCCGGGCTCTACCGAGGGGCCCTCGACACCAAGGCCCGGCGCTTCAACACCGAGATGTACCTGGCGGCGGCCGAGGCGATTGCGCGCCTGGCCCAGGACGACGAGGTGGTCCCCGACTCTCTCGATCCGAGGGTGCACCTCAGTGTGGCCAAGGCGGTCGCCAAGGCGGCGGTGCGGACCGGGGTGGCCCGGGTCGAGCCGCTGCCCGACTACTACGANNGCGAGCAGGAGCAGAGCCCCCGGGCCAAGCTGAGCCGCGAGCAGCTGGAGCGCTGGCTGCCCGCGACCACGGCCTCCTTTCGGGGGGAGAACCACATCTTTGCCGCCAAAGAAGAGGGCCGGATCGTGGGCTTCTGCTGGTGCCTGGTGTTCGACCCGGGCACCGGCCTGGAGGGTGAGGTGGCCGAGCTCTACGTGGCCCCCGAAGCGCGGGGGCAAGGGGTTGCTTCCCAGCTGGTGGCGGAGGCGGTCGCGCTCTTCGCCAAGCACCGGGTCACCTTCGCGTGTGTCTGGACCAGGGAGTCCAACGCGGCCGCGGTCAGCGCCTACCGCCGGGCCGGCTTCGGGCCGACCGACCAGCTGGTGCTGACCTGGTACCCATCCTCGTGAGCGTGCCGGCGGCGACTGCGCCGGAGCCGATCCCAACCGCGCCGGCGGCGCCCGCGGTTCCCCCGGCGCTGCGGCTGGGTGCGGTGGCGGTGGTCGCCGCCATCGTGGGGATGGTGGTGGGCGGCGGGGCCGCCTACTTCCTGGTGCGGCACTTCGAGAACAGTTCGCCGGGTCAGGTGGTGATCCGCGACGTCACCACTCCGGGGGGGAGCGGGACCGCGTCCCTGCCCTCGCTGGTGGCCCGGGTGAGCCCCTCTCTGGTGGAGGTGATCCGGGTGCCGCCCACGGGCAGTGCCATCACCGCCGCCGATGTGGCCAGCGGGTTCGTCGCCACCGCCAGTGGCCTGATCCTGACCAGTGAGGGGGCGGTCGCGGGCGCTTCCGGAGTCGAGGTGGCGCTGGCCTCAGGGCAGCTCCTGCCCGCGACCATCGCCGCCGCTGACCCTGACACCGGGGTGGTGGTGCTGCAGGTCAGCAGCTCTTCCCTGCCGGCCCCGCTGGCCGTTGCCCCGTCGCCGCCGGCGGTGGGGGACGTGGCCATCGCCGTCTCGCTACCGGTTGGAGCTGGCCCCAGCGTGGACGTGGGCACGGTCAGCGCCGTCGGCCTCACCGTGACTGTCCCCGACCTGGCCACGGCGAGTGGAGAGGCGGTGGTGGACGGAGTGCTGCGGACGGACACCCCCCAGCCGGCCGGGAGCAGTGGCGGCCCGTTGGTGGACTCGGCGGGAGCCGTGATTGGCATCCTCACCGGCGACCGGATGCAACCCCTGGATCAGGGCGCCAGCGCCGCCGCCTCCGGGTTCGCGCTCGACGCCTCCGCCGCGGTTGAGCTGGTCTCCACCCTCAACTCGACCGGCTCCGGGCCCCGTCCGATCGGGCTCACGTCGAGGTGGCTGGATGAGGCCTCGGCAGCCGCCCTCGGACTCCCGCCCGGGGTGCTGGTGCTCTCAGTCGACGCCGGCGCCGCCGCCGCTCAGGCCGGGCTCCAGGCGGGGGATGTGGTGACTCTCGTTGATGGCAGCGCGGCCGCGAGCGCCAAGGCGACCGTTTATCCGAGCCTCTCCGACTACCTGCAGTCGATCGGCTCCGCCGCCCCGGTTCAGCTCACGATCTTCCGGGATGGGGTCAGCCACCAGCTTTCGCTTACGCTTCCCTCACGCTAGATGGCCTGGGCGGCGTTGAACTCGGTAGCGGATTCTTCGTGAGGTAGCAGTTGGAAATCACCTGGCTGGGCGAGAACGCCCTTCTGCTCAAGGGCCGTGAGGCCAAGGTGCTATTGGACCCCGCCTACCAGCCGGGAGGTGCCCTCGCCAACGGCGCCGCCGAGATCGTGGTCAGTGCCGCTGGGGTGGACAACGTGCTCCGCCCCTCCAAGGGCCCCCAGGTGGTCTCCCGGCAGGGGGAGTACGAGCTCCGCGGGGTCTCGGTAAGAGGGGTGGTGACCAAGGGAGGCACCCTGTTCGTCACCGAGGTGGACGAGGTCGCGGTCTGCGATTTCGGGGAGCTCCCGGGGGCGCTCGACGTCGAGGCATTGGACGCCCTCGGCACCATTGACGTGCTGGCGGTCTCCCTGCAGCAGGGTCTGCCGGCGCGGGCGGTCGAGGTCGCCGCTTTGGTCTCCCAGCTGCAGCCGTCGGTGCTGGTCCCGGTCGGTTACCAAGCGAGCGCGGACGGCTCGCCCGGCGAGCTGGCCGCCTTCGCCAACGAGATGGGGCTAACCCAGGTGAACCCGCAGGGGAAGCTCACCTTGGCCGGCTCCCCGGGTATCAGCGACGACACCCGGGTAGTGATCCTGGAGGCGCGCCGCTGACGCCGGAGTGTTAGGATTCGG
>PKXE01000173.1:0-2441 GCA_003132265.1 Candidatus Dormiibacterota bacterium | reverse complement strand
CTCAAGGCTCGCGGGCTCAAGGTTTCCCTGCAGAAGCTCGACCCCTACATCAACCTGGACCCCGGGACGATGTCCCCCTATCAGCACGGCGAGGTGTTCGTCACCGATGACGGAGCCGAGTCCGACCTGGACCTCGGCCACTACGAGCGGTTCGTGGACACCAACCTCACCAAGGCCAGCAGCGTCACCACCGGGAAGATCTACAGCGAGGTCATCGCCAAGGAGCGCCGGGGTGACTTCCTCGGGGCCACCGTGCAGGTGATCCCCCACATCACCAACGAGATCAAGGACCGGGTCGCCCGGGTGGCCGAGGAGTCCGAGGCCGACGTGGTCATCGTCGAGGTCGGCGGGACGGTCGGCGACATCGAGTCCCTGCCTTTCCTGGAGGCGATCCGNNTGGACGCCAGCGAGGAGTTCAAGAGCAAGCCCACCCAGCACAGCGTCCAGACCCTGCGCGGGATTGGGATCCAGCCGGACGCCATCGTCTGCCGCTCCAAGGAGCCGATCGGGGCCGGGGTCCGCGACAAGATCGCGCTCTTCGCCGACGTCGAGCCTCGGGCGGTGATCAGCGTCCCCGACGCCCCCACGATCTACCAGGTCCCTTTGCTGCTGGAGTCGAGCGGCCTCGGCGCCTACGTCACCGAGCACCTGGGGATCGAGGCGCCCCCGGCGGATCTCCAAGCCTGGAGCCAGCTGGTGGACCGGATCCTGGGTGCCGCGGAGAAGGTGGTGGTGGGGGTGGCGGGCAAGTATGTGGCCCTCCCCGATGCCTACATCAGCGTCACTGAGTCACTCCGCCACGCGGCCGTGGCCCACGGGGTGGGGTTGGAGATCCGCTGGATCAACACGGAGGCGCTGATCCCGGGGGACACCTCGGTCTTCGAGGGTCTCGACGGGCTCGTCATCCCGGGGGGCTTCGGGCACCGCGGGGTCGAGGGCAAGATCGCCGCGTCGAGATATGCCCGCCATCACCGGGTGCCGTTCTTGGGCCTTTGCCTCGGGATGCAGTGCGCCTGCATCGACGTGGCCAGGGAGGCGCTCGGCACCGAGGATGTCAACAGCACCGAGTTCAACGCCTTCACCGACAACCCGGTGATCGACCTGCTCCCCGAGCAGCGGGACGTCGCCAACAAGGGCGGTACCATGAGGCTCGGCCTCTATCCCTGCAAGCTGGAGCCGGGGACCAAGGCCTTCCACGCCTACGGGGAGTCGGTGGTCTACGAGCGGCACCGCCACCGCTTCGAGTTCAACAACCGCTACCGGGAGGCGCTGGAGCAGTTCGGGGTCGTCTTCAGCGGCACCTCCCCGACGGGCCGGCTGGTGGAGATCATGGAGCTCAAGGGACATCCCTTCTTCGTCGGCACCCAGTTCCACCCCGAGTTCCGCTCCCGACCGCACCGGCCTCATCCGCTCTTCCACAGCTTCATGGCGGCCTGCTTGGAGCGAGCTGGCCTGGCGATCGAGCCCGAACTGCCCCAGGACCCGGCGGTAGCCGCGGTCTGAGCGGCAACTCGCTCACCCGGCTGGCCCGCTCAGGGGCCGGAACGGGCGACGGGGTCCCGGACCGGGGTCGAAGTCAGCGCTCTGCCAGCGCTCGTCTCAGCGCTTCCTTGTCCGACCGGTCGACACGTGCCCCAAGATCGCGAGTGATCCAGCGCAGCCTTCGGGCCGGGGCGACCGGCGGGTCAGATGGAGCGCTCGCCAACCGCTCCGACCCCCGCGCCCCGAGCGGCTTACCCGGGCGGCGGCGGCAGCGCTTGAGCTGCTCCAGCAGGTCAGCGTCAATCTTCAGAGTGGTTCGGGTCACGCAGCATCTGCTTCCGCTCCTCAACAACGGACCCGGCGGACCAGGAGCCGTGCCGAAGTTGAGGACCAGCGCTCGGGTCGGGGGGCTCCGCACTGATCCCGGTTCCCGCTGCAGCGGAGCTGGCCACCGAAGGGGTCTTACCGCTCCTAAGTCGTTTCCCGTCTCCCACGCACTGAGGGCGACGCGCCCGGTATTCGGTTGGGTTCAGGGTCGCCCGGGTTTGGTTACCGCCTGGCGAACGCCTGTTGGTTGATGCTGCTACTGAAAGCTACCCATTGGCAACCGCCTCTCTCATGCCTATGACCAGCTCCGCTACCCCTGGGTATCTGCTGCGCGACACGACCACGCTAGTGCCGAAGGCGGTCGCCACGAGCCCCGGCTCAGTCGGGCGGGCCCGCGAGTTCTGGCCAGCGGCAGCGGGCCATTTCCCCGCTGCCGACCCGGGCCTNNAGCCACCCGGCAGTTGGGCGAACCAAGCGAACAGCCGCGACCACCCGGTCGCGTTCACTCCCGACGGAAAGTAGCCAGGCAGGATCGCTGTGCAGTCCGGCCTATCATCCGAGCATGACTGGGGCCGGCATCGGCGAACTGGCACGTGCGTAGCGCCCATCGGGTTCGAGTTCGGGGGACTGCG
>PKXE01000166.1:3552-8067 GCA_003132265.1 Candidatus Dormiibacterota bacterium | reverse complement strand
TGGCCCTGGTGCTGGCGGTGGCCATCACCTTCATCGCCGATCCCCTCGTCGGCCTGCTGCAGCGCCGCGCCCACTTTCCGCCCACCCTGGCGGTCCTCGCCACCCTCATTGTCGGCGTGGTGTTGGTCGGAGGTCTGCTCTATGTCGTGGGCGGTCCGCTGGTCGGCGAAGCTCGCGGGCTTTCCGCTCAGGTACCCCATCTGCTCCATCAAGCCAACCGGGAAATCACGCACCTGCGGACGCAGCTGAGCCAGCACGGGATCAGCGTGGGCGGGGGCGTGCCCACCAATCTGGCCTCGTACATCCCCGGTGCCACCAGCCTGCTGCTGCACGGGGTGACCAGCACGGTCACGGTCTTGGTGGACGTGTTCGTGGGACTGGTGATCTCCTTCTGGCTGCTCAAAGACGGCCGCCTCCTGCGTCGGCAGCTTCAGGAGCTGCTCCCGGGCCGGGTGCGCAGCGCAGTTTCCTTCGGTCTCGACGCGTTTTCGGTGGTGGTGGGCGGCTACGTGCGGGCGCAGCTGTTGATGGCCTTGCTGGTCGCGATTCTGGCGGGAGCCGGGACCGCGCTCTTGGGAGTGCCTTTTCCACTAGTGATCGCGGTCGCCACCTTCATCTTCGAATTGATCCCTCTGGTGGGTCCGTTCGCGGGTGGCGCAGTGGCGCTGCTGCTGGCGCTGACCAAGAGCCCGCTGCTGGCCGTCTTCACCCTGATCCTCTTCCTAGCGATTCACATAATCGAGGGCTACCTGCTGGCCCCTCGCATTCAGGCCAAGTTCGTCCGGCTGCATCCCTTGGTAGCGCTCCTCGCCCTGTTCGGCGGAATCGAGGCGGCGGGGTTCCTGGGCGCCTTGTTCGCGGTGCCGGTGGCCAGCCTGTTCGCGGTGTTCCTGCGGGCGGGCGTGCTGGATTGGCGGCACAACCGGCCCGACCTCTTTGGCGCCGGAGCAGCTGAGGCAGCTGCCGTGGGCGGGGCGCCGGGGCGTCGCGTGCTACGGGAGTTCACTCCAATCCACAAGGACTTGTGGAACTGGATCAAGCGCACGACTCATCGGCGTAAGTGAGGCTGTCTCGGTTGCCTTGAGGTTCCCGGCCTCCCCCACGATCTGACCCGGGCCGTCTGAAACCTTCTCGAGGTGGGGGTGGTAGATAGTTACCAGGGGCTCGTGCTTGGCGGTGGCCCGCCCACTGGCTGATCCTTGGTGGGTACCGTGCACTTGGGTAGTCGACTGGCGGTCTTGGTCGGAGTCGTATTGGCTGCGAGCGTCGCAGGTTGCTCCCAGCCTAACTCTCTGGCCGCCACGGCTACAGGAAAGGCCACTCGCTCGGTAGCCTCGCCGTTGGCGCAGCGCCACGGCTCGCCCTATTGCGCAGTCTCCCTTCCCACCAGGTGGTCGTCAGCGCTGAAGGCCCGGAACGGGACGGTCCCGCCGGCCACGCGGATTGGATTCGCCGTCGCTGCGAACGGATCGGAGTACTTCGCGGAGAGTTATTCGCCAGCTTGGTCGGGGGTGGTCGAGATCTTCCCAGCGACCGGACGGGTAGTCGAGATCACCCAGTTCGCCGACCCCAGGGTTGACCAAGTTTCGCCCCCGGCTTCTTTCGATGGCCGCTGGTTCGTGTGGTCGGAGTCAACCACCCTCCAGGATCCGGTACCGGTGACCGTGATGGCGTGGGACTCTAGGACCAACACCGTAGTCACTGTCTTCAATACTCCAGCCTCCGCCCTGCTGAACGCCTTCCCCGTTGCGTACGCCGCGACGGTAGCGAAGGGCGAACTGGTCTGGGTCCAAGGGGCCGGGAAGCAATCGGACGTCCATCTGTACAACCTCGAGGCTCAGACTGACCGGATCATTTTCCGGGGTCGGGCCGGTTCACCGGTCTTCTGGGGAACAAAGATCCTGTTCCCGGTAGGCTCAGAAAGCAGCAATCACCTTGTGGCAGATTCGAGCCGTACGGGCCAGCCCAGCGTGCTTCCCAAGGGGTTGGCGCGGGTACGCGGTGTCAGCGAGTTGGCTTTGACCGCCACTCCGCACGAGGTGATCTGGACACAATCGCACGCGACATCAACTTGGGTCGCGACATCAACTTGGGTATGGAGACCTAGCTACAAACAAGCGGAAGAGGTGGGTATTAACTACTCGTGGGCGCCACAGCCCTTGGTCCTTGCCAACTCCGATTTCTTCTGGTCGACTGGGCAGTCGTCGATGGTCGGCGATCCGCGGAGCGGTTCGATGGCGGTCGTCCCGGCCAACCTGGGGGTCGTCGTGGCGGCCAATGGGAACGTCATTTTGGCCGCCCACGCTCTGCCCGCGGCGACCAAGCCGCAGATGAGCCCAGCGATCTTTTCAGTGGTGGATGTGGCCAAGTTACCGCCGCTGCCGCGGTGTCATAGGTGAGCAGCGGGCCGCCCNNACGCGGTGCGTTCGGATTCCAAGAACGGGGAAAGCAGCCCGGGCCGCGCCTCCTCAGCGACCCGCACCGCTTCGATGAGACTGAGATCCTGGAGTTGGTAGGCTTGGCGGCCGGCGGCGGTGGTGGCGATCAGAGTCACCACTCGGGCCCGGCGCTGGAAGAAGGACTGGTGCAGGTTCCAGCCGATGATTCCGTCCGAGGTAAGCATGCAGCGCCGCCGCACCAGCGATCCCGAGCGGCTCACGAGATACGCGCCGACGACGGCGTGCCCCAGGCTGCGGTACCGGTCCGTTGCCAGTGCCAGACCGACCGCGAGAAATCCAGCCGCGACCAGCGTCGGCCACGCTGGCAGCACTCCCAGCCCCCACGCGCCGCCGACGATCGCTAGCGGTGGGACCATCACCAGCAGGATCCGGCTGTAGCGACGCCGCCGGGCGACGCTGCCGTGCCGCAGCAGCTCGCAGTGGACCGGCACTTCGGTACCGAGGATCGCCGCCGTCACGCCCTCGGCGATGGCCCGGGGCGCGGGCGGGAGCAGCAGCGATCCACCGCGCTCCGAGCCTCGTCCGACCCTGAGCCCGGTGGCGATCGCGATGCACCGGGCGCCGTGGACCCAGCGCAGCAGCAAGGGCTCGCTGAACTCGGTACCGCGCAAGCGGCGCTCGTCGATGGTGACGACTCGATTGGTGAGCAAGCCACGGGTCACCTGCAGGGTGCCTGCCTGACGGGTGAGCCGAAAGTTCCAGAAGGAGAGGAGGTACCCCAAGGTGGATAGCAGGGCGATCAGGATCACTGCCCCCACGACCAGGCCGAGGACCAGCACCACCGTCGAGAGCGCGCCCAGGTCGTGCAGGATGGGGTGGACCGGCCCCAAGTGAGCCAGGTTGAGATGGGCTTCGTTGACGATCTGGAAGCAGAAGGCCACCACCGCCAGCACGGTGACCGCGCCCGAGAGTGTGAAGGGCCCATACCCAATCCACTGTGGGCGCCAGCGCACCAGCTCCACCTCGACTGGCCCCTCCATCGCCCCAGCCGCCACCGCCGGTGCGTCCACCGGCTGGTGGAGCAGCTCTTGCCGCACCCAGGCGGCGTCCTGGGCGCTCAGCCCGTCCAGCTTGAGGCCACGTTCCTCCTTGCGGTCGGAGCGGCCGGTGCCGAGCGTGATGCTGGCCAATCCCAACATCCGGTGGAGAATGTGAGCGGTGAGGTCCACCGTGCGCAGCCGGTCGCGGAGCACGGTCAGGGTTCGGCGTCGGAAAAGACCCCGTCGCACCTGGACCTGGTCGGCGGTGATCCGGTAGGTGGTGGTGAACCAGCGGAGGGTGCCGGCGCCAATTGCGAGCACCACGCCGACCAGGCCCCACAAGGGTCCGCGCCCGCTGCCGTTACCCGCCAACACCAGCACGATCAGCCAGGGGGCATTCCGCAGCAGCTCCTGGAGCGGCAGGAGGATCAGCATGCGCTGATCCAGCCGCCGCCACGGTGAGCTTTCGCCCGGGGTCGCCGGTGACGCACTGGGGGGCAGGCCCGAAGCTCCCGCCGAAGGCTGGTGGATCAGGTGGCGTCCCCGGGAGTCTGCTGGGCGATGGTGGTCAGCTCGTCGATCAACCGTTCCGCGGTCTCGCGGTCAAGCCCCGTGATTCGCAGCGGCCCGGCGGCCGACGCGGTGTTGGCGGTCACTTTCACGAGTCCGAATAGCTGCTCGATGGGACCTCGCTCGCTGTCCACGGTCTGGATGCGGGAGAGGGGGGCGATCCGCCGCTCCTGATGAAACCACCCGGCCTGGGTGTAGAGGGCGACCGACGTCACCTCCCAGCGATGGACCCGGTAGCGCCACCTGGGCATCACGATCAGGTGCGCGATCGCCAAGACGGCGGTGATCACGAGCCCGGTCCCATGCCAGCCCGGCCCGTTCGGATCGGCCAGCCGCCAGACGAACTCCAGTACCAGCAGCACTACCCAGCCGATGGCCGCCCGCGCCGTCCAGTACCAGACGGCCACCGGACTGACCAGGTGGCGCGGGGGGCGCAGAGATGGCCCGCTTCGCTCAGCGTTTTCAGTCACGGCTTACTGGGTCGCGAGCTGGAGCCGGTCGCGGAG
>PKXE01000166.1:1798-3502 GCA_003132265.1 Candidatus Dormiibacterota bacterium | reverse complement strand
ACGACGATGCGCTGTCCCTGGCAGCGATCGTCAGGTGCCTCGGACCAGTCCCCCGCGAGAAAGATGGCCAGAACCTCATCCACTCCGTCAACCGCAAGATCGGCAGCGACAAGTGTCGGCTGGTCGCCGCTGATCTCCACGTCGACCCGGTGGATCACCGTCTCGTGGGCCATCCGGCGGGCCCAGAACCCAACCGTCTGGTCGGGGGGCCACCAGGTGAAGGACGGAGCCTCTGGCCCTCGTTCAGTGAACAGGGCCAGGAGGCGCTGGTGAGCATCCGCGAACCACTCCAGCGGGTCGCGCTCGGAGGGCCATTCAGGAGGCCAGGGCTGGGGATCCTGCTGGGTCAGGGTGCAGGCGATCTTGTGCTCATAGACCTGGGCCACATGCCTCACCACGTCCAGCACCGTCCATCCTGGGCAGGGCGGGACGTCAGCGGTGAGCTGGCCGCGGGCGACCGTGGCCAGCCGGTCCCCATCTGATCGCACGTGTTCGAGGAAGGTGGAGAATTCGATAGGCCAAGCATAGGCCGCCCGTTGATGGTTCCGCGCCCGTCGTCAGGGGCCGGTGGAGTCGACCTCCCCCTAGTGTCGGACGAGGCGGCGGCCGCCCTCAGTCGACGCGGGCTGGTAGTCGATCCCGTAGTACTTGAAGACGTAGGCCTCCTCCTCGAGGGAAAGCTCGCCGCCCTTCTCGATGTTGGGGGCGTGGTGGACCTCGGCCTTGTAGCGGGCGACCTGCAGGTATCCCTGACCCAGGGACGCACCCGCGGTGGGAACGAAGGTCAGGTGCTGGCCCAAGAGTCCAGTGTGCACCGTGACGAAGAGAGGCTCCTCGGACTCGGCGTCGAAATAGACATCCTCCATGCGGCCGATCTGCTCCCCGTTGGGATCGACCACATCCTTGCCTTCCAACTCCCGGATGTTTTCAAGTTCGTTCACGGGTTCCTCCATTCTGCTGGCGGCGGCCCTCGGCCGCTCCGCCCTAGTCGCTGTCCCCAACACTACGCTCGGGTGTCCTTCGGGCGGAGAACGCGGTCGGCATAGTCGAAAGCCGCACTGTCCGCCGGCACGCCGCCATAGCTGGCGGTGGGCAGCAGCACCTCGGCGATCTGGTCTTGGCTGAGGTCCTCCTCGAGCGCCGCGCGCACGTGCATTTCCAGCTCTTCCCAGCGTCCCAGCGAAACCAAGATGGCGATCGTGATGCAGTGGCGGGCGATTCGGGAGGATACGTCGGTATTCCTGGCTCGGAGCAGCGGGCCCGTGCTCATGCGTCTCCGGGGGACCGGAACGCCCGCAGCGCCGCCAGTTCGCGCTCGGTGGGGGGCACCGTGCGGAGGAGGTTCTCGGCGACCGCCAGCTTCCAGCCGGTGGCGGCGATGACCTCCTCCTCCGCGACGCTCGGGTGGAGCTCGGTCAGGGTGAGCTCGCAGGTCTTCGGATCCGGTCGCAGCACCCCGAGATCCGTGATCACCAGGGTGGGGCCGGCACCCATGAGGCCCAGCCTTTGGCGGTCACCGGGCCCCTTGCCAAACCCAACTGAGGTGACGAAGTCCACCTCTTCTACGAAGGACCTCCGGCTCTGCCGTACCACGACAATCGTCTCCTTGCAACAGGCTGCGATCTCGGGCGCGCCGCCAGCTCCTGGCAGCCGCACCAGGGGGGCTGAATACGGGCCGACCACGGTGGTGTTGAGGTTGGCAAA
>PKXE01000166.1:1099-1789 GCA_003132265.1 Candidatus Dormiibacterota bacterium | reverse complement strand
GAAAGCGGTGGCTTGCGGGGCTTGGCCCCGATGGTCCCGGACTCGTAGATCAGGACCAGGTTGGGTGCGAAGAGCCGCCGGGCCAGATTCGCCGCGATCGAGGGCACCCCGATGCCAACGAAGCAGACGCTGCCTTCGTGCAGGGCCCGGGCCGCCGCCACCGTCATCATCTCCTCCGCCGAATAGTCGAGGGCGGCCGCACCGGGAGCGTCAGCCAGCGGCTCGGACGGCACCGCGGCCCGCCTAGGAGATGCCACCAGCACCCAGCTCCGGGTTCGCGGCGGCGGGCACCGCCGAGGCTTGCATCACGTGCTCCTCCATCCAGTTGAGGAAGCGCTCCCGGTCCCGGCTGATCTCGTCCCAGGCCTGATAGAAGCCGTTGTCCCGGCTGGAGTAGCCGGCCGCGTAAGACGGATGGGCGCCGCCCGGCGCCACCGCCACCGCGGTCACGGTCCAGGAGGGCAGGACGACTGCGCCGGCGCCGCGGGGAGCCAGCTCCTCGACGACCTCTTCGACCGTCACCAGCGATCTCGCCGACGCTAGCACCGCCTCCTTCTGCACGCCCTGGATCCCCCAGAGCAGGACGTTCCCCCGGCGGTCCGCCTGCTGGGCGTGGATGATCGCCACGTCTGGGCGCAGCGCCGCCACCGCGGTCAATCGCTCGCCGGTGAAGGGACAGGAGATCGGAGC
>PKXE01000166.1:269-1061 GCA_003132265.1 Candidatus Dormiibacterota bacterium | reverse complement strand
CCGATCAGCTGGTCGTAGATGAGGTCGGGGGTGAGCCGGATCAGGGTCAGGTGCCGCCGCCTCTGCCGGATCACCTCCTGGCCGGCGGCGAAGGGGATCAGGTGGGTGAACCCCTCCATGGCGACGCTGTCGCCGTCGTGGACCAGGTCCGCCACCGCCTGGGGGAGGCTCATCAGCTCAGCCACGAGCGCTGCTCCGAAGCCCAGGTTGGCCGGCACCATGAGGCTTGGCGCCGCTGCTCGTGATCAGGGAAACCACGGCTTCTAGGCAGTTTTCCCGAGGGGAGGAGCGGTCAGGGCCACGAGGATGTTCAGTGCCCCGACCCGGGACGGCCTCCGCCTCGACCCGGTCCCGGCCAGCAGTCGCCGGGGACGCCTCATCGGGCAGCACCTGAACCCCCTCTCCGAAACGAGACGCGAGGGAGGTCCCTCAGTCCCAGCGCCGAGAGATAGGCATAGCCCAACTCCAGCACCCGCGGCCGNNCCGCGTGAGGCCGGTCGCCTTGGCGACTTCGCTAAGGGTGAGCCGGGGTCGCTCTGCCCCGAAGGCCCGAACAACCGCAAAGCCGCGTTCCAGCGACTGCACGAAATCGGCGGTCCGTCCGTCAGCTGAGCCCCGGACCCCTGGGCGCGGCTCCTGAGCGGTCTCGGCCGCCTGGGGCTGGGGCCGAGCGGAGCCGGGGACAAAAGCAGCCAACTGCTGACAACCCCTCCTGACACGCGCTGCCTGACGAGGCTCTGACCCTAGCATGCGACCCGCCCGGACCGATCACCGCTGCGCCAGGTGCCCACC
>PKXE01000166.1:0-149 GCA_003132265.1 Candidatus Dormiibacterota bacterium | reverse complement strand
GAAAAGGGCGCCCGCGGGGGTGGTGCAGGCCCTGGCGGACTGCGGGGTCGCCACCGTGCACGAGGCCATGGGTCGGCGCGGATTGCTGGGTGACCGCCTGCGCCCGCTCTGGCCTGGCGCCCGCGCCGCCGGCACCGCCGTGACCGTGC
>PKXE01000111.1 GCA_003132265.1 Candidatus Dormiibacterota bacterium | reverse complement strand
CGCACCTTCCAGAACATCCGCCTGTTCAAGAGCCTCACGGTCATCGACCATGTGCTGGCGGGACAGCACCGGCAGATCCGGGAGTCGGTCGTTGACTCGGCCTTCCACACCCCGAGGTTCCGGCGCGCGGAACTGAAAGCGGTGCGGGAGGCCAGGCGCATCCTGGCCTTCGTGGGACTGGGCGCCGTGGACCCCGGCGCCCCGGCCGCATCGCTACCCTACGGAGCCCAGCGCCGACTCGAAATCGCCCGCTCCCTGGCCACCCAGCCGGAAGTGCTGATGCTCGATGAGCCGGCGGCTGGAATGAACACCGCCGAGAGCGTGGATCTGGCCCGGGTCATTCGTCGCATCCGCGACTCGGGCACCGCGGTGCTGCTGGTGGAGCACGACATGCGAGTGGTGATGTCGGTCTGTGACCGCATCGTGGTGCTCAACTTCGGCAAGGTGATTGCCGTCGGAGGACCCCGAGAGATCCAGGCGGACCCGACGGTGGTAGCCGCCTACCTGGGCACCGAGGCCGCGGTTTGAGCGTCCTCCAGGTTGCGGGGCTTTCGGTCCGCTACGGGGCGATCCAGGCGGTGCGGGGGATCAGCTTCGAGGTCAACGAAGGCGAGTGCGTCACCATCCTGGGCGCCAACGGGGCCGGCAAGAGCTCAACCCTGAAGGCGCTCGCCGGGCTGCTCCGGCCTGCTTCCGGTCAGGTCACGTTTGAGGCCCATCGGGTGACCGGGCTGGCCGCCCACCAGATGGCTCGCCTCGGAATGTCCCTGGTGCCCGAGGGACGCCAGATCTTCAGCACCCTGACCATCCGGGAGAACCTGGAGCTCGGCGGCTACACCCAGGACTTAGCGAGCAACCGCCAGGGGATGGAGCGGGTTCTCAGCATCTTCCCCCCCCTGGAGCCCCGGCTGAGCACCCTGGCCGGAACTCTCTCCGGTGGCGAACAGCAGATGCTGGCTGTGGGACGAGCGCTGATGGCCCAGCCCCGGCTCCTGATGATGGACGAACCTTCCCTCGGCTTGGCCCCGATCGTGACTGGTCAGATCTTCCAGGTCATTCGCGAGATCGTCGCGGCGGGGATGGCGGTGCTCCTGGTCGAGCAGAACGTGCACCGCGCCTTGGAGGTCGCCTCCCGCGGGTATGTGCTCGAGCTGGGCGAGGTGGTCCTGGAGGGGACCGCTGAGTCGCTCCTCGCCGACGACCACGTACGCCTCGCCTACCTGGGTCACGGCATGGGTGAAGCGGAGTAAGCGGACTGACCCTTCCGGCCCCGGTCGGGGGCTCCGCCTAGTCGCCGTGCCTCAGTCGGGACGCTGGTTGGACTGGCGGATGATGCTCTCGATGACGTCGTGGCCAGGAGGCCGGTGGACTGAGTTGCGCCGGGACGGCGTCTTGCGCCGGTCCTGGCGGGGGCCGACCATGTGAGCCTCCTGCTTGCGCCAGACCCTCTCGATGATGACCCTGATCTCGGCGCCGTCCTCAAAGGGAATGCCGTGGGATGCCAGTGCCTGCTGGATCCGGGCGGTCAGCTCCGCACTCTCCCGCAGGTTCAGCTGCTCCAGCGCCTCCAGGAGGTCGTCCAGCCGGCGCAGAGTGGAGCGCCGCTCGGCAGAGTCCGTTGATGCCGCGATCATGAGTTGGATTATCCGCGCCGAATGGCTCGCCGGGGAGATTGAACGCCAGGACTGACCGACATCAGGCGCCTGTGCTCACCTCGGGGACGGTCTCCGGCTCGTAGAGCCCCAGCTTGGCGACCCAGCCTTGTAGCCTGGACGGCGCCCACCAGTTGGCCCTTCCCAGGAGCCGCATCAGGGCCGGGACCATGATCCCCCGCACCAGGGTCGCGTCGACCGCCACCGCCACGGCCATGCCCACCCCCAGGGTCTGGATCTGCAGCACGTCCCCGGCGGCGAAGGCGCTGAAGACGGTGATCATGATCAGAGCCGCTGAGGTGATCACCCCGCCGGTGACCGTCAGCCCGTGGGCCACGGCTTCCCGGTTGTCCCCGACTTCGCAGTACCGCTCCCGAATGCGGGAGAGCAGGAACACCTCGTAGTCCATCGACAGGCCGAAGAGGATGGCGAACATCAATACCGGCGTGGTGGCCGTGATGTTGCCGGCGGGGGTGAACTGGAGCAGGTTGGAGAGGTGGCCATCCTGGAAGATCCAGACCATCGCCCCAAAGGCGGCTGAGATGGAGATGAGGCTCATCAAGACCGCCTTGAGCGGGAGCAGAACCGAGCCGAACGTGAGGAAGAGCACCACCATGGTGACCACCACCACCAATAGCACCGCCCAGGGGATGGTGGCGCCAAAGGCGTGCAGGAAGTCAACCGACAAGGCTCCTCCACCGGTGACGAGGGCGCTGGTCGAGGGCGGCCCGGCAAGACTCCGCAGCCGGTGGACCAACGTGTTGGCCCGGCTGGAATCAGGGGAGTAGTCGTTGGCCACCTCGAACTGGGCTATGGGCCCGGCGATGTTGCCGGCGAGGTAGGAGTTGAGCCCAGAGCTCCGCTGCGAGGCGGGCAGCGCGAGCTGCTTTAGATAGGTAGTCTTGCTCACCCCGGGCGGGGGAGTGAGGGCGCCGGTCACCCCCTGCACTCCCGGGATGGCCCGCAGCTTGCTGAGGTAGGCGCCCAGCTGGTGCTGCTGGGTCTCGGTCAGGCGCTGGTCGAGTGGAGCGCCGTAGTGCAGCACCAAGTTGAGGTCGTCGACTCCCCCCGCCTGGGGAAACTGGTAGTTGAGCAGCGCGTATCCGGTCCGCGCCGCACCCGGCGGGATGTTGGCGACATCGCTGCCGGTGGAGAGCTGGAGGTGGAGGAAGGGAGTTCCCAGCAGCAGCAGGACGGCGGCCGTAGGCAAGGCGATGGCGATCGGACGGCGCATCACCACGCGCGCCACCCAGCCCCAGAAGGAGGATGTCCGAGCCGGTCGCCGATGGGGTTCCCGCAGGCTCCGGTGCAGGGTCAGCCAGTTGACCCTGGGCCCCAAGAGCCCCAAGAGCGCCGGCAGCGCGGTCAGGGCGAAGAGGAGGGTGAAGGCCACCACTAGGACGCCGCCCACCCCCATGCTGTCGAGGGCGGAGGCGGGAAAGAGGATCAGCGAGATCAGTCCGATCGCGACGGCGGTCCCGGAGACCGCCACCGCCTTGCCGGCACTGGCGGTGGCGATGCGGACCGCCTCGGCCGATTCATGAGTGGGGATCTCCTCGCGGAACCGCTTCACAAAGAACAGCGAGTAGTCGATGGCGAGGCCGAGGCCGATGATGGTCGCCACGTTAGTCACGAAGATCGACATCCCGAAGTGGGCGGCCAGGATCTTGATCACCGCCAGCGACGTGGGCACGGCCAATCCGGCGATCACCAGCGGGAGCAGCGCGGCCATGACCGAACCGAAGACCAAGAACAACAGGATCAGCGAGATCGGCAGCGCGATCAGTTCGGCGTGCTGCAGCTGGGCCTCCAGGGCCGTGTTGTAGAGCGCGTCGATGGGGGCCGAGCCACTGATGTACAGCTGCAGCCCCGCGGGCCGGTCGATGTAGGACTTGAGGTGGGTGAGTTGGGTGGTGGCGGCGTTCTCGCTCAGCTTGAGGTTGACCACCGCGAAGGTGTCGTGCCCGTGATCTCCGATGAAGATGCTCTCGCGGGTGTTGGTGTAGCTGAGCACACTCGCGGTGACCGGCAGCCGGACCAGCCGTCGGAAGGAGTCGTTGACCTTGGCCTGCACCGCCGGCGAGGCAGCGTCGGGCTTCGGACTGTGGAAGACCAGGAGGAGCTGGGTAGCGGAGTTACCGAAGTAGCGCGACAGGAGGTTGCTGGCATCCTGGCTCTGCGAGCCGGGGACTGAGAAGCCGCCGGACGAGAACTGGCCTCCCAACGGTCCCGAGAGCGCGACCAGGATCACGGTCAGGGCCAGCGCCCCCGCCAGAATGAACTTGCGGAAGCGATACGAGAAGCCGCCCAGACGCCAGAACACTTTGTCGGCGCCCTCCCGGCTAGCCCGCAGCCGCTGAATGAATGTTCATTCACGTAGATGATGGGGAGTACTAGGGCGGCCTTGTCAAAGCCGCCCCTCAGGGAAGGAGCGTGACCTTTGGCCGCGGCTGACGGAGCTTTGGCGACGACCCACGCGGACCAGGTGCGCCGACGGATCCTGGAGGGTGCCGCCCGCGCCTTCTCGGTCTCCGGCTTCCAGGGCACCAGCGTCCCCGACATCGCGGGCGAGGTGGGCGTTTCAGTCGGCCTGCTCTATCGCTACTTCCCGAGCAAGGCGGACCTGTTCACCGCCATCTGCTTGTCGGAGCTGGAAGCTGAGATGGAGGCCCTCACCCGCCAGCTTTCCGGGATCGCCAATCCCAGAGAGCGACTGCGCCAAGGGGTGGACTTCTACCTCCACCAGCTGCAGCAGAAACAGGGTGCCGGGGTGATCCTGGGGGCGCTGGCCGAGGCCCCCGCGAACGATGAGGTGCGCGAGGTGATGCGGCTCCGCGCCACCACCATCCGGGACTTCGTCCGGGGCTACCTCAACGATGGGGTCAAGGCCGGCGAGGTGCCCGCCACAACCCCGATCGAGGACTTCACCGAGGCGATCGCGATGATGCTGGACGGGGTGGTGGTCGCCTGGGCGGTGTCGGGCCCGGAACTCGACCTCCCGGCCGTGCGCGATGCCATCGTCAGCCTGCTGGCGGCGGCGCTCCAGTCCTCGACAGCTCCGGAACCGTAAGGCCAGCCTGGTGCAACGCCTGGAACAGATCCTGGAGGAGGTCCTCCGCGTCCTCGACACCTACCGAGAGGCGCAGAAGACCGGCGGGCAGGTACTCCTCGCCGGTCCACCTGGCACGGCGTTCCAAGAGCGACTCCACCGACCCCAAGCTGGTGGCGTTGGTCCAAATCCTGGTCGCGGCGCAGACGCGTTCGGCGGTCGCTGCGTCGCAGTCGAGCTCGATCGAGATCATGGCCCCGAACCCACCTCGCATCTGGCGGGCGGCCAGGTCATGCTGGGGATGGTCCGCCAGCCCCGGATAGTGCACCCGCACCACCCCGGGGTAGGTGCGCAAGCGCTCCGCCAAGAGCGCCGCGGTTTCGGTCTGCCGCCGCAGCCGCACGTCCAAGGTGCGCAGGCCGCGCAGCGCCAACCAGGTTTCGATCTGGCCCGGGATGGCACCGACATTGGCCCGGTAGTACCGCAGTTTTGGCAGCAGATCGCTGACCTTGGTGACGACCGCTCCCAGCATCAGATCACTGTGGCCGCCGATGTACTTGGAGACCGAGTGGACCACCACGTCCGCTCCCAGCCGCAGCGGCTGAACCAGCAACGGCGTGGCGAACGTGTTGTCGACCACGGTGATGGCGCCCACCTCGCGGGCGATCTCAGCGCAGCTCCGCAGGTCGGTNNGTCGTGTCGACCAGTTCGGTGGTGCAGCGGCCCACTTCAGCCAAGTGGTGGAGGAGCACTCGGGTACCGGTGTAGCCGTCCCGGGCGGCCACGATTTTATGGCCGACGCCGCAGGTCTCCACCACCGCGGAGATGGCCGCCATCCCGGAGCCAAAGGTCAGCGCGCCGACTCCCTCCTCCAGCTCGGCGAGCGCGCCCTCGAGCCGTTCCCAGTTCTCGTTGTTATCCCGGCCGTAGGCATAGCCNNGGTCCCGGTCGGGGCGGGTCCCGCTCAAGTGCGGCTCACTCCGGCCCCAGTCGTTGGGCGCGCAGCAGGACCTCGCGGGCCATCCGCCCGTGCGCCTCGTCCACCATCTCCTCGCCCATCCGGGAGGCCCCACCGCGGTCGTTGAGAGCGGCGAGGATCTGCTCGGCCCGGCGGATCTGTTCAGCGTCGGGCGTGAAGGCCCGGTTGACCGCCTCCAGTTGGGAGGGGTGGATCACCCATTTGCCGTCGTAGCCCAGCTGAGCGGCCCTCTGGGAGGAGCGCTCCAGGAGGGCGGAGTCGGCGATGTCGGAGCAGGGCCCGTCGATCGCCTGCAGGCCGTGGGCCTTGGCCGCGACCGCGATCCGGAAGAGCGCGTAGTGCCAGATGTCACCGGGGTAGGCAGCGGTCTCCTGCCCGATGGTCAGCTGGGGCATCCCCATCGCGGCCGCGAAGTCGCCGGGCCCGAAGATCAGGGCCTCGGTCCTCGGCGATGCTGCCGCGATCTCCGCCACCGACTCCAGGCCGCTGGGATCCTCGATCTGGAGCTCGATCCCGAGCGGGCGCGACACCGGACCCTCTGCCTCGAGGGCGGAGAGAAGGTGGTCGATGAAGTTGACCTGGGCGGCCGAGGATACCTTGGGTACCACCAGGCAGGAGATTCGGTCAGCCACCGCCGGGACCAGTGCCAGCACGTCGCGGACCGCATGGGAGCTGCCGACCCCGTTTATCCGCACCGCCACCGTCCGGCCACCGAAGTCCAGCTCCCTGAGGCTCTCCACCAAAAGGCCCCGGGCCCGCTCCTTCTCAGCGGGATCGTCGGGAACCGCGTCCTCCAGATCCAAGATCACCTCGGCCGCGTCCAGGGTGGTCGCCTTCTGGGCCATGCGCCGACTGCTCCCGGGCAGCAACAGAACCGAGCGCCGGGAGCGGTTCACTCAGGCTGATCCTTCCCCGGTTCCTCACCCTGGCCCAGCCGCTGCATCAGTTCCTCGATCATCCGCCGGGCCTCGGGATCGTCCATCAGCCGTTGCCGGACCGCCTCGGCGGCCTGGCGCATCTGCGGGTCGTCCATCAGCCGCTCCTGCATCTGAGAGAACTGGGTCAGCATCTCCTTGGCAGCGGTCTCCTGGGCCACCTGGAGCAGGATCGGCTGAGAGGCCGCGGCCACCACCGCCTCCATCTGCTGGCGCACCATCTCGATGCCCTTGCAGCCCAGGCACTCGCCACGCAGCTGGCAGTGGCAGACGGCTCGCTTGACCAAATCCAGCTCGCGATGGATTCCGCTCAGATCGACCGGTTCAGCCACGGTCCTAGCCTATCCCAGCCGGGAGTTCAGGCGGCCGGTTGGATCGGCCGGCGGGCTCGGATCAAAGCATGCCAGTAGCGATGGTAGAGACGGCCTTCGCGCCACTGGGCCAGCAGTTGGCCCCGCACCGCCTGGGGGGCGGTCTCGTAGTAGTCGAGGAGTTTGCGCTTACGCTTCTCCTGGACCTTGGCGACGTCGAACCACTGCAGGATGTCCTTCTCCTGCTCGATGCGCTCGGCATGCTCGACGGTGAACCCCAAGGACTGCAGCAAAGCGCGCCACTCCTCCAGGGCCCGGCTGCGGACGTGGGAGGGGTCACGGCCGACCTCCACCACCTCCAGCCAGTCGCGGACCACCGGGGGCGGGGAGCAGTCGCTGACGGCGAACACCCCACCCGGGCGCAGCACTCGGTAGGCCTCGGCCAGCGCCGGGATCAGCTGCTTGAAGTGATGGGGAGCGGAGCGAACCAGCACCCGGTCAAAGCTGGCCGCCGGGAAGGGGAGCTGCTCCGCGTTGCCGACCACGAAGGTGACGTTACGGATCTCCCGTGCGGCGGCGAGCTGCTTGGCCTGGTCGAGCATCTCGGGGGTGATGTCCAGGGCAACCACCTCCAGCACCTGCGGGGCGGCGGCCAGAGCAACGTGCCCGGCTCCGGTCGCCACGTCCAAAACCCGGTGGTTGGGCCGCAGCTCGGCCAGCGCGAGGAAACGGGCCAGAGAGACGGGGTCGGCATGGGTCGGACTTTGGCGGTAGGCCTCGGCTACCTGGGAGAACTGCCGCTGACTGTCGGTTAGGTCGTCACCCTCCGCTGGCCCCGGGCCAGCGGTCACAAGGGATAGCCGGACAGCAAGGTGTCCAGCGGGGTCGGCTCCAGCTCCTGGGGACCGCCGAACCTAACGTCGATCTCGGCCTCCAGGTCCTTGACCAGTTCGCGGAGCTGCCCCAGGTCAGAGGTCGGGGCGTTGCCATTGGCGTAGGCGCCGACCAGCTTGCCGTCCTCGAAGAGGGCAACCCCGATGCCGTCCTGGGCGTGAACGATCAGCCCGCCGCTGGACGAGTACTTGCTGAGGTAGCTGCGCAGTCCCTCCAGGTTGACGAACATCGCCCCCAGCCCCGCGAAGCGCAGGGGGGCGTGCAGCAGCAGACCNNGATCCGGCTGGTCGTCGTGATGCTGCCCTCGCGGTCGGTGGCCACCGCGACCACGTAGCCGTCCACTAGCACGACGTAGCTGTTGCTGCCGTCCACCCCGAGCACGTGGAGCACCCCGGTGTGTCCCTCGCCAGCCAGGTGGCGCAGCAGCCGGGCGGGATCGGTGAAACCGGCCCGGAGGTTGCGGAAGACCATCTCACCCTCGGGGAGGGGGAAGGAACGGGTCTGGAGGGCGGCCACCTCAGCTGGTCTAGTCTCGATGGAGCTGGGTTGGGAGGGGCGGAAAATCACTGCCTCCTCCACCACCGCGGCCGGAGTCGACCAGGGCTCATCGGCAATCGTCAGGACCTCGGAGAAGCTGTCCAGCCCCTCGGGGCCGCCACCCAGCTCCTCCTCCTGCGGGGTCTCAGGCTCGATCTCTTCAACATCCTCAAGATCGGCCGGAGTGGTGCTGAAGCTCTCCATCGCCGCCGACCCTTCCGCTGCCGGAGCGTCATGGGTGAGCCCCCAGGGTGCGGTCGCCTCCGCACTTCCTGATTGGAGCCAGGCCAGGTCCTCGGAGTGCTCTTCCTTGGGGTCCACCACCGAAGGCGTGAAGGTCGCGGGCTCATCGTCATCGGTCCCGGTCGGCCCCCAGGGGGTGGGCTCCTCCGCCTCGACCCCAGACCCGTCGGTGGGGGCGGCCCCCGGGCCGTCGAACGGGCGGATGCTCCACGCTGGGAGATCTGCCTTCGGCAGAGCCTCTCCCGGAGTCTCGGCACCGGCCTCGTCTGCGGCCGGCTCCTCGGCGGTCGAGTCGAGCGGCACCCAAGCCGTCGCGGCGTCCTCGGAGGTGACTCCCTCGTCCGAGTCAGCCTTCAGTTCTGCGGCCCCCAGCGCCGACGGGATGGGTGGCAGTTGGTCCCGGTCGGCACCGGACTCATCCGGCACCTCGCTGGACTCGTCCGCCGCCTCCGCGTCGCCACCGTCCGCGTCGTCCTCGGACTTGCTGTCCTTCCGCCGACCGAAGGCCATCCAGAGCGTCGGGGCGGCCAGCGGGAGCTCGCGCGGAGGCAGGGACAGTCCTCCGACCGGGATCGGCACCAGCGCGGGCCGCAGGCCCGGGCCCCGAGGCCGGGCCAATTCTCGAAGGGCCCCGAGCAGCCGGCCCAACTCGGAGCGCAGGAGGGCGGCNNCACCTGCGAAGTGTAGCCGCGCCGGTCGGCGATTGCTCCACTCGGGGCGTCACGCGAGGCCTCGGTTGCCGGAGCCGGGTTAGGCGGGGGACGGTTGGGAGCGAGCGGTGCCCGCCTCAGGGGCCGCCTGACTGAAACCGGTGCGTCGCAGCCACTGCTCGGGATGGCGCACCTCAGACCACCCCGGGAGGCTGTCCGAGCCCGACCAGATGCGGTCGAGACCGTCCTGGCCGGCCGCCTCGCCCACCACCCGCAGGAAGCGCTCCCCCTGTTGGTACTGCTGGAGTTTGAAGGCGACCCCCGAGATCCACAGCAGCAGCCTCTCGGCCGCCTGGGGCGGATCGTGGCGGCGCCGGAAGGCCTCATCCAGGGTGTCAAAGTCCGGGAAGTGGCGCCGCCCCGCATCGCGCATCACATAGTTGCCGTGGCCCTCGAGGACGGTCATGACCGCCTGGACCCGACCGATCAGCACCAGTTGGGGCCGGATGCTGCGGGCTGCCTGCATCAACTCCTCCAGGCCGAGACCCTTGCCGCCGCCGGGGGCCCGACTCAGTTCGCCGATCATCTTGCCCAGGTACTCTCGGAGCCAGGGATGGAGCTCGAACTGCCAGGCGTGGGTGAGCTCGTGGAGCATGAGCCAGCGGCGCAGTGAATTGATCGGTAGCTCCGAGGCCTCAGCGAATCGGCGGACGTTGGGCTCGACGATCAGGAGGGCCGGGGTGGGCAGTGGCTCCGTCCCCTCCACCGGCCCGCCCCCTCCGGATGGAGGGCTGAGCACCGGGTCATACTGGCCCAGCACCCGCCTAGCCATGAAGCCGAGCAGGGTGCCGACGTACAAGCTGGTGGGAACGCGCATCAGCGGGCTGGGGCGCAAGGACCCCCAGCCGGCCTGCCGCTCCTCGATTGGGCGCAGCATGCGCCGCATCATGGCGAGGTTCTGGTCGATGAACCCGTGCCGCCCGACCACCCTCACCCGGCCGAAGGTCGCCTCTTGCTGGCTGGTGTTGCAGGCCTCCGCCAGCATGGGGACCAGCTCGGCGACCAACGGGTCGTAGTCCCGGCCGGCCTCCTCGACTTCGGCCATGCCGTCACCCCCGCAGCGAGAGTAGGCGATCCGACGGACCAGTTCCCAGTCGAGGACCGGCGCCTCCGGGTCTGCCAGAGACTTGGAGAGCCGCCGCTCCGCCGCGATGGCCACCCCGGCCGCGACCGCTGACCAGGCCAGCACCGACTTGAGGTCGGGCATGGAACGATCATACGTCGAGGCTCGATCAGCTACCCCGGTAGAACACCAGCTCGCGGCCGACATGCTCAAAGCCCAGCGGGTGATAGAGGGACGCCAGCGCGGGGTCGCCGTAGCGCAGGCAAGCCAGTCGGCCCTCGGCCAGAGCGGCCGTGGCGGCGGCCAGCGTCACCGCTGTGGCGGCGCCGCATCGCCGGTACTCCGGATCGGTCGCCACCCCCCCGATCTCCACCCACGGCCCGAAGGACATGGTCCAGCGGGCGACCGCGACCACCTGGCCGGCCAGCTCCGCCACCCAGCATCGCTGCCGCTGCAGCCGCTCCCGCCAGGCCTCGGCGCTGTCCTGCCGCATCCAGCTGACGTGCTCGTAGACGTGGTGGATCTGGTCGATGTCCTTGCTTTGGGCCGGCCGGGTCTCCGGGAGAGAAACCTCGGGGACCCGGAGCTCCGGGGCCACCGCCAACTCGCGGCGATGAAGGACGAACTCGTCCAACCCGGAGAAGTCCACCTGGCCCTCCAGGACCGAGATCCGCTGGAATTGAGAACGGTGACCTTCGAGCAGCGCCCGGGCGGCCGGGCGCTCGTCGCTGGAGGACAGCAGCAGCCCGAGCAGGCCCTCGTGCAGCAGGGCCACTGCCCGCGCCTCGGCCGCCGGACCCGGCACCCACCAGAGCACCTGCTCCGGCCTCACCCCCTGGTCGGCGAGCTTCCCCAGGTGGTCTCCCGCCGGAAGTCCGGCCCAGCCCTGGGCCAGCAGGAAGCGTCGGACTTGCTCGACTGCCTCCTGCCCTGAGACCGGCTCGAAAGCTGTCCCCCCCAGACCCCTTTCGTCTTCCACCCACCCATGATCGCGGATCGCGGAGGCGGCCCGGCGGCGTCTTTGGCCCTGGCACTTGCCGGTAGCGGCTGCTAGCACTCGGGGCGCTTGAGTGCTAACATGAGCGTCGCAACCTCAGCTGTCTGGATGGGGACAACAGGAGAGACAAATGCCCAAACAACTGCTATTCGATACGGAGGCCCAGTCAGCCCTGAAGCGGGGCGTTGATAAGGTCGCGGACGCGGTCCGGATCACCATCGGCCCCAAGGGCCGCAACGTGGTTCTGGACAAGAAGTTCGGCAGCCCCACGATCACCAATGACGGTGTGACGATCGCCAAGGAGATCGAGCTCGAGGACCCCTTCGAGAACATGGGCGCCCAACTGCTCAAGGAAGTGGCTAGCAAGACCAACGACATCGCCGGAGATGGCACCACCACCGCCACCGTGCTGGCCTCGGCCATGATCCACGAAGGGCTCCGCCACGTGACCCACGGCGCCAACCCGGTCCAGGTCAAGACCGGGATCAAGAAGGCCGTTGACGCGGTGGTCGACGAGATCAAGAAGCACTCGGTCTCGATCAGCGAGCGGGAGAAGATCGCCCAGGTCGCCTCGATCTCGGCCGCCGACCCCGCCATCGGGGAGACCGTGGCCGACGCCATGGAGAAGGTAGGTAAGGACGGCGTGATCACGGTCGAGGAGTCGAAGGGCATCGAGACCGAGCTGGAGCTGGTCGAGGGAATGCAGTTCGACAAGGGCTACGTCAGCCCCTACATGGTCACCAACGCCCAGGCGATGGAGGCGGTCCTGGAGGATCCCTACATCCTCATCACTGACCGCAAGATCTCGGCGATCGCCGACCTTCTGCCGGTGGTGGAGAAGATCCACCAGAGCGGCAAGCCGCTCCTGATCGTGGCCGAGGACGTCGACGGCGAGGCGCTGGCCACCCTGATCGTCAACAAGATTCGGGGCATCTTCACCGCGGTGGCGGTCAAGGCCCCGGGGTTCGGTGACCGCCGCAAGGCCATGCTTCAGGACATCTCGGTCCTCACCGGGGGCACCGTGATCAGCGAGGAACTCGGCCTCAAGCTGGACTCGGTCCAGCTGGACCAGCTGGGTCGCGCCCGCCGGGTCAAGGTGACCAAGGATGACACCACCATCGTCGAGGGCGCTGGCAGCAAGGATGCCATCAAGGGCCGGATCGAGCAGATCAAGGCCGAGATCGACAAGTCCACCAGCGACTGGGACAAAGAGAAGCTCCAGGAGCGGCTCGCCAAGCTGGCGGGAGGCGTGGCCGTGATCAAGGTGGGAGCCGCCACCGAGACCGAGCTCAAGGAGCGCAAGCACCGGATGGAGGACGCGGTGTCCGCTACCCGGGCGGCGGTCGAGGAAGGGATAGTTCCCGGCGGCGGCACGGTGCTGCTGCTGGCCCAGAAGGCGCTCGACAAGGTCAAGCTGGAAGGCGACGAGCAGATCGGCGTGACCATCGTCCGCCGGGCTCTTGAGGAGCCCGCCCGCCAGATCGCCAACAATGCCGGAGCCGAGGGCTCGGTGGTGGTGGAGCGAGTCCGCAGCCTGCCCGTCGGCCACGGCTACAACGCGGCGACCGGTGAGTTTGTGGACATGGTCAAGGCGGGGATCATCGACCCGGCCAAGGTGACCAGGTCGGCGGTCCAGAATGCGGCCTCGATCGCGGGACTGCTGCTGACCACCGAGGCGCTCATCACCGACCTCCCGGAGAAGAAGGGAGCTGCGGCTCCCGCGATGCCCGAGTACTAAGAACAACCCCGGCCCGCTGGCTGGAAGCGTTCTGAGGCGGGGTGGCCCAAGGGCTGCCCCGCCTCTTCTTTTTGATCGGCGTCCGGGAATTCCGGCGCTAAACTCCCCGGACCCCCTGCCACCTGGCCGAATCGGCGGGCGATTGGAGGAACCTCCCGGTGGCTTCGAAGCGTCCTGATCCCGTAGCGGATGAATTGGCCGAGCGCTGGGTCGGCCTCTATGGGGATCTCGCCTTGCGCACCGCCTACCTCTTCCTGCGCGACCGAGGCCTGGCCGAGGACTGCGTCCAAGACGCCTTCATCAGCGCCTGGCGGGCGCGCTTCAGCCTGCGCGACCCTCGGGCCGAGCGCGCCTGGTTGATGACCATCGTCGCCAACACCGCCCGTTCCCATCTGCGCCGCCGGGTTCCCGTGCCCACCGACACGATTCCAGCGGACCTCGCCGCTGGGGACCCCTATGCCGATCTGGCCCTCTCGACCGACCTGCGGCGGGCCCTGGACCAGCTCCCCTTCGACCAGCGGGAGGTGATCGTGATGCGGGTCTATCTCGACCTCTCCGTAGAGGAGACCGCCCGCGCTCTGAAGGTGGCCGACGGAACGGTCAAGTCCCGCCTCAGCCGCGCCTTGGAGGCACTGCGCCAGATATGGATCCCGACGACCGACTGATCGAGGAGCTAGGCGGAGAGCTGCGCCACTCCCTGGCGGAGATGCGGCTGCACTCAGAGTTCCGCGAGGANNGCACCGAGGTGCGCTGGTGGGGGTTGCGGTGGCGGCGATCGCGTTGGCGGTGGTGCTTCCATTGGCCGCTTCCCAGAACAACCAGGCTCCCCGTGGCCGGCAGTATCTGGTGATGATTCCGCCGCCGGTGAACGGTGGGAGCGCTCACGCGGCTGAGGTCGCCCCGGTGATCCCCGCCAGCTGTGGGGCCGCGGCGATCCAGGGAGCCGCGGCGATCCAGCTGACCGTGACGCCAGCTCAAGCGACCCTCAGGCCGGGCCAGAGCGCCCGGTTCACGGTCTCGGAGACCGGGGTAGCCTGCCCTCCGGCAGCGACGATCACGGGCCCCTCGGCGGCTGGTCTCTCCATCGCGGCGGTCCCGCAGCCGCCCAGCTCCGGCAATTCGGCGCCGGTCAAAGGCTCGTACGAGGTCACCTGGACCGGAAAGAGCATCGGCGTGCTCCGGGGGACCAAGCTGGCGACTCCCGCCGCCTCAAGGACCGCCGCGCGGCTCTCGGCCGGGGCCTACGAGGTCATTCTGCGAGTTCCGCATTCGAGCGCCCGGGTCTCCATCGAGATCACGATCAGCAAATAGCCGGGCCGGGGCCGCGCCGTCGTGCCCGTGCGCAGTTGGGTGAAGGGCACAGGGGCGGGGGAGTTCAGCCTTGGCCATAGGTGACAATGGCGCCGAACCATGGCCGCGATCCTCACTTTGCTTACCGACTTTGGCTCGGCCGACGGGTACGCCGGGGCGCTCCAGGGGGCGATCGCGCGGGTGGCTCCCCAGCTGCGGGTGGTGACGATCACCCACGGGGTCCCTCCCCACGACATCGGCGCCGGAGCGTACTGGCTGGCCGCGTCGGCTCCGGCGTTCCCCCCCGGTACGGTCCACTGCGTGGTGGTGGATCCCGGAGTGGGAACTGACCGCCCCCTGGTTGCGGCCCGGGTCGACCGGCAGCTGGTGGTCGCCCCGGACAACGGTCTGTTGCACTTCCTGTGGACCCGCGGCCAGGACCGGATGGCGGTGCGGATCGACACCAGCGGCCTCGATCCGAAGCGGATCAGCAACACCTTCCACGGCCGTGATGTGATCGGACCGCTGGCCGCCCGCCTGGCGGCCGGCACCGCCCGCTTCGAAGACCTGGGTCCACGGATCCCCAGCCCTAGGCTGATGAGTGAGTTTCTGCCCCAGGGCGACAGCGCCGGCAGCACGGCCCGGGTCTTGGTCGTGGACCACTTCGGCAACGTCATCCTCACCATCTCCAAGACCCCTTGGTACGCGCCGCTGCCGGCCAGCGTGTCCCTGAGCAACGGGATGATGATCTCCTCTCTGGTGCGCACCTACGGGGAGATCGAGGGCGACTTCGCGTTGCTCTGGAACAGCGCCGACCATCTAGAGATAGCGGGCAGGGGAATGAGCGCCGCAGCCCTTTTGAACCTCCGCCCCTGTGACCC
>PKXE01000161.1:4861-14746 GCA_003132265.1 Candidatus Dormiibacterota bacterium | reverse complement strand
AACCTCATCTCGCAGGTCTGGCGTCAGCCGCTCGATTGGGTTTACCACGACCATGCCAGGGTTTCGGCTCGGCGAGATGGTCAGCCCCAGGCCCACCAGGCGGTCGAGCAAGGCTTCGGGGGTCATGCCTATGCCTCCCCGATCTTGTTACCGCCCTCAGTGGGGGGACGGCCCTTGAGGTGCGAGAGAAGATCCTGGGCACTCTGGCCCACCAGTTGGAACCCGCCCCGCGCCTGTAGAGTGGGCAGGTCGAAGCCCGTGATGGTCACGTACCGCTGCCCCTCCTGGGCGCGGAGCCGGGCGCTGNNACGTGGTGTCCCCCGCCTCGCTGTCGCAGATGTCCCACCACCCGATCAACCCCACGGCCTCGCCGACGAGAGGGTGGGACCAAGGGATCGTGCGCCAGTCCACCGAGTGCCCATGCTCTGCCGCTGCCGCCCGGATCTCGGCCCAAGCCACATCCCAGTCCGGGGTATCGTCCGCTAGATCGTGGGCCCGACGGACCAGCTCACCGAGCGCCGGCGCGAAGTGCGAGCCGTCGTGGAACAGGGTCTCCAGAGCCGCCACCAGGGACCGCTCGTCCACCTGGTCGAGCTTCTGGCGCCAGACCCTCAGGACGGCAGGACCGAGAAGAGACGCATCCGGCCAGTAGGCCCGGTACAGAGCCATGAACTCGTCGAACTGACTGTCAGTCATGGGCCACCTCCTGCCGGTGGGCCATGGCCCGCCGGATGAAGTCCTCCGTCTGCTGGGCTCTTGGAGACAGCCGGACCTGGCCCACACCAGCGTGACCTGCTGCCTCGCGCTCCAAATCAGCCAGCAGGTAGGGCAGCGCGGTCGGGGCCTTGTTGCCCGCCACCAGGCGGTCGATAGCGGCCAGGATGAGGGCCGGGTCCTTGCCCGCAGCCGCCAGCTCCTTGGCCGCCTTGCCCAGCCTGGCTTTGCTGGCGGGGATCGGGGTCACTCCCACGGCTGCTTCGGCGGCCACATAGGCGGCCACGTAGTCCGGGGCCGGGACCACCTCGCCAATGATCACCTCGTGGTCCCGGTGGTCGGTTTGGGTGGCCTCCAGGGCCTCGCGGACCGAGTACGCAGTACTCGTTATATCTACATCCTGGAGCATAGGTACCGTGGACCGTGGACCTCGCGCGAGGCGCGAGCCCTCGCGAGGCTTCGACGAATCCTCGCCGAATCCGGCATGGTCAGTGACCGTGGGATCGGTCATCGTGCAGCGTGCAGCCGCCGGTGGCGGTGGCAGACGGGAGGACGTGGGGTGGTCGATCTTCTGCTCGCTCGACCACTCCGGCAAGATGGCGAAATGCTCGCCGTCGTGGAGGTATGTGACCATCAGGTGTTCGTGGAGGAGCTCCGCTATCCATCCCTCGACCATCTCGATGGTCACGTCCCCGTCGAAAGGAAACAGGGCCCCGCGCAGCAGCGCCGGGGCCGCGCGCAGCCGCCCAGCGTCGTCTGCGAGCGTCCGAAGGAGCAGCTCCAGCAGCCGGGCGTCCCGGCTAATGCGACCTCTACGCTCATCCTGGGGCCACTCGGGTTTGATCGTCCGGATTCGGGCCGCCCCCATCAGCCGACCTCCCCGGCGGCGGCCAGCAGTGCCACCTGCTCCGGGGTTAGATCGAGTCGGACGAGATCCCCGTCGCGCCGGGCCTGGGTCTTCCCGCGGCGAGCCAGCACGCCCAGGCGGGAGATGCGAGCGAGGTGCGCGCGTCGGGCCGCCTGGGCTCGGCGGCGGCGTTCCTCCGGGGGCAGCACTGACTCGGGGTCCACCGCGGCCTCAAACTGAGCCCATCTGGCCGCCCTGGCGGCGACCGTCAGTGCTCGACTGTCATGGAGCGCAGCTGTCCGGTAGGCACCGATGCGGCCCCTGAGGGCCATATCGCCATGAGAAGTAGCCACGCAGAGCCACCACCAGCGTGACCCCAGGGCCGCGGCCGCTACACGACCTCACCATGTGGCAGACCCACCTGCCACTGGCTGGCGCCTATCGCGCTACTTAGGTGGTGCCACTGTGCATGCCTGACGCATGGGTGAGTGACACGCCTGTATCAATGGTATCAGCTGTGCGCCGGGCGTGCGCCCTGTCGGCGCCTTGCCAGTTCCTCCTCGATCCGGGCCACGTTCTCGCTCTGTTCGCGAACCACGACACGAAAGTCAATCACCACATCCATAGCGCCGTGCTTGGGGCACTCAGCGATCACAGTGGGAGGGAGCGCGGACCCCCACCTCCACGTGGCCCGCTTCACCCCGTCGTTCGGCACCTTGAGCCCGTGCAGCCTAGCCGAGTTGCGGAAGACCGCCACCACGGGGTTGAGCGGAGGGCGGAGGTCATGATCACGTCGGTGGCGCTCCGCTCTGGTGAGCCTGAGCCGGTCCCCATCAGCGATCCACCCCGCCTGGGCAACGAAGCCGACGATGCGGGCGTGGTGGTCGAAGATCAAGTCGCCGATGGGGAAGAAGTCCTGGCCGCACTGAACCGCCGCCTTGCTCCGACTCTTCCACGGAGGCAAGACGCTGATTCTAGCCCGGCATTGCTCCCTCACAGCCGGTCCCCTAGTGCGAGCCGCTGGTGGGCCTCCCTGGCCCGTTCGGCGGCGGCGGAGGACGCGTAGCGCGTGAGCATGGATCGCGAGCGCCAGCCCGAGAGCTGCATCAGATCCCCCTCGTTCCCTCCAGCGCTCAGCCATTCGTGCGCGAAGGTGTGGCGGAAGCGGTGGGGATGGACGCCAGTGAGCCCGGCCTCACCTGCGCGGCGGGTCACGATCTTGGCCACGCCGCGGTCAGTCATCGGGCCGGCGTGACCGAGCCAGAGGGTCTCACTGCCAGCGGCCGAATGTTCGTCGCGGGCTCGCAGGTAGCGATTCAGCGCAAGCCCCGTCTTGTTACCAAAGGGCACTGCCCTAGGACGCCGGCCCTTGCCGAGCACACCGAGGACGCGCAGGTCCCAGTCGATGTCGGAGACCTTCAGCCCGGCCAGCTCGCTCAGCCGTAGGCCAGTGTCGATCAGGCACCGCAGGACCGCCTGGTCCCGGCGGTCCTCGTAGGTTCGGCCCGAGCAAGTTGCAAGGAGCCGGCGCAGGTCGTCGAACTGGATGACGGGGACGGGGACCTCGGGCACGTGGGGTGGAGGCATTCCCTCGATAGGGGAGCGTTCCAGTTCTCCCTCATTCACAAGCCACTTGAAGTACGACTGCATGGCCCGGAACCGTACGCTGGCCGTCGCCGGGGCCCAGCGCGCCAGCAGGTCAGCCACCCAACCATCAACGTCGCGCCGGGTTACGTTGCGCACGTCGAGAGAGCGGCCGCGCCACTCCAGGTACTCGCGGAGTCGCTGCAACGACTCCAGGTAGCTTTGCCGGGTACGCGGAGCCTTATTGGCCGCCGCTAGAGAAAGATCCCAGCCCTGGGCCAGGGCTTCCCACTGGGCGGCGGCGGGGCGGCGCAGGGGCACAATCCTCTCTGTAGCCATGTTTCCATGGTACTCTAGCTCGCTCACTTAGAAGCCCGCTAACCATCGCGGCACCGTCACAATGCCTCGACGTTGCAGTTATCGGCCCTTGTGGAACTAGTGGAGCGGGAGACGGGGCTCGANNGGCTCGAACCCGCGACCTTCTGCTTGGGAAGCAGACGCTCTACCAACTGAGCTACTCCCACTGGCGGGCGCGAGTATATCGTGGCCCCCGGGAGCCTACCGCACCAGGTGGCCAGGACACCGGCACCTGGGCCGCGGGCCTCACCCGCGACCTGGGAGTCCGACGAGGTCAGGCGGGCAGTTGTTCGGCAGCCGGCGAAGACCCCGGTGGCACCGGGTGAGCGGAAGCCCCGCCGGCGCTGCGCTCCACGGTCTCGGAGACCGCCCTAACGAAGGAGGCCAGCTCGCGTTGGGCGGCGGTTTCGTTCGCCACCGAGACGATCACCCGGTAGCTGGGCCGGTCGGGGTCGGGAACGACCAGGACCCAACCCCCGTCGATGTCGACCTTGAGCCCATCGGTGAGATCCAGCCGCTCGCTCCGGTAAGTGTCGACCAGGCGCCGCATGACCTCACCCTTCACCTCCCACGGACAAGCCACCGACTCCTCCAGGTGGGCTCCTGGAGGTAGCTCCCGGCGCAACTCCGAGAGCCGACTCTGAGTGGTGACCAGCATCTCGACCGTGGTCAAGAGGGTGTACATGGCGTCGTAGGCGCTGAGGTGCGACGGCCAGACGAAGCCCCCCGTCTCGTCGAAGGCGAGCAGGGCGTCGTTCCGGGTTGCNNCCACCCGTTCCAGACGCCGGGATGCCGACACCGGGGCGACCACGACCCCGGGGCCCTTGGCTCGAAGGGTCAACAGGGTGAGTAGGCAGGTGGCCTCCTCGTAGGCGATGATCCCACCCGCCTCGTCGATCAGGGTCAGCCGCTGCGACGAAGGGTCCAGCCGCGCCCCGAGCAAGGCGGCCACCGTCTTGGTGATGGCCGAGGCCTGCTCCAGCTCCGCCTCACGGTTGCGGGCCTGCGGCCAGAGGGCGGCGTCCTCTTCGAAGCCAGAGCGCAGGGTGATGGCCTCCACGTGGGCCTCCCGGAGCAGGTGGGGCAGGATCAAAGAGGCGCTGCTGAAACCGAAGTCGACCAGGACCCGCGGACGGGCCTCGCGGAGGGCGGCCAGGTCCAGCTGGGAAGCGGCGTGCAACGCGTAGTTGGAGAGCGCGCCCTCGGCGTTGATGATGTCGGTGATCTCGCCCGGGAGGACCCGGCGAAAGTCCTCGCGGAAGAAGGTGTTCTCCAGCTTTCGCTCCCCGCGACGATCGAGGGCTATGCCCCGCTCGTCCAAAACCAGGAGGTCGGCCGAGCGCGCGTCCAGCGGGGAGGCCAGTATGTGCACCGAACCCACGACGCTGGAGTCCCTGGTGTAGTGGCAGGTCACCGGTACCGGCAGCTCGGCGAGGTCGACCACCCGGGCTCCGGCCGAGAGCATCCCCGAGATCATGGCCCGTTTGATCATGCCGGAACCCGGGCTGCGGTCGCGGCAGATCGCCAGCTGGCTTCCCCTGGGCTGGGTCGCCGACCAGGCGGCGCCGAGCCGGGCGCACCACTCCGGGGTCAGCTCGACATTGATGATTCCGGTGATCCCCGCCTTGCTGAAGAGGCTGCTGCGCCAGGTCCCGGCCCAGATGACCGATTCGTGAACGACCGAGCCAGCCTCAATCTCCTTGCCAGGCCAGATCCGAACCCCGTGCTCCACCACCGAGCGGGCTCCGATGGTGCAGTCGGCGCCGATCACGGTGGAATCCTCGAGCAGCACGTCGGGCTTGAGGGTGGCCGAGCTGCAGACCACGGCCTGGCGCAGGCGGCAGCGTTCACCGACATAGACCTGCGGCCAAAGCACGCTGTTGCTCACCTTCGCCCCGGCGTCCACCACCGCGTAGCGATCCACCACCACTGGACCGTTGAGGAAGGCCTCGTGCCCGATCACCGCGTCGCGGCCGATGAAGGCAGGCCCCTCGATGCGGGCGGTGTCCGCCACCGAGGCGCCCTCGTCGGTCCACTGGGAGGGCCCTGTCCGCTGCCCGGAGATCTCGCACACCACCCGGCCCTCGAGGGCATCCCAATTGGCCTGGAGGTAGCTCTGGACGCTGCCGATGTCGCACCAGTAGCCCCGGCCGACCGTCGCCCAGAGGGAGTCCTGCCGCCGCAGCATCTCCGGGAACACGTCATGGGACCAGTCGGCGGCCTCCCCCTCGAGGCAGTAGTCGAGCACCGCGGGCTCGATGACGTAGAGGCCGGTGTTGACCTGGTCGCTGAAGACCTCGCCCCAGGACGGCTTTTCCAAGAAGCGCTCGACCCGACCGTCGGCGGCGGTGATCACCACCCCGTAGTCGAGGGGATTGGCGACCCGCGACAGCACCAGGGTGGCCTGGGCGCTGTGGTCGCGATGGAAGGCGACCNNGTCTCATCCAGGAGGCTCGCGGCATTCTTGACGCTGCCGGCCGTGCCCAGGGGGAGGTCTTCGACCACATACTCCAGCTGCATCCCGAGCTCGGCACCGTCACCGAAGTAGTTGCGGATGCTGGCCCCGAGGTATTGCAGGGTGATGATCACCTCGGTGATGCCATGGCGCCGCAGCAGCCGGAGCACGTGCTCCATGCAGGGCCGCCCGACCACCGGGACCAGCGGCTTGGGACGTCGACTGGTGAGCGGACGCAGCCGGCTGCCCTCGCCTCCAGCCATCACGACCGCCTTCATCGGAGCATGTCCTGACCCGCCCTGTATCTCGCGGCCTGCTCAGCTCTCTCCGTCCCCGCCTCGATCATACGGAGAGGCGGCGCTGCCGACGGGTCAGGTACCAGAGCAGAAGCGTCACCAGGAGCGCTGCCAGAAGGGTCACCACCGCCGTCCCGACCAGCTCCATGGTCTGGCTCGTGGGGCCGTAGATCGGCGGGGCGGGAAGGGCCTGCAACCTATGCAGGAAGACCCCGCCCGCCGAGATGGCGACCACGAAACCGTGGGCGTGGGCCGCGAACACCGGGCCCACGGTGGCGAGAGACGAGATCGACCGGTCAGAAGGCGCGGCCCGGTACCAGGTGTAGCCGGCGTCCGTCGTCAGCAGGGTGCCGAAGCCCTCCGTCCCCAGATAGGCGGAGGTCGCCCCATCCGCCACCAGCGCGGTCACCTGGGGCACTCCCCCCAGCCCTCCGTAGGGCAGGAGCTGGAGGGCCCGGTCCCACCTGCCCCGATCGCCTCTCCAGATGAGGCCGCCAGGTTCGCCGACCAGGATCACCCCAGTGGAGAGTTCGGCGACCGCCTGAGTCTGGCGATCGAATCTGGGCGAGCCCGGGGCGCGGGCCCAGCCCCCGCCGGCGGAGCGGTCCCAGAGCCGGCCGTCCACCAGCGCCAGCCAGGCGCGGCCCGCGTGTGGAGGAGGGATCACCGCCCGCCCCTCTCCGGCCGCGACCAGCGCCAGCCGGCTCCCGAGCCGCCCACTAAAGAGGCCCCGGGAGGTGGCGACCGCCAGGAGTTGGGGGTTGCCCCCAACCAGCGCCAGCGCCCGCGGAACCCCGGGCACGGAAGGCAGCCGGCGGCTCCCACCCCCCTGGCTGACCTGGAGCAGAAGGCCGCTTCGGTAGGCCGCCACCCCGACCCCGTCCCGCGCGGCGACCGCCGCCGCCGGCCCGGGTGCTGACACCGCCCCGGGGACGGCCAGCGGGCTGAAGCTCCCCGAAGTGGGCCGGTACCATCCCGGAACTCCCTTCGAGATCGCGAGGGTGGCTGAGCCCTGGTTTGACGCCACGGCGCAGATGGATCGGGAGCCAATGGGTGCTGGAACCCACCACCCCGCCGCCGCGGCGACCGGGATCGCGGTCAGGGTGAGCATCAAGCCCACGGCCAGCATGGCCCCGGCCGCCGTCCGGCAGGCACCGCTCACCAGCTACCGCCCATACAGGCCACTCACGATCGTGGCCACCAGAAACAGCTCGGCCACCACATGCACCACCGCCGCCGGGAGGACGCTGTGGCTGCGCTGGGTCATCCAGCCCCAGATCAGTCCGAGCAGGATGACGATGGGGATGAAGCTCTGGGCCGGTCCCTCGTACTGGGTCGCGATGTGGGCGATCCCGAAGATCAGCGCCTGGGTGATGAGCGCCGCCCAGGGCGAATGCTGGCGTTCCAGGGCGGCCAGCAGCACCCCACGAAACTGGATCTCCTGGGCGATGGCGCTGGTGGCGTTGGCGATGCCGTACGCAACGGCGGCGGAACCGCCCAGGGAGAGCAGCGGCACCCCTTCCCGGCCGATCAAGGGCGCCGGCAGCGCGAAGGCCACGATGAGGAAGAGCAGCGACACCGAGAGCGCCAACAGGAGCGCTCCCCGGCGGGGCCGGACCCAGATCCTGAGCTTGGGCCGGGGTTTCGGCGTCAGGTAGTGGAAGGCGGCGGCCATGATCCCGGTCACGACCAACCAGGCGATCCCGGCAAAGGCGTTGCGCGCCAGGCCGTAGTGCTCCCCGATCAAGGAGGGGGCCGGGCCACCGTAGCCCAGCAGCCAGAGCCAGCACGAGTAGGGGAAGGCGAGGGTCAACAGGGCGAAAGCCAGCGGCGCCATGCCCCGCAGCGACCGGAGCAGGAGGAGCGCCGCCGTGATCGCGGCGAAGTAGCCGGTCAGCCGCCAGACGTCGGGGTCCACGCTCTGGGGGTCCCCGAAGAAGCGGGGGAGCAGCATGGTCGCCGCCGCGCCGCCCAGGATCAGGACCAGGCCTCCCCACGCTCGCACCAGGGCTCGGCCTGACCGTGAAGTCGGAGGGGCCCAGCGCTGAGCCAGCCCGGCGATCACGGTCGGTGGCTGACCGGGCTCCGCCTACTTGGTCGGGGAGTCGGGCGCCGGGGTATCGGCTGGGCCTGAGGCGGGAGCGCCGGCCGGGCCCCGGGAGCCCTCTCCGTCCTCATCCTCGCCCCTGATCCGGTCAACTACGTCGTAGACCCGATCCTGGACCGTTCCCGAGAAGAGGAACGCCACTCCGGCGGCGGCGAGGAGCCCTCCCGCGAGCCAGGCCTTGGGGACCCGGCGGCGCCGGCGGGGAGGCTCGATCCCGGTCTTCCGCAACGATCGCTCGACCCGCTTGCGGGCATCCGCGGGCAGCGACTTGGTGGCCTCGTAGGCGGCTTGAATAACCAGATCGGCGAACTCCGCCGACCGGTCCTTAGCCAGTGCCAGCACCTCGGCGGCCCGCTTCTGGGCGGTGTCGGCCGCCGGCTGAACCGAGGTGGCGATCCGGTTGGCCACCTCAGGCAGCTGCTGCGAGACCGCGCTCAGGGCCGGCCCGACCGCCTCACTGGCGCTCCTGACCCCACTGCCGATCACCTCCACCACCGCACCCGCCGCATCGCCGGCGGTTGTTCCCAGCCGTTCGATCGGCCGCTGCTTCTGCCGAAATCTCATGGCCGCACCTCCTGTCTGCTGTCCGGCTCCGAGTGTACCCACGACGGCGCGGGAAACCACTTCGGGATGTGGAAATTCGGTGCCGAGTCCGGTCTGGCTCAGCCGGAGCTCTCCGGCCAGCCCTTGGGGAAATGCTGCAGCGGGCCATGGCCAGCCCCCAGGCCGGGGGCGGCCAGGATGGCCGCCACCACGTACTGCTTGGCCTTGGTGATGGCCGGAAGGGGTTCCAGGCCCCGCGCCAGATAAGCGGCGATGGCCGCCGAGAAGGTGCAACCGGTGCCGTGGGTGTGGCGGGTCGCGACCCGCCGCCCGGGGAGCCTGGTCACCTGGTCGCGATGCACCACCAGGTCGGCCGGCTCGCCGGGGGAGTGGCCGCCCTTCACCACCACGTACTCGACGCCGAGCGCGGCGATCGCCCGGCCGGCGCTGAGCGCCTGGGCCTCGGTCTCGACGGGCAGGCCGGAGAGGGCGGCCGCCTCCGGCCAGTTGGGGGTCACCACCTGGGCGAGCGGCAGGAGCTGCCGCCGCATGGTCTCCACCGCGCTCTCCTCCAGCAGCCGGTCCCCACTCTTGGCCACCATCACGGGGTCGACCACCAGCGGCCCCCATTGGCGACGGCTCAGCTCGGAGCAGACCTGCGAGATGTGGGCCGCCGACAGCAGCATCCCGGTTTTGGTCGCCTCCGGGCGCAGGTCGGGGTCGAGCGCTTCGAACTGGTCATGGACGAATTCGAGCGGTAGCGAGTGGACCGAGCGCACCCCGAGGGTGTTCTGGGCGGTCAGGGCCACCGCGACGCTGACCCCGTACACGCCGCAGGCGGCGAAGGTCTTGAGATCAGCTGGGATGCCCGCACCGCCGCCTGAATCGGTGGTGGCGATGGTCGCTGCAATCGCGAGTGCCGGCTGTCCGGCCGTCATCTGACCGTTCCCAGCGCCGGCGAATTGGACTCCCGGGACCGTTC
>PKXE01000161.1:0-4851 GCA_003132265.1 Candidatus Dormiibacterota bacterium | reverse complement strand
AAGAGCAGGGTCGCCAAGGTCCCGGCGGCAAAGGCGACCATGATCGGCCAGCGAAACCCGGCCGTGTACCAGTAGCCGCGCCGGGAGATGAGCGCGACGGGGTCAACCTCTCGACGACGCCAGAGCGAGTCCAGGATCACGAGGACGCCCCAGGCGGGGAACCAGACGTAGGTGATGGTGAGAAAGTCCACGTAATTGCCCTGAAAGCCGACGCCGGCGAAAAGGACCAGGGCCGCGATCAGCCCGCCCAGCACCCCGACCGCGGTGGCGGCGGCCCACCGCCGGACCTTGAGCCCGATCGCCAGGGCGCAGAGCGCCGCGGAGTAGACGTTGAGGTAGTTGGAGCTGAGCTCGGCTACGATGATGAAGGCCGCGAAGCAGTAGCCGAACCAGACCGGGACGGTGGCCACGATCAGGTTGGGCAGCAGCTTGCCCGGGTCGATGGTCTGGATCGCTGCCCCGAGCAGTCCGCAGAGCACGAGGCTGGTGGCGCTGCCCCCCCCGCTGGCCAGCGCCACCCGCACTCGCGAGGTGCCGGCCGGGAGGTAGCGCGAATAGTCGGCGGCGTAGGTGACCCAGGACACGATGAGGGCGAAGGTGAGGGTGAAGCCCAGCGCCATGGCCGCCAGGTGGGGCCCCAAGGCCAGCCGGCTCTGGAACGCGAGGTCCCAGTCGGGGAAGGTGAAGAGCGCCAGCACAGCACAAACCAAGAGGAACGCCGGAACCTGGATGTGCTGGAAGACCGAGATGGTCCGGTGGCCGTAAACCGCGACCAGGAAGGAGATAGCGGCGATCGCCACCAGCAGCAGCGGCTCGACGCTCGGGGGAGCGGAGTGGAGGATGGGCAGGGCCCTCGTGGTGGTCACGGCGATGGCGCAGTCGTAGGCGAACCAGCCGATCGCGATCAGCATCGTCAAGAGGCCGCCCACGGCAGCTCCCCGGCGGCCGAAGACCATCCGGGACTGGACGATCTGGGGCGCCCCCGAGCGCACCCCGGTGATGCTGAGCAGCCCCAGGAAGATGGAGCCGGCGACCGCTCCGGCGATCAGCACCAGCGCCGCATCCCAGAAGCCGAGCCCCGCCGAGGACACCAAGAGCGCACCGGCGAACAGCGAGAAGAAGTCCGACAGTGCCCCCGCCCAGATGAAGAAGAGTTCGCGGGGACGCCCATGCCGGTGGTCGGGAGGGACGGGCTCCAGCCCGCGGAGCTCGATCCGGAGGAACTCGTCGTCCGGGACGGGGTCAAGCTGCGCGCCGCCATCCTGGTCGGCTGCGAGTACGCCCATCGGGCGCGAGTCTCCCATTCCCGTATCCCTCTAAACCGTGCCTGACCGCAAGAGGCCTGGCAGGTCGAGGCTTCCCGACGCTGGTACTAACCAGATCCGGTCATCAGGGTTGGCGATGTGCCTCTCAGCGCCCTGCCGGCGCACCCCTAGCTGGGAGCCGCGCTCCCAGGTTCGAGTATAGGCGCCGGGCGCACCTGGCGAGCAGCGGGCCTGAGCAGCCGGGCTTCCAGCGAATCCGATAATTGACCGGTGCCTCTTGACCCCCTCACCTTCACCGCCCGCTGGCCCGTGCGCCAGTACGAGGTGGACCACCAGGGCCATGTCAACAACGCCGTCTACTTGAACTACGCCGAGGAGTTGGCCGCCCGCCACTCCGAGCTCATCGGATACGGCCGGGAGTGGGCGGAAGCCAAAGGTGGCGCCTGGGTGATCCGCCGCCACGAGATCACCTACCACAGCCCGGCGCGCTTCGGTGACGAGCTGGAGCTCACGGTTCGGGTCGAGCTGGTCAGGGGAGCTCGCGGCCAGCGCCGAACCACCATCGTCCTAGTTCCCGATGGAAGGCTGGTAGCCGAGATCTTCACCGAGTGGGTTTGGGTGAGAGCCAGCGATGGCCGGCCCGCCCCCGTGCCCCAGGAGCTGGTGGACCTCGCCGCCCAGGCGACCGTGGCCACCCTGCGCCAGAGGAACCTGGCCCGGAGCTAGCCCGGGCCCGCGTAGGTGGCGACCGGCGGATCCACTAGTTCTTTGCTGCCGGCGGGGCGACCAGATCGGGAGTCCGGTGGGGCGAACTCCCGGGGAATGCCTCGAAACGGGCCGGGTGATAATGCCGCGATGGNNGGGGGGCCGGGGTACTCGCGTTGACCGCCGTGGTCGCGGGCGGGCTCGCGGTCCATGGCTACCAGTCCGGCGGCTTTGGCAATCTCTCGGGTTCGCTCACTGGGCGAGGTTCCGGGGCCGCCACCTCGCCCCAATCACGGCCGACCGCGCCACCGAGCGCCTCGGCGTCGCACTCGCCGCGCCCCGGTGCCGCCAAGAGTTCGGCCCCCGGGCCGCTCCTCTCCTCCTCCCAATATGCGCCGTACTCGTACCAAATTTATCCGGGCACTCCCAGCAGCCAGACTCAACTCGCGATGGCGGGGTTCCAGATTAGTGTTCAGCCCCACGGCGGCCTGGTCGATCTGACCGTCACGCAGCCGGGGACGGGTCAGCCACCGGTGAAGCAGAGTTACGCTGCCGCCGATCATATCTACTTCATCGAGGCCAGCTTCGGGGATGATTCCGGTAACAGCGAATTCAACCTGGGCGATGACGGCATCATCGGTACCGACGCGCAGGGCCACATAATCAAGTAGGGAGCGCAGCCAGGATGAGTCGGCGACGGCAACGACGCACCACCGCTACGCTCGAATCGCCAGAGTTGGTCGGCCCTTCCGCCATGCCTGGACTTGCCTACCGCCCGCAGCAAGCGTTGACCGGGGTGGCCGGGGGCTGGAACGACTGGTTGCCGACTGCAGCCCGCGTGGCTCTGGCGTTGGTGTTCTTGTGGTTCGGCCTCCACGAGCTGCTGCAACCACACCTTTGGACAGGGTACGTCCCGGTACTTTCGCCGACCTCGTCTCTGGCGACGATCGCGGTGCTGGGCCATGGATGGTTGCTAACCATGCTTGGGGTAGCACTCCTGGCGGGGATTTCGTCGCGTGCGGCAGCTCTGATCGGAGCGGTTTTGATGGCTGAGATTCTGATCGCCCTTGGCGCCCACGGGGTAACCGATATCGTCATCCGGGACCTCGGGGTCTTCGGCTTGGCGCTGGGCGTGGCAGCCCAACCGCAGCATCGTCTTGTCGTGACGCGTTAGCCGAAGCGTTCATCGCGCGTCTCCACGATCGACGACAGTGGTCGCGGAGTTACCGTTTTAGTCAGCGCGGGTGTCCGTCTTGAGGCTGCGCACTCAACAAAAGAGGGCATCGCGTTGTGCGTGATGCTCAGGACTCGGCGGGTGCTCAACGTCAGCACGGCCGAACCGGACCCGGAGATAGCGCCCACGGACCTCCTACACTTACCGGGCAATGTGCTAGCTCCCTACTGCAGGCGACCCCGGACAGCCGCTCTCTCCACCCGAGACGCGGGCTGATCCAGGCCTTGGTCGACCGCCTCGACCAAATCTCAGCCGCCCAGTAGCAACCGCCCAGCGGCGCGTTGATTTCCGCCCTGTTGAGGAGAAGCACCTTGCGTCTGCGCTCGCGCCCCAGCGATTTGACGGTGATCGTGGCCGCCTGCCTGGCCAGCCAGGCGACTGGCGGCGTCGCGCTCCTGGCCCTGGCGCTGCGGCTCAGCCAGACCGGTTCGGGGTGGGCCGTGGCCGGCCTCTGGCTGGCGGGAACCGTGCCCGCCGTGGTGCTGGCACCGGTCACCGGTCTGGTATTGGACCGGGTGGAGACCGTGCGGCTGTTGCGCTACCTATCGCTGGCGGCAGCGCTGGTGGATATTGGGCTGGCCGCTGTTCCCGGGGTTGCCGGGGTGCTGGTCCTGGCCGCGCTTTTGGGAGTGGCCGGAGCCGCCAGCGCGCCCGGGCTGCTGGCGATCGCCGGGCCCCTGGGAGGCCAGTCGGGCCCCGGTCAGGCGCGGTCGCTGACCAGACTCCAGGCGGCCCAGTGGGCGGGGGCGACGATCGGGCCGGCCTTGGGGGCGGGGCTGGTGGTGGTCTGGGGCACCAGGGTTCCCCTCCTGGTCGATGGCGCGGCCCTCACCCTGCTGGCGGCTGGGCTGGGGGCGGTGAGGACCAGGCGAGTCCCCGCGGTGAAGCCCCCCGGCGAGAAGTGGACGAGGTCACTCGGGGCCGGGCTGCTGGTGCTGGTCGAGAATCCCCTCCTGCGCCAGTTGATGCTCCCCGTCGCGGTGGTCGTGGCCTTCGTGAATGTGGCGACGGTGGTCGAGGTCTTTCTGGCGACCCGGGTCTTCGGGGCCGGCCCTTTGGGCTACGGGGGTCTGGTGGCGGTATGGGGGGCCGGCCTGGTGCTGGGCACGTTGGCGGTGCCGCGGATATCGCGGATCCATCCCCTGCTGGTGACCGGCGTTGGAGCCGCACTGGCGGCTCTGGGGCTGGCTGGGGCTGGCCTCAGCCCGGGACTGGGACTGGCCCTGGTGGCCTACCTGGGGGGCGGCGTCGGCAACGGGCTGGAGATGAACTCGGCCCGGGTCTTGGTCCAGCGACAGGCCTCGTCCGAGACCCACGGTCGCGCCTTCGCCGCCTACTTTGCGGTGGTCAGCGGGGCTGCCGCGGTCGGGGCGCTTCTCGGAGGCGTGCTGCTGGGCGCGGTCGGCCCCCGGGGAGCGATGGAGGTGGCCGCGCTGTTAGTGGCTGCCGCGGCGGTCTGGCTGGTCTGGTTGTCGCGGAGGACAAATCGGAGGAGCACCGTCGGACTGCCTACTAGGTAGCTCCCGCCCCGGCCGGCAAAGCGGGAGGTGCGCCCGAGCTGGCGGCCCCCCTTTTGTCCCGCCGGCCAGCACCAGGTACGATCGGGGGGCTGAGCCAGAGGATCGGTGTTCAGTCGCCGAGCGGCCC
>PKXE01000206.1 GCA_003132265.1 Candidatus Dormiibacterota bacterium | reverse complement strand
GCCGCTGGATCTCCTGGGAGCGGCCGTCGATGCGTCCCTTCCGTCCGTCGCGCTCGGTCCTGGTCTGAGTGCTGCGTGGGAGCATGGCGTACTCCGCGGTCACCCATCCCAGCCCGCCGCCCTTGCGGAAGGGCGGAACCCGCTCCTCCACGGTGGCGGAGCAGAGCACCCTGGTCAGGCCGGTCGAGATCATGCAGCTCCCCTCGGGGTAGGGCAGGACGCCCACCTCGATCACGGTGGGGCGAAGCTGGTCGGGAGCGCGGCCGTCAGGGCGCATGGCCGGGGCAGTGTACGGGAGATCAGCGCCGGAGCGGCTTGGCGAGGATGACGACGGACAGCTCGAACAGGCCGATCAGCGGGATCGCCAGCATCATCGGCGTGAACGGGTCCGCCCCGGGCGTCACCAGGTTCGCAGCGATGAGGATCACGATCCAGATCGCCTTGCGATGACGGCGCAGCCACCCTGACGAGACGATCCCCAGAAGGCCCAGCAGGATGATCACCACGGGCAGCTCGAAGGTGACCCCGAAGGCGACGATGAGCAGGGTCAGGAAGGAGAGGTACTGGTTGAGATCCGGGAAGAAGATCGCGTTGTTGCCGACGATGGTGGTGAGGAGGTTGAGCCAGAGCGGCATCAGGAGGTAGGCGAGGCACGCGCCCCCGGCGAAGAGCAGCAGCGCCGAGGCAATGAAGGGCAGGGCGAATCGCCGCTCCACGGGCCTCAGGCCGGGGGAGACGAACGTCCACGCCTGCCAGAGGATGACCGGCAGCGAGAGCACCAGCCCGCCGACCATCGCCACCTTCAGAGGGATGGTCACCAGCTCGGTGGGGCTGGTGATGATCGGTTTGGAGATGAGGCGGTTGTGGGTGGCGAGGAGGCTGGTCAGCGGGTACTCGAGGACGCTGAGCAGGAAGTGGTTGAAGACCGCGGCCACGATGGTCGCGACCAGCCAGGCAACGAGCGAGACGATGAGGACCCGCCGGAGGTCCTGGAGGTGCTCGACCACCGTCATCCGGCGCTCTTCCTGGACCGGGCGGGCGCCGGACATACGGCCCCTGCCGCGACGAAGGATCCCCAGCGCCATCTCAGGCCCCTCTCATGGCGCGCCGGTCAGCTCACCGGCGTGGCTGCGGAGGCGCCATCGCGGCGGAGCGCTCAGCCCCGGGGCGTGTCGTCGGGGACGCTGACCGGCGGACGGTCTTCCGGTACGGGCGCCCACTGCGACGCGGGTGGTGTCGTCCCGCCGCCGACGGAGCCCTGCCCCCCCGAGACGGCGCTGCGGAACTCGTGGATGGCCCGACCCAATCCAGCCCCGACATCGGGCATCTTGCCGGGGCCCCAGATGACCAGCACCACCACCAGGATCAGCAGGATGATCCACCAGTGGTCCAATCCAGGCATATCGCATGCTCCGCCGTACGGCCGGGGTGAAAAGGCAACCCCGACTGAACTCAGTCTAGCACCGGGCCATTCGACCTCCACTGCGAGGGCCGAAAGACCCTCCAGCTCAACCCTTGGCTGCCGCCCCGCGTCGCCAGGCGAAGACAAAGGGCCCTCAGGCCGAAAGACTGGCTCAGCACTCCCCTGCGGGGGCGGAGCGGATCGCCCCCGCGAAGGCGGAGACCGCCCGGTCGATGTCGGCGGCCTGGTGGGCGGTGCTCAGGAAGGCGGCCTCGAACTGCGACGGAGGCCAGAGGACTCCGGCCTCCCGCCAGGCGCGGTGAACCCGGGCGAAGGCGCCCAGGTCGCTGCGCCGGGCATCCTCGTAATCGTCGACGCGGTCCACGCCGAGGAAGACGGTGAGCATGCTCCCCACCCGGTTGACGGCACAGGGGACCGACGCCGCCACCGCGGCGGTGCGCAGCCCGTCGCCGAGCCTGCCGCCGAGCGCCTCAAGGCGGGTGTAGGCGTCACCGGTGCGCAGCTGGTCGAGGACCGCGATCCCCGCCGCCATGGCGAGGGGATTGCCGGAGAGCGTCCCGGCCTGGTAGACGGGACCGAGGGGGGCGACTTGCTCCATGAGCGCGCGGGCTCCCCCGTAGGCGCCGACCGGAAGCCCGCCTCCGATGACCTTGCCGAGGCAAGTCAGGTCGGGCTCGACGCCGTAGAGAAGCTGGGCGCCGCCGTACGCCACCCGGAACCCGGTCATCACCTCGTCGAAGACGAGCAGCGCGCCCGCCGCGTCGCAGAGCATGCGCAGCGCCTCGAGGAAGCCCGGCAGCGGCGGGACACAGCCCATGTTGCCGGCGATCGGCTCGACGATGATCGCGGCGAGACCTTCGCCGAAGCGCTCGACCGCGGCGGCGACGCCGTCGACGTCGTTGTAGTCACAAACGATCGTGTCGGCGGTGACGCCGCTCGGCACACCGGGCGATGCAGGGATCCCGAGCGTTGCAAGCCCGGAACCGGCGCTCGCGAGGAACTGGTCGGCGTGGCCGTGGTAGCAGCCCGCGAACTTGACCAGGAGGTCCCGGCCGGTCGCTCCCCGGGCCAGCCGAATGGCACTCATGGCGGCCTCGGTACCGCTGCTGACCAGCCGCACCATCTCCAGGCTGGGCATCCTCCGGCCGATCTGCTCGGCGAGCTCCACCTCCGCCTCGGTGGGGCCGCCGAAAGCCTCCCCTTGCTCCAGCTGGCGGCTGACCGCCGCCACCACCGCCGGGTGNNGGCTGTTGACCCCACCCGGCAAGGAGCGCCGGGCGCGGGCCATGGCGGCCGTCGAGCGCTCCAGGCGGAAGGAAGCGGGTTCGGTCAGGGCAGCTGCTCCCGAACCGTGAGGTGCATGGGATCGCCCTTCTTCACCTTGGCGGCGACGTCGAGACCGGAGATGACCTCCCCGAAGAGGTTGTAGTTGGCTGACAGGGTGAACGAGGATAGGGTGATGAAGAACTGGCTGCCGTTGGTGTTGGGGCCGGAGTTGGCCATGGCCACCGCCCCCGGCTGATAGCTGCCGCTCTTGTAGAGGGGGCTGACCACCTTCTCGTCCTTGAACTGGAACCCCGGGCCCCCGGTGAGGTCGCTGTTGGGACTGCCCCCCTGGATCACCGGTCCGCCGGGGGCGGTGGAAGGATCCCTCCCCCAACGCAGGTCGTCGAAGTAGTGGTTGCGGATCAGAGTCACGAAGTTGTTCACCGTGGTCGGCGCCCACCCCGGAACCAGGCAGATCACGATGTCGCCCTTAGAACTGGAGATGGTCGCCTGGTAGAGCCGCGCGGGGTCGATGGTGAAGGCGGGCTCCTTGGCGTAGTGATGGACGGACGAAGGCTGATCCAAGGGGCCGAGGGGGGCGCTGAAGTTGGCGCCCGCGCAGTCTGCGCTGGTCACTGGTGAAGTCCTCCTGGTGGCGGCCACGTTGACGAAATAAGCACCGAGTCCGACTACCGCCGCGACCAGCACTCCGGCCAGGACGGTACTCGCCGTCCGCCAGCCTCGGGAACCGTTCATTCGGCCTCCCTCAGCCAGCCGCAGATTTCGCGGGCAAAGTAGGTGAGGATGAAGTCCGCCCCGGCCCGGCGCATGGCGAGGTGAGTCTCCAGGACCGTATCTCTGAGCTCCAGCCCACCGGCGGCGGCGCCAGCTCGGAGCATCGCGTACTCGCCGCTCACGCTGAACACCCCGAGCGGCTGGTCGAAGTGCTGGCGAGCATCGAGCACCACGTCCAGGTACGCCAGAGCGGGCTTGATCATCAAGAGGTCAGCTCCCTCCAGGACATCCAGCTCGATCTCGCGCATCGCCTCTCGCCGGTTGGCGGGGTCCATCTGGTAGCCGCGTCGGTCNNGCCTCGTCCAGGGCAGCGCGAATCGCCCCCACCTGGCCGTCCATCATCCCCGAAGGCGCAATGACGTCGGCGCCCGCCGAGGCCTGGCTGACGGCGGTTCTCGCGTAGAGCGCGATGGTAGCGTCGTTGTCGACTTCGCCAGCCGCGGTGAGGACGCCGCAGTGCCCGTGATCGGTGAACTCGTCGAGGCAGTCATCCGCGATCAGCAGCAGGCGGTCCCCGACCGCCGCTCGCAGCCCTCGCAACGCCGTCTGGATCACCCCCTGGTCATCCCAGGCGGAGGACCCTTCTTGGTCCTTGTGGGCCGGGATGCCGAAGAGGATCATCCCCGGGATCCCCAGCTCGACCACCTCCTCCGCCACCCGCACCAAGGATTCCGGAGTCTCCTGGAAGACCCCGGGCATGGTCGGCACCTCGCGTCGGGTTGCGATGGCGTCGCTGACAAAGACCGGCAGGACGAGGTCCTTGGGGGAGAGGGTGACCTCGCTAACCAGGCCGCGGAGCAAGGAGTTGCGACGGAGGCGGCGGGGTCGCTCTTCGGGAAAGCTCATGACTGGCGCCCATTCTCCGGTAACGGGCCGAGCTGCAACTCCAGCGCAGCGACGACCCCCGGCAGCGAGTGCTCGTGGGCGACCACCTGCGGTTCCATCCCGGCCTCCCGGGCGGCCTGAGCGGTGATCGGCCCGATGCAGGCGATCATCACCGAGCTGGGCAGTGGCAGGTCGCCGCGCAGCACCTGGAAACACTCCACCGAGCTGCCGCTGGCGAAGACGACGCAGTCCAGCCCCGGCTCGGCGAGGGCCCGCTCCAAATCCGCCCGAGACTCCTCCTCCGGCCTCATGCGGTAGAGGGCGACCAACTCCAGTTCGGCGCCAGCCCGCGCCAGCTCCTCCGGCAGCACCCCCCGAGCCCCGGCGGCGCGGGGCAGGAGCACCCGTCGGCCGGCGACCCGCTCACTCAGCATCCTCTCCGCCAGAGACTCGGCGACAAAGCTCTCCGGAAGCGGTTCCACCGGCCAGCCCAGCTCCTGGGCGGTGGCGGCGGTGCCGGGCCCGATGGCGAAGATCCGGACCGTCCGGGCAGCGCCCTGAAACCGGGGAAGCACCAGCCGCACCGCATTGGCGCTGGTGAAGACCACGTCATCCCAGCTCCCGGATGAGATCCCCTCTCCCAGGGCCCGGAATTCCTCGGCACTCAGCAGCGGCTCCAGCCGCATCACCGGGACCGAGAGCGGGTCGGCCCCGCGGCTGCGGAGCAGGTTCAAGAGCTCCTCGGCCTGGTGCCTTGCCCTCGTCACCAGGATGCGGCGGCCGAGGAGGGTTGGCGCCGTCACCGGAGTTCGGCTGCCATCGCCACCGCCAATTCGGCGAGCCTATCCCGGGCCGCCTCCTCGGTGATGCGCCGAACCGCTGACCCGGGATCCGCCGACCACGCGACGGTCAGCCGCGCCCGAGCCTCGCCCAGGGGCTCGGCCAAAGTGCCGAGCGGGAGCAGGCAGCCGCCTCCCATCTGGGTCAGCACCAGCCGTTCGGCCTCGACGCAGCTTCTGGTGATCTGGTCGTCGACTGCCGCCGCCATCTCAGCGAACTCGGTGCCGACCCGGGCCTGGATCGCGATCGCGCCCTGGGCCGGGGCGGGTGTGCATTCCCAGCGGGGGTCGAGGGCCTGCCCGTCGCGCTCACGATCAAGGCGGATCAGTCCCGCCAGGGCGATCACGCAGGCGTCGAACGCCCCGTCTCGCACCTGGCGGACTCTGGTGTCGACATTGCCCCGAATGGTCACCACTACGNNATTGCCCCGAATGGTTCCCACTACGAGGTCGGGGCGCAGCGCCAGCAGCTGCGCCGCCCGCCGCGGCGAGGAGGTGCCGACTCGGGCACCCCGGGGTAGCTCCGCGAGGGGTGCGTCGCCCGCCGCCACCAGAGCGTCTCGGGGATCACCGCGTGGCAGAAAACCGGCGATCAANNGATCGCTCCAGCCGCGAGGTGAACCACCCCTGCCCAGGGAGATCGGGGGCCAGGGTGGCGGGGCTCAGATCCCCGTCCGAATCCACCACCACGGCGGTGAACTCCGCTTCGGGGAACTTCGACCGCAAAGCGGCCATCGCCAGCTCGGCCTGGGCCCGGGCGAGCGCACTCCCCCTAGTGGCAAGCGCGATCAATCGTCCGCCGCTCCCTCCAGGCCGAAGGCCTCCTCCAAGAGCTGCCTCCGCTCGGGGTCGTCGGCGTGCTGGCGCAAGAAGGCGATCGGATGGTGGAGCAGCTTGGCGGCGATGGCCTGGGTGAGGCGGTCCAGGTGGGCGCGCTCCTCCTCGCTGAGCGGCCGCATCCGCGACAGGGTCCGGGCCAGCTCTCCCTGGCGCACCAGCTCGGCTCGGTCCACCAGCGCGGTGATCAGCGGTACGGCGGCTCGCTGTCCCAGCTCCAAGTCCAGCTCGGTGACCGCCGCCTCCACCAGCGCTTCCGCGGCGGGGCGATGGCGCTCCCGCTGGCTCAGGTTCTGCTGGATGACCTCCCCCAGTCGGTCCAGGTCGAGGAGAGTCACCCCCTCGACCTCGGCTGTTCCGGGCTCGACGTCACGCGGGACCGCCAGGTCCAGGATCAGCAGGTCCTGGACTTGGTCCTGGGCCAGCCTCACGTCCGAGATCAACTGCCGACCGAGGACCCGGTCCTCGCTGCTGGTGCTGGCGACGATCAGCCGAAATGAAGCGGCCAGCTCGGGCAGCTGCTCCAGCTCGACCAGCTCAGCACCGAGAGCCTGGGCCAGAGCCTGGGCCTTGTGGCCCCGGCGGACTACGAACAGCGGCGCCGCGCCCGCCCGCTGGAGCAGCCGGGCCGTGGCGCTGCCAATGCTTCCGGCCCCGACGATCACCGTCCCCAACCCATCGAGGTCACCGAGATGCTCTCGGGCGACCGTGATCGCCGCCTGGCCGTAGCCCACCGCCTGGCGAGAGATGCCGGTGGAGGTGCGCACCCGCTTGGCGGTCTCCACCGCGCGGCGCATCACCAGGTCGAGCTCGGCGTCGACGGTCCCCGCCTGCTGGGCCATTCGGTGGGCCCTTTTGAATTGGGCCAGTACCTGGGCCTCCCCCAGCACCACGCTGTCGAGGCCGCTCGCGACCCGGAAGGTGTGGTGCAACCCCACCTTGCCGGGATGGCTGTAGATGAGATCGGAATAACTGGGCCCGGGCGAGATGTAGTGGAAAAAGCGAGCGGTGGCCTGCTGAGTTTGGTGATCGTCCCTGGTGGTGACGTAGAACTCGGTTCGGTTGCAGGTGCTGAGGCACACTGCTCCGGTCAGACCGGCATGGCCTACCAGCGCTCGGAGCGACTCCACGATCTGAGCTTCGTCCAGGTGGAGCCGCTCGCGAACTGGCAAGGGTGCCAGATGGTGGCTGAGCCCGGTGGCGAGGAAGGGCAAACTGAGGTCGAGTATATCCTCGGCAGCTCACTCGCTCGATCAGCGGGCGCTATCGCCCTCGGTGCCGGTGCGGATACCCGGATAGGATGGGGCGGTGGACCATCCACTTCCAGAAGCCGCTCGAGACGTGCCGGCTTCCGCGCCTGCTGCGGCTCCGCGCCCCAAGCGAGGCCGGCAGCGAGGCATCGGCGGCCCGGGGCAGCGATTGATTCCCCGGCTGGGTCCCGTCTCCCCCGACGCCGCTCCCTTTCACAATCCGGCGGCACTGGCGCCTGCCGCCGCCGGCGAGCTGGCGGAGCGACCGGCGGCGGACACTGAGCTCTCCGAGCTCAGCTTCGTCGCCCTCGACTGCGAGACCACCGGCCACTTCCCCGACCGGATGGTCGAGCTGGGGGCAGTCCGCTTTCACCTGGGGGCGGACGATCGCCCTCCCCAGCCTCGGATCTCCCTGGAGAGCCTGGTGCACACCGCCGACCACATCAATCCCTACGCCCGCCGGGTCCACGGGATCAACAGCTCCATGCTGGGCGGCGCCCCCACCCTGCACCAGGTCGCCGCGGCCTTTGCCGACCTCTCCTTGGGCACGGTCCTGATCGAGCACTCCGCCGACGGCTTCGATACCCGGCTGGTCGCCAAGGCGTTGGGCCGGCCTCTCAATAACCGCCACCTGGACACCTCCCGGATCGCGGGTTTTTTATTCCAGCTGAAGGACACGATCGGGCTGGAGCGGCTCTGCGAGCGGCTCGGGTGCATCCACCGCAGCCCGCACTTCGCGCTGGCCGACGCCGAGGCCACCGCCGACTGCTTCGTCAGGCTGGTCCGCATCGGCCAGGAGGAATTCGGCTGGCGGACGCTGGCGGATCTGGTGGCGGTGGGAATGCCGCCACCCCCGCGGATCACGCCCAAGCCAAGGCAGCGGCGGGCCCCCGCGCCGGTAGCCGGGGTAGCCGCCAATCCTCCCGACGCTCCGGTCGGAACTGCTGTCCCCGAGCGCGCGGGACGGCGGCGGCGGCGCGGCGGGCGCGGGCGGGGCCCCCGGGCTGGGAGCGGAGCCGCCACCAGCACGACCACCCAGCCAGAAGCCGCTACCTGAAACCGGGCCGACCCCGAGGGATAGGCCGCGAGACCGAGTTGCTTCAGGCGACGCCGCTCAGGCGGCGGCTCTGCTCCTCCGCCTGAAGCGGGTCGATCAGCAGCTCCAGCTCCCCCGCCAGGATCTTCGGCAGCTGGTACACCTTGAGGTCGATCCGGTGGTCGGTCACCCGGCCCTCGGAGAAGTTGTAAGTCCGGACCTTCTCGCTGCGATCGCCGTGGCCAACCATCGAGCGCCTGGTCTCCTGCAGCTCGGCGTCCCGCTCCCGCTGTTTCAGGTCGTAGAGCCGAGAGCGCAGCACCCGCAGCGCCTTGGCCCGGTTCTTGTGCTGGGACTTCTCGTCCTGGCAGGTCACCACCAGGCCGGTGGGCAGGTGGGTGATCCGCACCGCGGAGTCGGTGGTGTTGACGCTCTGGCCGCCCGGGCCGGTGGACCGGAAGACGTCGATCCGGAGATCCTCGTCGCTGATCTCCACGTCGAGGTCGTCCGCCTCCGGCAGCACCACCACGCTGGCCGCCGAGGTGTGGATGCGGCCCTGGGACTCAGTCTTGGGCACCCGTTGCACCCGGTGGACCCCGCTCTCGAATTTCATCGTGCCGTAGGCACCCTTGCCATGGAGCTCGAAGGCCACCTCCTTGAAACCCCCTCCCTCGGTCGCTGAGCTATCCAGCAACTCCACCCGCCAGTGGCGCCGCTCGGCGAAGCGCAGGTACATGCGCATCAGGTCGGCGGCGAAGAGCGCCGCCTCGTCGCCCCCGGTCCCGGAGCGGATCTCCACGACGGCGTCTCGGTCGTCGTCGGGGTCACGGGGCAGGAGCAGCAGCTTGAGGGCGGCCACCCGCTGGGTGGCGTGCTCCGACTCCTGGCGCGCCTCCGACTCCAGAAAGGACTTCATCTCCGGGTCAGGCTCGCTACCGGCCAGCTTGCGAGCCTCCGTCTCCGCCGCCTGGGCTTGGCGCAGGAACGCCAGCGCCTCAACCACCGGTCGCAGCTCGGCCTGCTCTTTGCCGAGCCGCTCCAACTGGCCCGG
>PKXE01000196.1:1431-8457 GCA_003132265.1 Candidatus Dormiibacterota bacterium | reverse complement strand
CGCAAAGCTACGACGCCCGGCGCGTTCGTCACCTCTTCCCGGCGCTGGCGGACGGGTACGCCTACCTGGACGGAGCGGCCGGAACCCAGGTTCCGGAGCCGGTGATCCAGGCGATCGGGAACGCCTACCGCCGGGGCCTCAGCAACACCGACGGCGCCTTCCCGACCAGCGTGCGCGCGAACGAGATCGTCACCGAATGTCGCCGGGCGGTGGCCGACCTGGTCGGGGGCGTCCCGGAGGGTGTCGTTCTGGGACCCAATATGACCACCCTCACCTACCGGCTGGCCTTCTCCCTGGCGAAGAGCTGGGAGTCGGGAGATGAGATCGTCGTCTCCCGGCTCGACCACGACGCCAACGTCCGGCCCTGGATCCAGGCCGCGGCTCGGGCCGGAGCCACGGTTCGGTGGGCGGAGATCGACACCGACACCTGCGAGCTCCCGGTGGAGCAGTATCGATCGCTGGTCGGACCGCGCACCAAGCTGGTCGCCTTCACCGCGGCCAGCAACGTGCTGGGGACGCGTCCCGAGGTGGCGGCGATCTCGGCCATCGTGCACGCCGCCGGAGCGCTCACCTACGTGGACGGCGTTCATGCCACCCCGCACGGACCGGTTGATGTCCGCAGCTGGGGTGCGGACTTCTACACGACCAGCTCGTACAAGTGGTGCGGGCCCCACATCGGCGCGGTCGTGGCTGATCCACAACTGCTGGAGCGTCTCGATCCTGACAAGCTGACGCCGGCCCCCGACGAGGTACCGGATCGGTTTCAAACTGGAACCCCGCCCTTCGCGGACTACGCGGGCGTCACCGCTGCCGTCGAGCACCTGAGCCGGCTCGTTCCGGAAGGACAGGGCACCAGGCGCGAGCGCGTGGTCCGTTCGATGACCGCTGTCGAGGCGTATGAGGGACGACTCTTCTCGGTCCTTCTGGGTGGGCTTGACGAAATGGACCACGTAACCCTCTACGGCCAGGCCCGGCGCCGCGCCCCCACCGCCTACTTCACTGTGCGCGGCATGAGTCCTTGGGCGGTCGCCCAGAAGTTGGCCGACCGAAAGATCAATGTCTGGAGCGGTGATAACTACGCCTGGGAAGTGACCGGAGCCCTGGGTATCCGCGCGACCGGCTGCGCCGTCCGCGCGGGGCTGGTGCACTACAACGACCACACCGACGTCGCGCGCCTGTTGGAGGCGGTCGATGCGCTCAAGCGATAGCCGCCGACCAAGATCCACCCAGCGAACAATGATGGGGGATCCCCGGTACGGGGATCCTTCGGCTGCCATTTCGTTGTGAGAGTCACAGGAAAGCGCGCATCGTGACCAGCGCTGACCTTAGAGTTGCGCCCTGGCCACACCCCGACCTCAAGGGCAAGGTGGTGATCGTGACCGGAGCCGGGTCCGGCCTGGGGCGCGGCGCTGCTCTGCATCTGGCGGAGGTCGGTGCCAGCGTGGTCGCGCTGTCGCTGGTGCCTGCGGAGCTGGACGATCTAAGCCGGGCGGCCCACGCGGTGGGCCATCCCCTGACCCCGCGGCAGGTTGATGTCGGCGACGCCGACCAGGTCCATCAGGCGGTGTCCGACATCCTCGCCGAGTTCGGCCAGGTTGATGTCCTCATCAACAACGCTGGCGTCATCGTGCTCAAAGCGGTGGAGGAGATGACCGTCGCGGAGTGGGATCGGGTGATGGCCACCAACCTGCGCTCGGTCTTCCTCTTCGCCCACGAGCTGGTGCCCTCGATGAAGCGGCGCTCTCAAGGGCTGATCGTCAACGTCTCCTCCCAGTCTGGGATCAAGGGCTTCGTCGGGGAGTCGGGCTACTGTCCCTCCAAGCACGGGATGGAGGGATTGACCAAGACGCTGGCGCTGGAGCTCGAGCCGTCGAATATCCGAGTCGTCTCGGTGACGCCCGGGGCGTTCATGCGCACCGCCATGTCCCTCCTCACCCTGGGCCCGGAGGAGCAGGCCAAGTGGCGCGAGCCGGCGGAGTTGGCACCGGCGTTTTCCGTGCTCGCCTCGCAGGTCGACCGGATTCGCTCCGGCCAGCGATACGACGTTTGGCGCCTGGCGCTGTCCGGATCGGTGGATGAGGGGCTGGCGGAGGAGACCCGACTGGGTCAGCCGCAGAGCACCTAGTTGGGCTCCCATTAGGATCCGGTGATGCGCCACGGACTCTTCCTCCCTCCCTTCGGCGAGCTGGCTCACCCCAAGTACCTCAGTGAGCTGGCTCAACAGGCAGAGGCGGCGGGCTGGGAGGGCGTGTTCCTGTGGGATCACCTGGTCTACCCCGACGTCCCTCAACTGGTCGACCCCTGGATCGCCCTGACCGCGATCGCTGGCGCGACCCGCACGATCAAGCTGGGCCCAATGGTGACTCCCCTGCCGCGTCGGCGTCCCGGGGGACTGGCGCGCCAGGTGGCCGCGCTCGACCTGCTGAGCGACGGCCGGCTGGTGCTGGGTGTCGGCCTGGGAGACCTCCGGGGAGGAGAGTTCGCCACCTTCGGGGAGGAGCTGGATCGCCGGGTGCGCGGCGAGATGCTGGACGAATCGCTGAGTCTCCTGCACCAATTGCTTTCCGGTGCCCGCGTCGAGCGCCGGGGAAAGCACTACTTGGTCGAGGGCGTTCAGTTCCTCCCGACCCCCCACCAGCAGCCGCTCCCGACGTGGGTCGCCGCCCGCTGGCCGAACCGCGCGCCGCTGCGGCGCGCCGCCCGCTACCAGGGTGTGTTCGTGATTCAAGTGGGGCGCCCCGAGGAGATCCTTGAGCTGCGGTCGCTGCTCGCCGGTTTCGGGGTGGGAGATCGGCCTTTCGAGATCGTAGTGGCCATGGCCCCTGGGAGAGACCCCGGACCCTGGGAGGCGGTGGGAGTTACCTGGTACCTCACCGAGCTCGGCCCGTTTGACCTGCGTCGAGCCGCGGTGGAGGCAGTCGTGGCAGCCGGCCCACCGAAGACCCGAACCTGAGATCGGGGAGGAGCGCCGGGTTGGGGTGGCTGGCCTGACCAGTCCGCTGGGCGGCGAGTACGGTACCCACCCGCGCAGACGGTCGGAGTCGACGGCACAGTTAAGCGCTTAATCGCTGCGAGCGGCAATCGATCCAGCAGGGAGAAAAACAATGAGTGATCTGGGCATGAAGAAGCGGACAGCCAGGCTGGAGGTGCCCGGGAACGGGGTCGGTCCCGACACGTTCGTTCCGTTTGGTGTCGTTCACGGCGATGCGAGCGGCCCCCGGGTGGCGGTGGTGGCGGGTGTGCACGGGACCGAGCTCGTCACCCAGGACGCGGTGTTAGCACTCTGGAGAGAGCTCAGCGCCGAACAGGTTCGTGGCTCGGTGACTGTCGTGTTCGTGGCTGACGTGCTGGCAGCCCAAGCCGGGATCCCTGGGGCCAACCCCGTTGACGGGCGCAACCTGAACCGGGTCTGGCCCGGCTCTAGCGAGGGCACTTTTTCGGAGCGGCTGGCAGCCCGGATTTGGAAGGAGTTGCTGATCCAGGCCGAGGTGGTGATCGACGTGCATGGAGGGGAGTGGACGGAAGAGGTGTATCCATTCGCCATCGTTCACTCGAGTGGTGACGCCGTCCGAGATCGACGCACCGTAGAGCTGGCCTCTCAAATGGGTCTTCCGTACCTCCAGACCACCCCGGGTGAGGGCACCCTTTCGGGAGCGGTGTCGAGAAGCGGAAGTATCGGCTTGGCGATGGAGGTGGGCGGTGGTGGTCGTCGGCCCGCCGCGGAGGTGGCCCTCGTGGTCAACGCCCTGAGGGGGGTCCTCGCGGCAGCCGGGTCGATCGAAGCACCTGCCGAAGCTGCCGGCGAGCCCTCACTAACGCTCTCTGGTGGGGCTCAGCTACGAAGCTCCGTCGCCGGGGTAGTGGTTCAGTCGGTCGAGGTCGGTCAGATGGTCGAGTCAGGCCAGGTGCTCTGCACCGTCACCGACTTCGACGGAGAAGTGCTCGAGACGGTCAACTCGCCCCACTCTGGCCGGGTGTTGCTCCGGGCGCTGGCCCGAGTGGTCACGGAAGGCGCTCTGCTAGCGACAGTCGGGTGGGNNCCGGAGCCGGCCCGGAGCCGGCCCGGAGCCGGCGGTCGACTGTCGACCGTGCCGACCGCTATCATGCAGCGTCTAGTTTCCAGGAGGGGTCGCGCCGCCAAGCGCTAGCTGCCCGATGCAATCATTTCTCATAAGACGCGTCCTGCAGGCGGTCGCCGTGCTCTTCGGAGTGTCGCTCATCGCCTTCATCCTGCTTCACCTGCTGCCGGGTGGGCCAGCGAAGGCCGCCCTCGGTCTGCGGGCCAACAAGGCCCTGATCGCCGCCTTCGACGTGAAGTTCGGATTGCTGAAGCCGCTGCCCATCCAGTACCTCGACTGGGTCAACCAACTGATTCACGGAAACCTGGGCTTCTCCTACAAGCTGAATCAGAGCGTCGATTCTCTGCTCGGCGAAAACATTCCGAGAACCCTGGTGCTCGTGGGCGTGGCCACGGCGCTGGCCCTGATGGTTGCCATCCCGGCGGGAATCTACCAGGCGGTCCGCCGGAACAAGCCTGAGGGCTACGTGCTCACTGGCTTCTCGTTCCTCTTCCACTCCATGCCCAGCTTCTTTCTGGGCACGATCCTGATCATCGTGATTGCCTCAGTGGCGTGGCTGGTCCCGGCCTGGCTGGTCCGCGCCGAAACGCTCAGTCTCAAAACGAGACCATTCGTGGAGGCGACGCGGGTTCAAGGGGCAGGTCCGCGAAGGATAATTTTCCGCCACATCATTCCCAACGTCTTCGGCACCGTAGCGGTCAACTCGACCTTCCAAGTGGCCGACGCCGTCTTGGCGGTCACCTCGCTGAGCTTTCTGGGCCTCGGGATACCGCCGCCGGCGGCCAACTGGGGAAGTATGCTGTCAAATGGCGTGAACTACCTCTACAGCGGTTACTGGTGGCAGATCTGGTCGGCTGGGCTCTGCATCGTGGTCGTGATCGTAGCCTTCAACTTCATCGGCGACGGTCTTCGTGACGCGTTCGAGGTGCGACTGCAGCGGCGCTAAGGCATGACTTGAACCTCAGGTGACTGGGGCGAAGTAGGGGGTGAGGCGTGGCAACTCCGACTCGACCGGACGGCTTGGCGGGCCAAGGCGCATTGCCCGCGAACGCTCTCACAACCAAGTTCCCGGGGAACGGTCCCGACCTCGCGTCGGGCGGAAGGACGCACTGGCCGCAGCGGGGTCCCCGGCTAGCCCGAGTGGCTTCCGAGACCCTCGGCGCGACCGCACTCGAAGCCCTGCGTGCATCCATTCTGTCCGGTCGCTTCGCGGGTGGCGAACGCCTGGTGGAAGCGACACTGGCTCAGGAGATGGGCATTAGCCGGGGACCACTCCGGGAGGCGATGGCCCTTTTGGAAAAGGACGGCCTGATTCTCAATGTCCCGCGCCGCGGCAAGTCTGTCGTAGAATTCACCACCAAGGGTGTTGACGAGCAGTACGGCCTGCGCAAGGTGCTCGAGACGTACGCGGTCGAGCTGCTGATCAAGCGCGCGACCCCCAGTAAGGACCGGGCGCTGGAGCGCGCGTTGCGTCAGGTCCGTGATGCGGCCGATGGCGACGAGCCCCTGCGCATGGCCCTGGCTGACCTCGCCTTCCACGACACCCTCTACAAGCTCACCGACGACGACCTGCTGACCCGCGTCTGGCGAGAGAGCGTGGCCGGCAAGTTGCGAATGCTGGTGAACATCACCACCCGGACCCTCTATCCCATGGCGGTGGAAGTGAGCAATCATCAGGTGATCATGGATGCCATCCTGCAACGCGACGTAGCGACCGCACGAGAGCATGTAGCGCAGCACGTCGATGACGCATGGCTCCGGGTTAGAGACTCGGTTGCCTCGGCCCAATCCCAGGCCAGAGCCCTCGGACCCGGAGCAAAGCCCCCTTCGGGCAGGGCGGGTACCCCCTCGCGCTAGGTCGGCCGGCTGCCTAGATGGGTACAACGGTGCCGCTTATATTCGGTGGACCTTTCTAGCGCCCCCATTACGTCACGGCAGGGAGGGCGGGGCGGGTGCTTCACCCGGGAGAGCCGACCTCCAATCACTGCCTTTAGCCTGGATCCACCGGTGAGGGTTGGCGGGCGCCGATGGCGCCCTTGGGAAGAGGTGGATCCAAGCTTAGGTAAAGTACCGCGTCGGCGAATTCAGAACGAGAAAGGAGTCCGCGCTGAACGGAAGAGGTGTGCTGGCGGTGGCGTCGGCCCTGGCCGTGACTTCGGCCCTGGCTGGATGCTCGAGCCCGCCGCCCGCTTCGCACCACCACTCCCGATCCTCGCCCGGTAGCTCCTCGCCCACGGCCAGCCCGTCCTCCCAGAGCGGCTCCGGCTCGGGAGGATCACCGGGTCCTCACTCCAGCGCGAGCCACGCCCCGGCGGCACCGCAGGCCTCTTTCGCGTACAGCATCAACGGGAGTGGTGGCATCGTCAACGTCAACCCGGCGGTCGCTGCCTGCGCGACCGGCGCCTCCAGTGCCTGCGCCCAGTACTTCTTCGTGGCAGCCGGCTCACTCCCGGGCGGCTGCTCCACCTCCTCGCCCGCCAGCTGGCCTGATGACACCCCTCCGGGGTCCGATGTGAAGTTCGGCCTTTCGACCTCCGCCAGGGCCTCGGCCCTAGCGCAAGGCCACTACCTGTGCCTGATCGGCGCCATCGGCCAATCCGGCTTCCAAGTTGTGGGCCAATCCACCAAGTCTGCTTCTGGCACCATCCACATCAGCCTTCCCCAGGCGAAAGCCGGGGACGAGGTGATCGTCCTGGCCGGCGCGGTCGGCCCCTCGGCGGGCCCCCCCTACAACACGGTGGGCGAGCCATCTCTGTCCTTCACCGGCGCCAGATCGAATCTCCAGGGAGGTACCGCCCCCGGCAATGGCGAGGAGGCGGTAGCCATGGACGCCGAGAGAGTTACCACCTCCGGAGCCTTCAGCGTCAGCTGCGCCCTGCCTTCGAACGCGACCGAAATGGACGCGGTGGTGTACCTCCTCTCCCCTCGGTAGCCGGGGTCCGCGACC
>PKXE01000196.1:521-1426 GCA_003132265.1 Candidatus Dormiibacterota bacterium | reverse complement strand
CTTTGATGCACGGCAGGAAATCCAGCCGGCTCCGCCTCCGGCCGCCTGCGCAGAGCGGGAAGACAAGTGCCAGCGCCTGACCGAGCACTGCCCCCCGACCCACCCCGCGAAGCGCGAGAGGCGGCGGTCACGGACGAGGTGCTCCGGAGTTTCGGGAGCGCCGACTCGCCTCGCTATCGCACCGTCATGGAGAGCCTGGTGCGTCACCTCCACGCCTTCATCCGCGAGGTCAGGCTCAGCGACGACGAGTGGCACGCCGGCATCGACTTTCTCACCCGGACCGGTCGCATCACCGATGAGCGCCGTCAGGAGTTCATCCTGCTCTCGGATGTGCTGGGAGCTTCGATGCTGACCGTCGGGATCAACCAGTCGGCGGACCCGGCGGTCACCGAATCGACCGTCTTCGGCCCCTTCTTTCTCTCAGAGTCGCCGAAGATCGAGCTGGGCGGCGACCTGGCTCTGGGCGCGCCGGGGCAGCCGTGCTTCGTGGAGGGCCTGGTCCGCGGCCGCGGCGGTGACCGGGTGAGCGGCGCCCGGCTGGAGGTCTGGGGGGCCGACGAGGACGGTCTCTATGACGTCCAGCACGACAGGAGGCGCACCGCCAACCGCGGCCATCTCTTCGCGGATCAGCGGGGCGATTTCTCGTTCTGGTCGATCCGTCCGACCGCCTACCCCATCCCCACCGACGGGCCGGTTGGCGACCTGCTCCGGGCCGCCGGGCGCGGACCGATGCGTCCCGCCCACCTCCATTTCATGATCTCCGCCCCGGGTTGGCGCACTCTGGTCACCCACCTCTTCGCCGCCGGCGACCGCTACCTCAGCAACGACGCCGTGTTCGGCGTCAAGGACTCGCTGGTCGTCGAATTCACCGAGCACCCAGCGGGTGAGGCCCCGCCCGGTCGCCG
>PKXE01000196.1:0-475 GCA_003132265.1 Candidatus Dormiibacterota bacterium | reverse complement strand
ACCCTGGAATCAGCCAACCGGCAGCTGGGGCGGACCGGGCCCAGCCCGGTCTCCGAGCCAATGCGCTGAGCCTTTTCGACTCGGTGGTCAGGGGCGTTGCGGGCGTCGCCCCCGGCGACTCGCAGCTAAGGAGAACCTCCTAAGTATCCAATTGGTCAGGGGCCCGGGCGTCAGCCGGAGCGGCCGGCCCGCAGCCTCGGGAGGCGGAGTACCCAACCGCGCCGCGTCGCCTCCATGGCGGCCACCCCAAGCACGAAAGCCAGGACGGCAAAGGTGATGCCCGCATAGAGTCCGGCAGCGGGTGGCGCAACGTCGCTGCGCGCCAGGGACTCCACTCCCGGGATGCCGCCCGCGGTGAGCGGCCCGAAGCAGGGGATGGGTCCGGAGCCGAAGCCGGACGAGGTGCCGGGTGACGGAGAAGTGGTGGGGTCGGGGGGGAGGGTGGTCGGGGGAGGTACGGCGGTTGACGTGGAGG
>PKXE01000229.1 GCA_003132265.1 Candidatus Dormiibacterota bacterium | reverse complement strand
AGGTCCAGGGTCAGCCGTCTGGGACTGAACCCCCGCTCCCAGACTCTGGCCCCCGCCTTGGCCACGGCCGCCCTGAGCCGCGCCAGCATCTGCTCGTCGACGGAGTCCAGCACCCGCCAGTCGGTGGGAGTTGGGGCCACCTTCCCGAACAGCTCCGGCTGCTGCCGCAGCGTGGCCAGGTGCGAGATGCACTCCCCGCCGTCCACCAGGGTGACCGCCAGATCCACCAGCACCCTGGCGGGGTTGGGTCGCCGAGGCCTCTTGGCCAGCTGGAGCACCGCCGCGGACAGTTCCGCCTCCAGCCCGCTCCACTCCGCCAGCTCGGCCAGGAGCCGGCTCCCGGCCTGGCTGACCAGGACCTGACGAGGACCCGCGGCCTGTGGCTGATAGAGACCGCTGTTAGGTCAGGCAGAGTAGAGCTGACCTGACGGGGAGACCGGCGAGTGGCTATCCGGGAGAGACCGCTGAGTTTAGTGACCGGCCTGCATTTGGCCCAGCGGACAAGGTTACCGGCGACGGTTCGTCCGGGCTGAAGATCTTATAAAGTCGCCGCAGCGCATCGGGCCATTCGGACGCGTTTTGAAGCCTCGTCCGCTCCGTCGCGAGAGATGCTGGTAGCCCAACGCGCCACCCTACCAAGTCCTGTCAGGCGGATAAGTCGCACGAAGGCCCTTGACGGCGGTTGGCCGGTCGTGCACGATCCTCCGAAGACTGAAGTCAAGAGTCCCCGGGCGGGCTCCATCGCCGATCGGAGGCGTCATGAAGAGTCCATTTGCCCAGATCTCGTTGACGCGTCTGATCTTCGGCGTGCGGACCATCGGCCTTGTCACTGTCGCCTTGGCGGCGGCCGCCGGTGTCTTAACCGGAGCAGAGCTCTACCTCGCGCTTCAAGCGGCCGCCCAGCTATTGACGCATGGCATCGTCTTTTTCTGGGCGGTCGTCTTGGGGTTGATCGGTCTGGTTCTGGACGTCGCGGCGGCGGCGATCGCAGTGGTTGGCGGCGCGGTCATGTGCTTGGGGCGTCTTTCGGGCCGGCGGCTGGTAATCGCGGCGATGGCTATCGGAATTGCCGGCGAGTCCGTTTTGGCCTTTGTCGATAAGGGGCAGTACACCACGACCACGTCGAGCATTTGGATAGGGCTGCTCGTTGCTGGCTACGTCCTGCTCATCGTGTGTGCCTTCATGCAGAGAAGAAGTTGACTCGCTTTTCTTGACGGCTAGCTGGTCAGGGGCAGACGGGCGCCCCCCACCGCCTCGCTCCATCGCCGGATCCGCACCACGTCTGCCGGGATGACCGGGCCCCCTCAGCCAGGCCCGGGGCGGTGCGCCAGAGGCCGCACCCAGCGGCCTAGCCTTCCTGCCTCCACGGTCGGACTGCCGCGGCCTGGCGGCGGCCGATACGATCTGCGGCGGCGGAGATTACGACCGGAGCCGCCATCCGGGCGGCCCGCATCGCGAGGCTGGCCACGAGCGGACGCCGACGGGATCTCCCAGACCGGCCCAGCTCCACCGGCAAAGGTCCTTGAGCGGCCGCCTCGGCGAGCAACTCTTGCAATCGCTCGCGCCACTGCTTGGGCATGTCGGCGATCCAATCCACATCGGCCGAACCCTCGGCGCGGCGGCGTCGCCTAGAACGCGCCACGTAGACCGAGCCCACCAGGATCACCACGGCGAGGCCGGCCGCCAGCTTGGCGCCATCCCGCCTCAGCCGCTGTCGGGGGTCGAGGTCGTAGCGCAGGCGCGCCTCAAGGCGGTCTGCGGTGGCCTCGACCCGCCCGCGAGTCGCGGCTACGGCCTGACGCGCTTGCTCAGTCGACGTGCCCACTCGAGATCCTCTTCAAGACTGGCCTTGGTCTCTTTGAACGGCCACAGGTGGCGGTTGGCCCACACCACCACGGCCCCCAGCAGCAGCAGAGCCAGGCCGGCCAGGGCGACGATCCCGGCGACCAGGGTGTGGTTGGGGCGCCACTCCACCAGGGTCACGAGAGCGAATATCAGGAGCACACTAGCCCCCAGCATCGCCACCAAAGCCCCCACGGCGACCCGGATTCCCCGCCTGATGGCCGCCTTCAGCTCGGCCTTGGCCAGCGCGACCTCGTCGGTCACCAATTGCCGGACGTCATCTGTCAGGCCGTGGACCAACTCCACGACGGTCTGCTCCGGCGCTTCAGGGCTGACCATCTCTGCAGCGTAGCGGATCGGGGCTCGCGCTTCCGCGCCGCATATCATCAAGTCGTGCTCGGCATCCCCCAGCAGTCCCTCAACGAACTGGCCGCCCCCCTCGTCCGACTGGCGCGCTCGGGCAGCCTCCTGGTGGCGACCGACTTTGACGGCACCCTGGCCCCAGTCGTCAGGGACCCTCGCCGAGCGCGGCCGCTGCCGGAGGCGGCCCAGGTGCTCACCGCTCTCGCCCTCCGAACTCCGGTGGCGGTAATCAGCGGCCGCGACCTGGCCAACCTCTTTGTCCAGTGCCCCTTGCCTGGGGTTCTACTGCTGGGGAGCTACGGCCTGGAGCCCTGGCAGGAGGCGGGGACCAGTCCACGCCCACTGCCGCCGTCGAACCCCTCGCCCCGGCTGCGGCGGATCGCCGACGAGTTGCGAGAGTCGACCCGGGACTTGGCCGGGGTGGAGGTGGAAATCAAAACGCTCGGGGTGGCGGTCCACTACCGCAACGCCCCCGACCGCCACGCTGCCGCGCTGGAGCTTCGCCGGCTCCTGTCGCGGGTCTCCCAGCGCGAGGAGCTGGAGCTCCTCCAGGGCCGGCGGGTCCTGGAGCTGTGCGACCGCCGCGCCGGCGACAAGGGAACCGCCCTGGTCCAGCTGCTCGACCACATCTCCCCCAGAGGCTGCGTCTTCGCGGGCGACGACCTCGGCGACCTCCCGGCCATGGTCCAGCTGCACCGCCGCGCTGCCGACCTGGAGCTGGCGCTGGCGTTCGCGGTGCTCAGCCCGGAGACCCCAGATCCGGTCCGCGAGGAGGCGGACGTCTGCCTGGACGGACCTGAGGAGTGGGCGAGACTGCTGGCCGGGGTTGTGGAGGAGCTGGCGAAGGCCGCCTGACCTAGCGCCGGGCGTCAGTCAGCGGGCCACCAATTCGTTGAGGTCCTGAAGCTGGGCGGTGATCCAACGCACGATGTCGTGCTTGCGCACGGTCTGGCGCAGGTGCCGAGCCCGGGTCGTGCGGTCCCGCTTGGGCATCGTCAGCGCCGAGTGGAGCGCCTCGGCGGTCTGGTCGATGTCGAAGGGGTTGATGGTGAGGGCCTCGATGCCGAGTTCCTCGTAGCTGCCCGCGTTCTCACTGAGGACCAGCACCCCGTCCTTGGTGTTGCAGAGCACGCCCTCCTTCGCCACCAGGTTCATGCCGTCGTAGATGGGATTGACCAGGAGGGCGTCGTATGACTTGTAGGCGGCGACCGCCTTGTAAAGGTTTTCCTCCACCTCGAGGCGGATCGGCATCCAGGTGCCGGTCTGGAAGCGGCGGTTGACGTGCGCGGCGGCGCTCACCAAGGCTCCCAGGTAGGAGCGGTAGGCGTCCACGTTCTGGCGGCTGCGCTGGAGCAGGGCCCAGAACACGACCCGGCCGCGCAGCTCGGGGTGGCTCTCCAGCAGCCTCTCGTAGGCGAGGAAGCCCCGGACGATGTTCTTGCTGAGGTCGGTGCGGTCGACCCGAAGGATCAGGAACTCGGGGCGCCACGAGGTGATCAGCTCCTCCTGGCGCAACACCTCCTCGTGGACGGTGAGGTCGGCCATCGCTCGCACGTCGATCGAGATCGGATAGGCCCGGATCCAGACGCTGCGGCCCTCGAAGAACACGGTGGACTGGCGATGGTCCACCGCCAGCCCCAGGTTCTCCTCGCAGGTGAGCAGGAAGTTGCGGACGTCGAGTGAGGTCTGGAGGCCGACCACGTCGCTGCCCAAGACGCCCGCCAGGATGCCGTCCCGCATATGCCGGGGCAGCACCTTCCAATACTGGGGAGTTGGCCAGGGGATGTGAATGAAGTGCTGGAGATGGGCCTGGGGAAGCCGCTCCCGGACCATCCCCGGCAAGAGATAGAGGTGGTAGTCCTGGCTCAGGATCAGCGGCCGGGCGGTCGCCTTCTCCGCCAGGGAAACCACTCGGTCGGCGAACTCAGCGTTGATCTTGACGTAGCCATCTCGCCAGGCCCGCTCGGTCCGTGAGTCCAGGATCGGCTCCCGTCCCAGGTCCCAGAGGTAGTGCTGGATGAACCACAGCAACGGGTTGCTGATCTCATTGTAGTAGAGGTCGTAGGCTTCCTGGTCCGGGTGGATGTAGGCGATCCGGAACTTGTTGCCGTCCTCGGAGACAACCTGCACCACCCCGTCCTCATCCGCCCGGCTGGCCAGCCGGGCATCGGAGTCTCCCCGGGCCACCGCCACCCAGGGGGCGTCGCTGGCCTGGGCCAGCGCGGACATGGCCGTCACCAGCCCTCCCCCGCCTCTGGTGATCCGCTCCACCCCGCCCGGTCCGAGCTGGCTCTCGACGGGAGGCCGGTTGGCCACCACGATCGGCTGCCAGCCGTGCAGCATTCGTCTTAGGTACGGTTCGATCCCCGGCACCTGGCTAGGATGACGGACCCCGGGCCGGAATGGGCTTCTCGCTATTGGCGGGCCGGGCCCCGATGAAGTCGCGCGATGCGCATTGGCCTCGCCAAGGAACTGGTCCCGGAGGAGCGCTGCGTCACCCGGGGGCCCGAGTCGGCGGCCCGGCTGCTCGCCGCCGGCGCCGGGGTCCTGGCCGAGAAGGGCGCGGGGGATACCTCCTTCTTCCCGGAGTCGGTCCAGCCGCTCACCGAGCCAGCTCTCCGGGAGCAGCTGGCCCAGCACGAGGTGACCCCGCGCATTCGATGTCCGCCCCCAGGCCAAAGAGCAGGTGGAGAGCCTGACTCGGTGGTCCGCCTGGAGGGCGCCCTCCAGGAACTGGTGCCGGTCAGCAAACGCAACTCGTCAACCCCCGACTGCGGGGCTGGGTGATGGCGTCGCGGTGCTGAACCGCAGCGGCACGCAACCGGCGGGAGGAACCGCGCAGGTCACGAACTGGCTGACACGGGGGTTCCCCGACACCTGAAAGATGTAGACGGGAACGGCGGTCCCGTAGCTGTCGACCACCCCCCGAGATGCGGCGCGGAGGATCACCGGAACCGAGGACCGGGGAGAAGGCGAGGGAAACGGCTGCCCGGTCGTCGAAAGCAGGTAGTCGGCGGGCTTGATGGCTCCAGAGTTGAGGTACTGGACCACCTGGGATGGCTTCATGGCGGGGTAGACGACGGGGTTGCCGATCGCTCCATATGGGACCGCCCCCGAGATGCCCACCACCGCCATGGTCTGGCTTCGGTCAGTGGCCACGTCGACGAAGAAATCTGCCGGCTGGCCAAGAATGTTGACTACCGGTAGGCGGTTCAGCGCCCACTGAAAGTACACGGTGCGGTCCGAGCCGTGAACGGTGCTGAGCTGGGTCAGCGGGACGACGCCGCCGCCCGCCGGAACGTGGGCGGCCGTGAGGAAGCTCTCGGCGAATTTGTCGGCCGACGCGACTGTGGGCGTGGTCCCAACCTCGTCGGTGGGAGTGTTGGGATGGAAGTTGAAGGTGTCGAGGGCGGCGTCGGTCGTGAGCTGGTACCCGTCGGTCGAGCCGAGGTTGTAGCCCAGCCCGGTGGGGGTGCTGATCGGGGGCCCGGGGACGTTGAGGGCCTGCGCCAGGGCGGTCACCGCCGCCATGGCGGTGGCCGGGACGGTCGCGGAGGTGACAGTCCCCGAACCGTCTCCGAGATGGCCCTCGACGGCGTACAGTCCCGAGAGCAACAAAGGGCTGGGGGTCTCGCCAGCCAACCCCAGAAGCCCGGGCAGGGCGGCAGTCGGGGTGGCCGAGGGCGAGGCGGTCGGATGGGCTTTAGGACCGCCGCACCCCGCCACCACCAGGGCGAGAAGGATGAGGGCCGAGATCGGCACGCGCCGGCGATGGGGCACTTTCACCCAGGCAGAATGCCATGAGTGGGGTACACGAGCAATTCACAGACGTGACGACAGATGGTTGCGGAACCCAACCGGAGCTGCTACCTCGGTCCCGGACGACAGCTCGGGGCGGCCAACCGTCCCGGCTTGGCCGCTAGGTCGCTGACGGTGGCCCGGTTGCCAGATCCGGCCCCCCGGCACTCCAGCCCATATCGGGACGCGCTGCTGCGGCTGGTCGGAGCCAGCTCGCCGGGAATGCGGCTGGGGCTGGACTCGACCCGGGCGCTGCTGGCGCGGCTCGGGGATCCGCACCTGAGCCTGCGGGGGGCCCTGGTGGCGGGGACCAACGGCAAGGGATCGGTGTGCGCGATTGCCGCTGAGATGGCCCACCGAGCCGGGATCCGAGTGGCGCTGCTCACCAAACCCCACCTCACCAGCTATCGGGAGCGAATCCAGCTGGGCGGCGTTCCCATCGCTGAGCCCTTCTTCGCGGAACTCGCCGACACGGTCAGCGACGCGGCGGACGCCATGGTGTCGGATGGTGGCCGGCCCACCCACCACGAGCTGCTCACTGCCATGGGGTTCCTCGCGGCTCGGCGTTGGTCCGCCGACCTCGTCGTCTGCGAGGTGGGGCTGGGGGGCCGCCTGGATGCCACCAACGTCTGGGACGGAGGGGTCGCGGTGGTCACCTCCGTCGCACTGGACCATCAGGCCCAGCTGGGCAACACTGTCCCCGAGATCGCTGCCGAAAAGGCGGCGATCATCAAGCCTGGCAATCTGGTGGTGGCTGGCGTCTCCGGGGCGGCGCTGCCGGCGGTGGAAACGGCCACTAAGGCGGCGGCCGCCCGCCTCTGGCAGCTAGGCCGGGAGATCTCGGTGGAGTCCGAGCCAGCCCCGGGCCGGTCCTTCAACGTCAGAACCCCAGCTGTGGTTCGGGAGGGCCTCCGCCTGGGCCTGGCCGGTTCTTTCCAGGTGGAGAACGCGGCCCTCGCCGTGGCCGTCACTGATTGCCTGGCCGAGTTGGGCTTCCCGATCGGCGCAGGAGCAGTCCGGGCAGGTCTCAGCGAGGTGCGCTGGCCGGGCCGGATGGAGATCCTCGGCTCAACACCTGAGGTCCTGGTCGATGCCGCTCACAATCCGGCCGCCGTCGAAGCGGTGCTGCCGGAGATCCAGAGGAGATTGAAGCACCGGACTGGCGTGCTGCTCTTCGGCGCCATGGAGGACCACGACCACCTGGGAATGCTCCAGCTGCTGGAGACGATTGATTTCCGGGCGGCGGTGTTCACCCGATCGAACTCCGCCCGGGCCGCCGCGGGCTCCGCGCTGGCGGAGAGCTGGCCGGGGCCCGCGGAGGTGGTGGAGCCGGTCTCGCCGGCGCTGGTCCGAGCGAGAGTACTGGCCGGCCCGCGGGGCCTGGTGGTGTCGCTCGGCTCGATCTACGTGATCGGTGAGGTGATGTCAGCGCTGGCCGTGGGGGTCCCACCGGACCCGGAGATCCCCTTCCCACCACTCTGGTGAGCGGCGAACCGCCGGGGATCGAAGGCTTCGATCGGGTGCTGGCTCTCGCCGCTCTCAGCCATGTTAGCCAGGACTTCGCCCACCACCGGGAGAACTTGAACCAGTGTCCGGAGAACCCCGCCGCCAGCGAGACCCGGGCGGAGCTCGGATGAGCCCCAGTGGCGAAATTGCGGTCAGGAGTGTTGGTGTAGAGGCGGGTGGCGCCGCTGGCAAGGGGGCTCGCGACCGCTCGGGAACGGTCTCCGCGAGGCCTGCTCGGAGCCCGGCGACGTCAGCCTCGGTGACCCCCCGCCGAATACCCTCGGCAGTCGTGAACTCCCCCCCGTACTGACGGGCCGCCTTGGCCGTGCGGCCATCCCTCGTCGGGACGCCGTAGTACTGGGTCCCGTCGGTCCGCTCGAACCGGTAGCTGGGGCAGAGGGGAGGAGTGAAGGGGCCGATGTCCGCCGGCGCGAAC
>PKXE01000139.1:2580-2979 GCA_003132265.1 Candidatus Dormiibacterota bacterium | reverse complement strand
CCATGTTGCCGGCCTCCTTGGCCGCCATGGTGCCGGTGTTCATGGCCACACCGACGTCGGCCTGCGCCAGCGCGGGAGCGTCATTGGTCCCGTCGCCGGCCATCGCCACCAGGCGGCCTCCCTGCTGCTCGCGTCGAATCAGCGCCAACTTGGCCTCTGGGGTCGCCTCGGCCAGAAAATCGTCCACTCCGGCCTCGGCGGCGATGGTGGCGGCGGTAAGGGGGTTGTCGCCGGTGACCATGACCGTGCGAATGCCCATCCGGCGCATCTCATCGAAACGGGCCCGGATGCCCGACTTGACCACGTCCTTCAGCTCCACCACCCCCAGAACCTGGTCGCCCTCGGCGACAACCAGTGGGGTTGACCCGGCGCGGGCCAGGCGCTCCACGATCGGGCCCA
>PKXE01000139.1:0-2568 GCA_003132265.1 Candidatus Dormiibacterota bacterium | reverse complement strand
TGCTCCTGGGCCAGCTCCCGGCCCCGGATCCCGAACCGCTCCTTGGCTAGGACCACGATCGAGCGGCCCTCCGGCGTGTCGTCCGCCAGTGAGGCCAGCTGAGCGGCGTCGGCCAGCTCGCGCTCGGCGACCCCACCAAGGGGGACGAAGGTCTCCGCCATCCGGTTGCCCANNTGATGGTGCCGGTCTTGTCGAGCAGCAGGGTGCTGACATCACCAGCCGCCTCGACCGCACGCCCGCTCATGGCCAGGACGTTGCGCTGGACCAAGCGGTCCATCCCCGCAATCCCGATGGCTGACAACAGCGCGCCAATGGTGGTGGGGATCAGGCAGACCAGCAGGGCGACCAGGATCACCACCGACACGTGGCCCCCGGCGTAGCCGGCGAACGGGGCCATGGCGATGCAGACCGGGACGAAGATGATGGTCAGGGCGGCGAGCAGGATGGTCAGGGCCAGCTCGTTGGGGGTCTTCTGGCGGTTGGCGCCCTCCACCAGCCCGATCATCCGGTCCATGAAGGTATGGCCCTGCTCGGCGGTGATCCTGATCACGATCCGGTCCGAGAGCACCCGGGTCCCGCCGGTNNGCGGACTCGTCGATCGATGCCACCCCCTCGATGACGTCCCCGTCCGAGGGGACGATGTCGTGGGCCTCGCAGACCACCCGGTCCCCTTTCACCAGTTGCTCGGCCGCCACCCGCTCCTCGCTGCCGTCGTCCAAGAGCCGGCGAGCGAGGGTCTCGGTGCGCATCCGGCGCAGGGTGTCGGCCTGGGCGCGGCCCCTTCCCTCGGCCGTTGCCTCGGCAAAGTTGGCGAACAGCACGGTCATGAAAAGGGTCACCGTCACTGCCCAATCGAAGAATGAGGGGTGGGCGACCGACTCCACCAGGGTGACCACGGTGCCGATCCCGACCACGAACATGACCGGGTTCTTGATCTGCACCCGGGGGTCTAGCTTTATGAAGCTGTCAAGCACGGCCCGACGCAGGATTTCCCTGGTCATCCAGGGCAGCTGGCGCCGGCCTCTGCCCCCGCGCGACGCGATCGCAGACTGGCCGCCTACCGGCTCCGACGCCACCACCGGCTCCACCTCGCCGCTCACAGCCGAGTCTCCCGAGGTCATCCGAACAGGTGCCCGTGGTGGACCAGCGCTTCCGCGACCGGCCCGAGCGAGATGGCGGGCAGGAAGGTCAGCCCGCCCACCAAGAGCACCGTCGCCAACAGCAGCCCCACGAAGAGCGGCTTATCGGTCCGCAGAGTGCCGACGGTGTCCGGGACATGACCCTTGGCCGCCAACGACCCGGCGATGGCCAGCACCGGCACCATGATCCCAAACCTACCCAGGGTCATAGCCAGCGCACCACCCAGGTTGTAGAACGGGGTGTTGCCACCCAGTCCGGCGAAGGCGGAGCCGTTGTTGTTGGTCTGGGAGGTGAAGGCATAGAGGATCTCCGAGAATCCGTGGGGGCCGAGGTTCAGGATCGCGCTACGCCCAGCCGGGATGGCGACCGCCAAGGCGGTCAGCGCCAGGACGGTGATCGGCATCATGAGGACGCCAATTGAGGCCAGCTTTACCTCGCGGGCCTGGATCTTCTTGCCCAGGTACTCTGGCGTTCGACCCACCATCAGACCACCGAGGAAGACGGCCACGACGGCGAAGAGCAGCATCGTGTAGAGTCCGCTGCCCACCCCCCCGGGCGAGACCTCCCCCAGCATCATCCCCGCCAGGGCCCCGCCTCCACCGATGGGGGTGTAAGAGTCGAGGGCCGAGTCCACCGAACCGGTGGAGGTGGAGGTGGAGGCGATGATGAACAGGTCCGAGGTGGCGGGACCGAGGCGGACCTCCTTGCCTTCCATGTTGCCGCCNNGACCAGAGGCTGAAGCCGAGGACGGCGCCGAACAGCACCACCATGGCGGCCAGCAACGCCAGTCCCTGGCGGACGCTACCCACCATCTTGCCGAAGGTGTAGGTCAAGGAGACGGGAATCGCCAGCAGTAATGCCATGCTCAGCAGGTTGGTCAGGGCCGTGGGATTCTCAAAGGGGTGAGCGGCGTTGGCGTTGAAGAAGCCGCCGCCGTTGGTCCCCAGCTGCTTGATCACCTCCATCGAGGCCGCCGGACCGAGCGCGATGGTCTGGGAGATGCCGTTGAGTAGGTCATGGATGTGGGCTGGACCGGCCAGGGTTTGGACCGCGCCCTGGCCCACGTAGATCACGGTGACGACCGCGGCTATGGGCAGCAGCACGTAGAGCGTGCCGCGGATCAGGTCCACCCAGAAGTTGCCGATGGTGGTCGACTCACGACGGGAGAAGCCTCGCACCAGGGCGATCGCGACTTGGATTCCCACCGCGGCGCTGACGAACTGCTGCACCGCCAGAGCCGCCATTTGCGTGAAGTACGACATGGTCGACTCGCCGGCGTAGTTCTGCCAGTTGGTGTTGGTGATGAAGGAGACGGCCGTGTTCAGCGCCAGCAAGGGCGGCACCCCACTCACGTGCTGAGGATTGAGGGGTAGCGAACCTTGGAAGCGCTGGATCGCGTACACCACGAGCACAGCCAGGGCGGAGAAG
>PKXE01000012.1:18378-22513 GCA_003132265.1 Candidatus Dormiibacterota bacterium | reverse complement strand
GCCCGGGCGTTTCAGCCCGAGTGCCTCACAGAGCGGCGCGGCCGGGAGGAGGGAAGCCATTTCTACCGGCGAAGAGTCTCTCAAGGCATTGGGGTATGAGCAGCAGCTCCATCGGAGCGTCACCCCATTCGGTCATCTCGCGCTGATCCTCTCGGACATCACCCCGACCGCCTCGATCCTGGTGGTGGCGACGGCGGTCATCGCGGTCGCCGGGACCGGCTCTCCCATCGCCTTCATCGTGGGTTGTTTCATAGCGGTCAACGTGGCCTTCTGCATGGGTGAATTGGGCTCGATGTTCCCGGTCGCGGGGGGCCTCTTTTCCATCGTCACTCGGGTTCTGGGGAAGCCGGTCGGCTTCCTCGCGATGGTCGACTACATGGCCCAGGCGGTCTTCCTTCCCGCCAGCATCGCCATCGGCATCGGGACGTACGTCCATTCGCTGGCGCCCCAGATCCCGGAGAACATCATCTCGGGGGTGGGCATGATCGTGGTCACCGGGGTATGCCTGCTGAAGATCCGCTTCAACTCCTGGCTGACCGCCGTGTTCCTCGCTATCGAACTGCTGGTGGTGACGGCCATCGCGGTGGCCGGCTTCACCCACCTGCACCAGCCGCTCTCGATCCTGACTCATCCCAAAGCACTGGGAAGTACTGGGCTCCTGGTGCCGATCGGCGGCGGTGCGATCATCGCCGCCATCGCCACCTCACTGTTCTCGGTGAACGGCTATGACAGCGGCATCAACTTCGCCGAGGAGGTGCTCGGGTCGGCCAAGGCGGTCGGGCGTGCCGTGGTCATGGCGGCCCTGGTCGGGATCGTCTTCGAGCTGGTCCCGTTCGTCGCCATTGTCTTCGCGGCCCCTTCGATCACCAGCTTCCTGCACTCGGGGACCCCGCTCACCTATGTGGCCGGGCGCTCCTTCGGCTCGGACTTCCAGACCATCATCACGGTGGGGGCGCTGCTGGCGATCTTCAACGCCTCGGTGGCGATCACCCTCCAGTTCGCCAGGATCGTTTGGGCCACCGGTCGTGACCGGGCCTGGCCGGAGCCGATCAGTTCCTGGATCGGCAAGGTCGAGCCGCACCGGGGGGCGCCCTGGGTGGCCACCTTGTTCGTTGGCACTCTGGCCACCATCCTCTGCTTCCAGTCGAGCCTGATCGCGGTAGTCACTTTCACCGCGGTGTTGCTGGTGGTCCTCTACGGCTTGATCGCGATCTCGGCCCTGGTCAGCCGCGTCAAGCAGCGCGATCTTCCTCGGCCTTCGAAGATGCCGTTCTGGCCGCTCCCGCCGATCATCACTCTGGTGGGGGTGGTGATCGCGCTGACCCAGCAGAAGGTTTCCGACCTGATCACCGTGGTCGTGCTCTTCGCGGTGGCCGCCGCCTACTACTTCATTTTCGTGGCCCCCCGCCAGGGCCGCTATTGGGTCCAGGCCAACCTTCCCGATCCCTACGACACGGCCCAGCCCCTGCCGGCGCAGGATTAGCTCGCCATGGGAATGCCGTCCCGCGAGCTCGCCGGCCACCCCCAACTTCAGGTGCGCACCTTCCGGCCCACTCCGGAGCAGTACGCCTGGACCTTTGGCGGGGTTGAGCCTGTCCACTCGCTGCGCCCCGGCGAGATCGTGGAGCTATACACGGAGGACTGCTTCGCCGGCCGGATCCGTGGCATTGAGGACCTCCCCGCCCACTCCATCGAGTTTCCCTTCATTAACCCCCAGACGGGTCCGTTCTTTGTGGAGGGCGCCGAGCCGGGGGACACTTTGGCAATCCACCTGATCGATGTCGCCCCCGCCCGGGACTGGGCGGTGAGCACCTCGGTCTCGCTCTTCGGCTCCCTGACCTCGACCAGGATCACCGCCTCGCTCCAGGACCCCCTGCCGGAGCGCACCTGGCTCTACCAGGTCGACGACCAAGAGGTGGTCTTCCAGGCCCTCGACTCCAAGTTCGAAGCGCGCTTCCCGCTACAGCCTTTCCACGGCACCATCGGGGTCGCTCCCGCTGCCTTTGAGGCCCGCAATGTGCTGGTCCCCGACGCCTTCGGAGGCAACATGGACTCCCCGGAGATGCGCGCCGGCACCACCATCTATCTGGGGGTCAACGTCCCGGGAGGGCTCTTCTCACTGGGAGACGGTCACTACACGATGGGAGAGGGCGAGACCTGCGGGGCGGCGGTCGAGGGAGCTATGAACACGGTTCTGACCGTAGAGCTGGTCAAGGGGACCTACTGCGAATGGCCTCGCTTCGAGAGCGACGAGGCGATCATGGTGGCGGGTTCCTCTCGGCCGTTGGAGGACGCCTTCCGGATCGCCCACGCCCAGGTCGTGCGCTGGGTGGCGGACGGGCTGGGGCTCTCCCTGATGGACGCTTACCAGCTGGTTTCCCAAGCAGCTCGCTCCCGGATCGCCAACGTGGTCGACCCCAACTACACCATCGTCGCCAAGGTCCCCAAGCGCTTCTTGCCTAAGGACGTCACCTGGATGGGCGGGACCCACGAGCGCCTGCGCCAGACGGCCCGGGAGTACCTGGCTGCGGTACAGCGGGTGCCGATCTGGGTCNNCTGACGTTCCCGGGGTGAGGGTGGGGCACGTCACGATCTCCAGGGACCCGGTCGGCTCCCAGCAGGCGGTCCGGACCGGGGTGACGGTGGTCTGGCCCCATCCTGATCGCCCCTGGCAGGAGCGGGTCTACGCGGCGACAGCGATCGTGAATGGCTACGGCGAGCTGATCGGCATCAATCAGATAAAGGAGTGGGGGCTCCTGCAGACCCCGGTGGTGTTGACCTCAAGCCTGGCTATCGGGATGGCCTACCACGCCACCGCCCGCTGGATCGCTGATGAGGATCCGGTCCAAGGCATCGAGGACGTCATCATGCCGGTCGTCACTGAGTGTGACGACTCCTTCCTCAATGATGCCCGGGCCTTCCCCGTCCAGGAGGAGCACGTCCGGGAGGCTCTGGAACTGGCGCGGCGGGGGGGACCGGTCCAGGAAGGCAGCGTGGGTGCCGCCACCGGACTCCAGTGCTTCGAGTTCAAAGGTGGGATTGGCACCGCCTCGCGCATGCTTCCCCCAGAGGCGGGAGGCTACCTAGTCGGGGCGCTGGTCTCCACCAATTTTGGTGCTCGGCCGGACCTGCTTCTGGCCGGGGTGGCGCTGGGGGAGGAGATCACCGACCTCATGCCGGCCCAGCACACCAGTGGCTCGTGCATCGTGGTCCTGGCCACCGACGCGCCACTCCTCCCGCACCAACTGGGTCGACTAGCCGCCAGGGGCGGAATGGGACTGGTTCGGTGCGGGTCCGTGGGGGCGAACGGCTCGGGCGAGCTCGTCCTGGCCTTCTCCACCGCCCAACGGATCCCCCGTTCGAGCCCAGATGGAACGGTCTCGGTGAGGGCGCTCTTGGACGGAGGCTTCTGGCGCCAGCCTAGTTACTTCGACCCAATCTTCACTGCCGCCATCGAGGCGGTGGAGGAGGCGGTCGCCAACGCCCTCTTCCAGGCGGAGACCACTACCGGCCGAGATGGCAACGTTCTCCATGCCCTTCCGGTCGATCGTGCCCTGGAGATCCTGAAGCGGCACGGAGCGCTGTCGGNNCGCCGCCGGCGCCGGCGCGGTCGGGGCCAGTCGTCGCGCTCCAGGTTCAGGTCGGGGAACAGCTCCCGGCGGTGCGGGACCAGGGCGTCCAGGACCCCCGACTGCCAGTTGAGCAGTGCCGAGTGCAGGTCATAGGAGTTGCGCGCCGTCTGGACGTCCTCAGGCGGATCCTGGCGGATGGCCTCCACCAGCTGAGCCACCACTTTCCGGCACCCGTCCCGCCGGGAGATGTGGGCCCCATCGGCGTGCATCTCCTCAAGCTTGTTGAGGCAGTCATCGATCGCGTTGAGGCAGCGGCGCTTACCGGACTGGACCAGGCGCCGCCGGCGACTGCGGTCCAGGGCCAGGCGGATCTCCCGATTGGCGCGGTCCATCGTTCCTGCGCCCGGGCGCCAGATCGAGAACGAGCTGGATGGACTCCCTTGGCTGCCGGTCCACCGAACGGTCATGGCTGCTGACAACTCCTCGCCTCCTAGCTCTTGAATTCGATCGCTGCCGTGGGTCCCGCCCTCGGCCACAGCGTCCCGGGTAACGGGGGGGGGGGG
>PKXE01000012.1:17554-18337 GCA_003132265.1 Candidatus Dormiibacterota bacterium | reverse complement strand
CAACTTCCTTAGCTACGCATACATTCAAGAAACAGAACTAGCAGCCTGGCGCAAGGTCAGGCGGCTTCAATATACCCATAAAAAATCAGGGTATTTTGTCACTTGAGGGCTTGCATTCGGGGGCGCCGCTGTGCTAATTTCCGGGCATCGGCGGCGACACCGTAGCGAGGAGATCACGGCCTTGATCGAAAGAACCACCGCTGAGGCAGTTCAAGCGACAACCCGACCCGAAGTGGCGCAGACCAATGAGGCGACAGCGTCGCATATGTACCTTCAGCACTACGCTGAAGTGTTCCGTTACGTGAGGGCCCGGGTGGGCACTCAGGCGGCGGCGGAGGACCTCACCAGCGACGTCTTCTGCAAGGCCGTCGCCGGGCTCAAGAGCTACCGGACGATGCGGTCCTCGGCGCTGCCCTGGCTCTACACCATCGCGGCCCACCGGGTGGCCGACCACTACCGGGCGGCCCGTCCCACCATCGACCTGGACGCGGCGGCGCAGGTGGCCGACTCCGGCCCCAACCCGGCGGATGTCGTGGTCACGAGGGTCTTGGTGCGCCAGGTGTGGGAACTCTCCAAGTGCCTGCCTGCCTCCCAGCGGCGGGCGTTGTGGCTCCGTTACGGAGAGGAGCTGGAGCTGCGCGAGATCGCAGCTCAGATGGGACGAAGCGTGGAGGCGGTGAAGCTGCTCGTCTATCGGGCGATTCGAGGGGTGCGGCGCGGCCTGCCGGCACCGGTCGGGACACCGGCTCTCAACCTCCTTCCGGCCCTGGCGAACGGCGCGGG
>PKXE01000012.1:0-17451 GCA_003132265.1 Candidatus Dormiibacterota bacterium | reverse complement strand
CGCGATCGTCGTCGATCAAGGCGAATCGGGAGCGTTCGCAGTCGCCGGTGGGCCGAGTCTGCCGCCGCACCACTCCAGCGCTCACGCCGGATACCGGTGAGCAGGGCCTTCGCCACCTCTTCTTCAATGTATATCTGGACACGCCTCATGATGTGAGCACTCCGTAAGCGTCCCGCCAGCACCCGATTTGTGGCCCGGCGTTGGGTGCGTCGGTGTCGCCGGCGGTTACTCGTACAAGGTCGGCCAGGCCGCCGTGCCAGGGCCCGAGCCGTGCAATTCGGCCCCTCGTGGCGGCAGAATCTCCCTAACGCCGCCTCCAGAAGCGCAGCCGATCCCAGGCGATGCTGAGGAGTATCCGCAGCACGTTGACCTGAGGCACGTTCGCCCTATCCGGCCGCATCGGCGTTCCACCGGGGCTAGCCGGGGGTACCTCACCCCCAGGGCCGGAGGCCGTCTCAGCCACGCTCGCCACTACGCAATTGGCGAACTGGGTGAGCAGCCGGTCACCCACCTCCGCCATCATGCCCCTACCGAACTGAGCCACCCTGCCGGTGACGGCGACGTCGGACCGGATGTGTCCCGCCGACCCGTCCGGCACGGCGGCAATCTCGATGGTGATGTCAGCGCTGGCCCTGCCCGGGCCCCGGGTCTCCCGGCCCTCGCAGCGCATCACCATGCGGCCTGACTCCGGGTCAACTTCCAGAACCTTGGCCGTCCCCGCGTAGCTCACCGTGACCGGACCCACCTTGATCGTGATGGTGCCGCGGTAGGTCTCCGCATCGACCCGCTCTGTGATAGCTGCACCTGGAAGACACGGAGCGATTCTCTCGAGGTCACGCACCAGCGGCCACAGCCTCTCGGGCGGAAGCGCCACGTGGAATTCGTTGTCCAGGATCACCAGGGCTTCTCCCCGCGGGCACGGGACCCAGAGGCGGGTAAATAGTAGCTGAGCTCGCGCGCCCGCCGGCCGCCGCGGAGCCCAGGAGCGCTGGCCGCCATCACGGCCGCCCCAGACCGGCCGAGGCATCCTGGGCCAGGAGTCGGCGGTAGTCCTCGGGCGTGTCACAGTCAAAGGGACGCCATTCCGACGGCATGGGCACCCATGCCAGCCGGGCGCCCAGTGTCCTCAGGATCCCGCGGGCCCCGTCATCCCCACGCAAACGCTCCACTAGCGGCCAGGTCGCCGGGCCCAGGGCCACCGGGTGGCCGGGGACTTGACGCTCGCCTTCGTAGTCGGCGACCCAGGCGTCGGCGTCCACGCGAGCTACGGACTCCAGCATTTGCGCGACCGCCTCCGCCCTCAGCCCCGCCTGGTCGACCAGGCTGACCAGTACGGCCGTCGCCGTGGGAGCGGCTTGCAGGGCTGCGGTCAGTCCCGCCTGCAGCGATGCTGATTGGCTCCGGGCGCCCTCGGGGCAGCCCACCCAGAGCACCTCTCCGACCGCTCCCGCCCGGTCCCTCAGCCATGGGGGATCCTCGGCGACCACCAGCACCGGGTCGGCGCCGCCGCCGAGCGCGGCCTCACAGGCATGTGCCAAAAGCGTGGCACCCCGCCACGGCAGGAGGGGTTTGGGACGTCCCATCCGGGCACTGCGCCCGGCGGCCAGCACCACCAGCGGTTGCGCGTTTGGCGCGGCCTCGGGTGTGGTCATCCGGCGGGAGCAGCCGGCCGGCGCTGGGCCCCCGCGCGCCCGTATCTGGCGCCGACCAACTCGGCGAGGATCTCCAGCGCCATCTCGGCCGGAGTCGAGGCCCCCAGGTCCAGACCAACTGGGCCGTGAATCCGCTCCAGGTCTTCTGCGGTCGCTCCCGCTGCGGCCAGCCGATCCCGGCGGAGTCCCTGAGTGCGGCGGCTGCCGACGGCGCCTATATACCCGGCTCTTCCGGCCATCAGGGCCGTCAGGGTGGGGTCGTCGAACTTGGGATCATGAGTCAGGCAGACTGCGGCGTCGCGGGGGCCCAGGGTGATCTTGGACAGGGCTTCCCGGGGCCACTCGACCACCAGTTCGTCGGCGGCCGGGAACCGCTCTCTGGTGCAGAACCGTTCCCGCGGATCGATGACCGTGACGTGATAGCCCAGGACCTTGGCCAGCTGGGCCAGCAGGCTGCCGGTGTCGACCGCGCCAATGATGACCATTTTGGGCGCCGGCACCAAGGGCTGTACGAAGACCGACCCGACCGCCAGCTGGTCGACGCCGGCGACCCCACTGACCAGGCGCCGGCCGGCCGCCTCGAGGAGCTCTACCTCAGCTCCGAGCGGGCTGGAGTCGCCGACGATAGTGCCTTCCCGCACCAGGATGTGGCTGCCCGGAGAGGGCCCCTCAAGCGCAGTACAGAGGGCCACAGCGCGATCCTGGGCGACTGCCTCCCTGAGGGCCGCGACCACTGGATCGCCGCCCCCCCAGTCCAGCTTCTCCACGAACACGTCAACCTCTCCGCCGCAGGCGAGGCCCACCGACCAACCCATCTCGTCCGCGATTCCGTAGTGGAGGGTTCGGGGCGGCGCCTCCCCGGTCAGGGTGCGCATGGCCTCCTCGACAACGTCCGCCTCCAGGCAGCCGCCGCTGACCGAACCCACCATCCGCCCGTCCGGGGCGACCGCCAACCGCGCTCCGGCTGGGCGCGGCGTGGAGCCGGTCGTGCCCACCACCGTCGCCAGAGCCACGGTGGACACCTCCGGCCCCCAGCTGTCCAGGGTCGGCATGACCTCACGCATGGCCGTTTGCCCCGGACGCTCTGCTGCTGACGGCCACTGGCTAGGGGCTGAGAGGCCGCCCGGAAGTGTTCCCCATCACCTTCAGGAGGCCTGCAGTAATGCTCGCCTGGTCAGCACCCGGGCGAGATGGCGTCGATATTCGGCCGAGGCACGCCCGTCGCTGGCTGGCTCAAGCTCATCGGAGGCCCGCTCGGCCGCCTCCGATGGCGCAAGCCCCGAGCTGAGGGCCGCCTCGACGGTGCGGGCCCGAACCGGGGTGGGCCCGACGTGGGTCAGCCCCACCCTCCAGCCAGACTGGGTCCGCTGCACGCCGGCGCCCNNACCGGGAAGGCAACCTCGCAGACCAGTTCATCCGCCTCCAAGGGGGTGGTGAAGAGATGCTGAAAGAAGTCAGCAGCCGCGATCCGGCGGCGGTCGGTGACGATCGTGGCGTCGAGCATCACGGCCAGGGTCGGGTAGTCGCCGGCCGGGTCCGCATGGGCCATCACCCCACCCAGGGTGCCCCGAGTACGGATCTGGGCATCGCCGACCTCAGCGGCCATCTCGGCGAGCAGCGGTAGGTGCTGGCGGACGACCTCTGAGGTGGCCAGAGTGGAGTGGCGCACCAGGGCGCCCATGCACAGCTGGCCTTCTTCCAGCCTGATGTAGTCGAGTCCCGGCACCTGGTTGATGTCAACCAGGTGCGTTGGCTGCGCCAGCCGCACTCGCATCATGGGGAGCAGGCTCTGGCCGCCGGAGATCACCTTCGCCTCCGGGCCCGCCTCTCCGAGCCGGGACACCGCTTCGGCAATCGAATGGGCGCGAGAGTAATCGAATGGGGCTGGCCTCACCGGTGCGCTTCCGTGGCCCTACCTCTCCAGGGGGACTGCANNCCTCCAGACCCCGGCCGATCTCCTCCTCGCTGGGATCGGGGTTGCCGGCCAGGAGGGCGGAAGCAGCCATGATGAACCCGGGGGTGCAGAAGCCGCACTGCAGTCCGTGCTGCTCTCGGAAGGCGGCCTGCAGCGGGTGCAGTTCCCCGGGAGGCGCGAGCCCCTCGATCGTGGTCACCTCGGCCCCCTCAGCCTGGACCGCCAGCATGTTGCACGACTTCACCGGAGCACCGTTCAGAAGCACGGTGCAGGCGCCGCACTGGCTGGTGTCGCAGCCCACGTGGCTGCCGGTGAGCCCGCAGACCTCACGCAGGTAGTGCACCAGCAGGAGCCGCGGCTCGACCTCGTCGGCCCGCTCCGCTCCGTTGACCCTCAGCCGCAGCTTCTGCACCATCACCACCCTACTCGTGCCGCTCGATGCGGGCGCCTCACGCCGGGGTGGCCTGAGCTCGAATGCCCGACTTGGATATGTCCCTGTCCGCGCACCTTGCACCGTTTGGCAGGTCGAGGCCCCCCAGCAGCTGTCGGGCCGCTGGCTCCGCCTGGGGATCCAGCCGGCAGCAGACGCGCACCACCTCCACCAAAGCCAGCTGGCTGGTCACCTTGGGGAGGTCTGATCTAGCTGCCAACCAGCGCGCCAGCGCCTCACTCTCGGCTTCGTCGAAAAGCAGCTTCACCAGTGCTGAGGCGTCTAGGTAGATCAGCGGAGTCGGTCATCCCCCAGCTCCTGCAGAGCCGTGGAGCCGGGCGTGGTCCCGACTGGCAGCCGCACCCGTCGAGGAAGCGTGAACGGTCTTACCGCGGGCACGATCCGGCCCTCGGCGACCAGGCTGTCCCGGGCCCGTGAGCGCCGGATCAGGCGCGACCAAGAGGGCTATCAACTTGCCGCGCCCCGCTTTCTGGACCCGCCCAGCTCACTTCCTCTCCCCAGATAGAGACCCGTCAGCCGGGCCCCTCCCTCCTCCCCATCGGGATGCGGCCCTGACCCAGATCGTCCGCTCCTCCTGCGGTCCATCAGGGATGCGGCCGGCCTTCGTTCTGCCCCTCCACATACCCATAGGGATGCGGCCGGTCCCCATCGGGGACTGGACTCAGCCCCGAAGATTGGTGGGGGGTGGGGGATCGGTGCCTACGTCGGCCTCGACGAGAGCCCCGTGGCGCGGGAGACTTGGTGAGCCTCACCAGCCGTCCCGACCAACTAGGGCCTCGCTTCCGAGGCACCGATGGCCGATTGGCGCTTCCCCCCGGCCCGGGGGCAGCCACCATCTGGGAAGTAACGGGACTCCAGCCACCCCGCCCGCGGCTGGTGGGGACCAACCTTTGCGGGCAGCTCACCCTGCTCCCGGATCCCCGCGGATACAGCCGTCAGTCTCTCCATCCGCGGCGATCCTCCGGAGGCTGGCCTGGCAGAGGCCACGACGTCCCCAAGAGATAATCTTGGCGGCGGCGGCCGAGACGTGATCACCCTGGGGTGACCGCCAGCGAGACGACTCTCGGCCACTGTATATTGTCCGTCACGCTGCCGGATTGGGCGGCCGGCGTTGGGTCAGGCTGCGGTAGCCGAGGGAGAGGTGGGTCGGTGAACATAGACAAGTCCGCTCCGACGGTCGGCAGCCCCGCACTGCGCAGCCTCTCCCTGGCACGTCGCAGGCCGAGTTCGCTGCGTCCGCGTTCCCGGCTGACCCAACCGATTCCTGGTGCCGGTTTACATCACTTCGAGGTGACCGGACTGGGCTGCGAACAAGTCAGAACAGACGGTTAGCGCTGGAGGAGGGCAATAGATGGCTAGGCGGAAATTCGGCCTGAGGACCCCAAGTGTGATGCTGGCTGCNNCTGCCGTCATTGCGGCAGCCCTGGCGCTACTCGGTGGCTCTGCGTCGGTCGCGGCCAGTAGCGCCAAACGTGTCGCTGCTAGCGGGCCCTTGATAGTGAACACGAGCTTCCCGCCGGCCTCGATTGACCCCTCGGAAGGCCTGAATGAGGGCGACTTCATCATCCCGCTGGCGACCTACACGACCCTGATTCGGTACGGAACCAAGCCGGGTCCCGATGGAACCAGCCAAATCGAATACTCCAAATTTGAACCCTTTCTGGCGAAATCCTGGACTATCAGTTCTAACAGCGAGGTCTACACCTTTCAGCTCAACACGAACTTCCGTTTCGCCGACGGAACCCCGATTACCGCCGCCGCCGTCGCGTTCTCCTTCCAGCGCGAAATCACCATGAATGCGGGTGGGGCGTATTACATCCTCGACGGCCACTACACCCCACTTCTGATCAAGTCGATCACCACGCCGTCACCGTACACGGTGGTCTTCACACTGAATGTCCCCGATTCTGGGCTTCTCACGAACTGGGCTCAGCCGGCCGGTGCAGTGATGGAGCCCTCAGTGGTCGACGCTAACGGCGGTGTCGTAGCCAACGCCGTCAACACCTGGATGTCGTCGCACATCGCGGGAGGCGGCGGTGCGTACGTGCTCTCATCCTACGAGCCCGGCGTGCAGGCGACCCTCAAGGCCAACCCGAACTACCCACTCCCGGTGAAAAGCCGCGAAGTGATACTTAATTTCATCACCAGCCCAGCAACCCTCGGGCTTGACGCCAAGGACGGCGAAGCCGACATCACGATTGGCATTCCCAATGCGACCGCTCACAGCCTAAGCAAGGTTGCCACTGTTAAGGTGCCCGCCTATGCAGCGCCGGAGAGCGAGTACTTCGGCTTCAACACCAAAACAGCGCCAGGCAGCAACCTGGATTTGCGGTTGGCACTGCGCTACGCCACTCCCCTTAAAGAGATCCTCAGCAAGGTCGCCTTTGGCTACGGAGCGCTCTTCACCGGCCCGATCATCCCCGATATGCCGGGATTCAATGCGGTTCTTTCGAAGTCGGCCCCCTACGATTTGGCGAAGGCAAAGTCGTACATGAAGAAGTCACACCTGCACACTCCGGTCCACCTCACGGTTGATCTCGAGGCAGGAGACGAGGCGGGTGCCGCGATTGGACCGATCCTGCAGGATTTCTGGAAGAAGATCGGGGTGGATATCACCTTGCAGACGCTTAGCGCGCCCGTGTATGTGACGACCACGGAGACCCACAAGGACCAAGCCTACATACGGACAGCTGGCCCGGGTGTGCCGACGGTGCCCTACTACCTCGGCTACAGTGCGCTGTGCGGGATCTCTTTCAACCTCACTCAGATCTGCATTCCCAAGGTCGACACGGCCCTGAAGCAGGGGGGAGCGGCCCCGACGAGCAAGCAACAGCCGTACTGGAATCAGATCACGCGCCTCATCAAAGCAGACGCACCGCGGGTAACCTTCTACGAGATCTATTTTCCAATCGTGCTAAGCGACCGCGTGCACAGCTACGTGTTCAGTGATGAGTTTGGTCAGATGTCCACATGGGGTCTCTGATTGCGTAGACCTGAAGCGCGGGCCTGAGGATCTCATGGGCTGTTGCCCAAGTTGCCCACCGCACGGTGGTGAGGCTTTGGGTCGGCTTAGTGGTGGTTCGCCTCTCGTAGGGGGTCCGTGGGGAGTCGCACGGGGCTATCGCTGGCGGCGGTCGGGGAGTGGTTCGGAGCAGCTAGCCGATCGCAAGTGTCACGATCACCGTCCGCGTATCCTTGCGGGCTTTGTCCGCGACAAGGCGGGCAGGGGGGAGCGAACCCTTGGACGACCCCTGACGAGCGGGGCTGTCGAGCCGGCACCCATGAGATGGCAGCTGCGCTGCATTCCGCCCACCATGCGGAGGATCCGGCGGGTGTCTGCCCCCGGACCGTTCGTGGCCAGCGATTGTCGGCTTGAGAGGAGAACAGCTTCCCGGCAGAGCCGGGCGAGAACCCGGCTCACCTTCGGCGCTGGCCCACGAAAGTGGATCACGTTGCCTTCCTTGGTCACGGCGCCTGCCTCGAGGGCCTGACAGCTGGCAACTTCTGATTCGTCACCGTCTCGGACGGCCCGCCACGGACCCCACCGCAGACCGCGCTCCGTGGGAATCGGCGCGGCAGCTGCGGTACGGCGGGCGCGGATGTTTGCATCTGGGCATCGAGAAGCCACGGTCGGCCTGGGGGTCATCCTCGTCACGGTAGCGTTCGCCTGGCTGGGGCCCCAGATTTGGAGAGCAGACCCACTTGCCGTGAATCTTGCGAACTCGCTTTTGCCCCCGTCCGCAGCGCGCCCCTTTGGGACCGACGACGTCGGACGCGATGTCTTAGCGCGAGTTATGAGCGCAGGCCAGCTGGACCTCATAGCGGCCGCCGCCGTGACCGCCGTTGGCGGCTTGCTGGGGATGTCGGTTGGACTGCTGGCGGGCCTCCGTGGCGGACTTACTGACAACGCGAGCATGCGGTTGATCGATTCGCTCCTCGCCTTCCCTCCCCTAATCCTTGCGCTCGCGATTTCGGTCGCCCTGGGAGCCGGCACGGTATCTGCGGCACTGGGCATCACCATTTCCACCGTGCCGTTTTATGCGCGACTGATGCGTAGCGAGGTGCTGCGAGTCCAGGCGCTGCCCTTCGTTGAGGCGGCCGTGGCTAGCGGTTGCCAACCGTCGCGCATCGTGTGGCGGCACATCCTGCCACACACCTGGCAGGTCATGACGATCCAGGCCAGTTCGGTAGTTGGGTACGCGGTTCTCACGCTGGCAGCCCTTGGCTTTGTGGGGCTGGGTGTTCAGGTCCCGACCCCTGAGTGGGGCACGATGATTACCGCTGGTCTTTCCTACGTGCTGTCAGGGCAATGGTGGATTGGTGTCTTCCCCGGGGCCATGCTGCTCATTCTGGTTATCGGGTGCAACCTGGTCGCGGACGGGCTGGGTGGTGAAGCTGTGGGGAGTGTTCTAACGGGATCGACGAGGAACCTGCCGGAGTAGATGGCACACACCATTCGCGCGAGGCTGAGTGGGGCGATAGTCACGCTGTTCATTGCTTCGGTCGCCGTTTTCGTGATCCTACGCATGCTTCCTGCAGACCCTGCCCGACTCATCTTGGGCCCCCTAGCCAGCGCCGCGGCTCTTCAGCATGAGCGCGCGGTGTTGGGCCTCAACCAACCTCTTTATGTCCAGTATGTCGACTACGTAGTCGGCTTTGTCCACGGCAACTGGGGATTTGATTACGGGACCGGAGCACCGGTCCTGAAGGAGGTCGTCACGCGACTCCCTGCCAGCCTGGAGCTGGGCTTCTACGCGATGCTGTTCGCGGTGATAGGGGCGCTCGCCGGGGCGGTCGCATCTGTCGGCGCGAGATCACGCGTGGTAGACTCCGTCTGTCGCGCGGTAGCATTTGTGGGCCTCGGCAGCCCTCCCTTCTGGATTGGCTTGATGGCCCTGGTCCTATTCGCGGAGTATCTGCACGTGTTGCCGGGGCCTGTGGGGCGACTGGGCGTAGGCGTGAGCGCACCACCGGCGACAACCCACTTCTACACTTGGGATGCTCTCATCGCGGGCCAGTGGGGAACGTTCGCCAATGCCATGGAGCACATCCTGCTACCGGCCCTAACCCTGGGGCTAGCTCCTTTCGGTTACCTATTCCGGTTGCTCAGGCACAGTCTAAGGGAAGTGAGCGACGAGGATTTCTTATTGGTTTGCCAAGGCAAGGGGTTAACGCGGTGGCAGGCGCTGATGCGCCACGGCGTCCCGAATGCACTGCTGCCCGCACTCACCGCGCTAGGCCTTCTGGTAGCGCAGCTGGTGGCTGGCAGTGTGCTGGTTGAGGCAGTCTTCAATTGGCCTGGAGTTGGTCAGCTCGTTGTGAATTCGGTGCTGGCGAGAGAGTATGGTGTCGTAGAGGCGTTTGTGATTTTGAGCGCATTGGCGTTTATCGCGGTGAACCTGATAGTTGACTCGCTTTATGTGGTGATCGATCCAAGGCTGCGCCGGCCATCGGTGATCTGACTGTGCGCGTTGTGACGACAGGCGAAGTAGCCCGGGACCCCGCCCACGCTGAGGCGGTGCTGGTCGTGAAGGAACTGACGGTGGAGTATGGCGAAGGCGTCGGGGCCGTCGTGGCGGTGAAAGACGTAAACATGACTATCGGCCGCGGCGAGAAACGAGGTGTGGTGGGGGAGTCGGGCTCGGGAAAGACCTCGCTGGCCCGTGCAATCCCGGGGCTACTGGGCCGGAGTGGGCGAGTAGTCGGCGGCAGCATTGTTGTCGCCTCGACGGACCTGCGAGCACTGTCAGAGAGGGCGAGCGCTCAAGTGCGGCGAACGGCGGTCAGCGTTGTCTTCCAGGATCCCCTGAACGCACTCGATCCGGTCCGATCAATCTATTCGCAGGTAGCTGAGGCAATTCGCCTTCGTCGGCCCGGAGGGCGACACCTACGGCGACCGCGGATGCGCTCGGCCATTGGGGCGCTCCTAGAGGAGTGCGAGATTGCCGACGTGGCACGGGTCATGAAACAATACCCACACGAGTTGTCCGGCGGCATGCGTCAGCGGGTGGCGATCGGAATGGCGATCGCGGGTGACGCGACCTTGATCATCGCCGATGAACCTACGACCGCGCTGGACGTGGTCACCCAGTCGGAGATTCTTCACATGCTAGATCGGGTAGTGTCGCAGCGATCCGCTGCCCTGTTGTTCATAACTCATAACCTTGCTGTGGTGAGCGAGTTCTGTGACACTGTGTCGGTGATGTATGGAGGGCGGATCGTCGAAGAGGGATCGTGCCGCGACGTAGTCCGCCAGCCTGTGCATCCGTACAGCCGCGGACTGATCGGAGCGATTCCGACGATCGCGGGCGGCCGCCGCGAGCTGGTCGGTATTCCTGGAGACCCTCCGAGCCTCAGCGATCTCGAGAGGGGCTGTCGTTTTGAACCCCGCTGCTATCTGGGCCATGGGGTTCAGGTCTGCTGCGCGCAAGTACCGGGCCTCGACGACGTTCCGGCGATGGGATCTTCTCGATCTGTGAGATGTCATCTAATCGACCGGAGCTCGGGTGGTGGACTTGGCCCCGCTGCCGCCTAGTGGATTGAGGAACGAGGAGCCTATGTCCGCCCAGGCGACCGGCGGAGCGGGACCGGCTTTGGAGGTCATTCAGCTTAGCAAGACGTTCTGGGGCGCCAGGGTAGCGGGGACTCGGCGCCGAGCGCTCATCGAGGCCGTACGCAGTGTCTCGTTTCGGACCGTGCCGGGTGGGATCCTGGGCATAGTCGGGGAAACGGGCTCGGGAAAGTCGACCTTGGCAAGGTGTATTGCGGGTTTGACGAGACCTTCAGGAGGACAAGTCCTGTGGGACAACGTCGAGCTAACTTTGTTGTCACGGGAGCAATGGAGGCTAGCTAGACGCCAATTGCAGATTGTTCTGCAGAACCCGTACGCGACTCTTGATCCAAGGATGACTGTCGCAGAGATCGTGCGGGAGCCGCTAGCAAACTTTGCCATCGGGACTCAGGCGGGGCGTGTCGAAACGATGCAGCACGTCCTAGCCAGAGTCGGGCTTGGACCAAGCACGTTGACCAAGCGTCCCTCGCAGTTGTCGGGCGGCCAGCGACAGCGGGTAGCGCTAGCCCGGGCGCTGGTGCTCGAGCCGAGGCTGGTCATTCTCGATGAGCCGCTGTCCGCATTGGATGTGTCGATACAGGCGCAGGTGATAAATCTCCTGCTGCGCTTGCGGAGTGATCTGGGACTCTCTTACATCGTGATCCTGCACGACCTGGCCGTGGCTCGGCAGTTGTGTGACCAAATCCTGGTGATGTATGCGGGATGCGTCGTGGAGCAGGGCGATGCGGAAGCTGTGTTGTCTAGTCCTACCCATTCGTACACTCGGGCGCTGGTGGCAGCATCGCCCGAGATTAGGACGTAGGTTTACGAGAGTAGTGAGCCAGGACTTCCGGGGATGGGTTGGCGAGTCACAAATGCGCATAGGCGAGGGCGCCTCCCGACCCCGATGGACCTTTTCTGACCGATGAACTTAGACGTGGTGGTCAGGTCAGGCTCGGTCGCTACGGCTACGTCCACAGTCATTACGGACATTGGCATCTCTGATGGTCGGATCGCGGCGTTCGGCTCGGGCCTTGACGCGCCGGAGGTGATCGAGGCAGTGGGAATGACTGTGGTTCCAGGCGCCGTCGATGTGCATACCCACTTTGGGAACGAGGTTGGGGGGGTGCCAACGCTCGACGACTACGAGAGTGGATCACGGGCGGCCGCTCTGGGGGGCGTGACTTCCTTCATAAACTTTGCATTTCAAGTCCCGGGGCAGACCTTGGTCGCCGCAGTGGTGGATGAGAGGAACAAGGCGCTGGCCGAGAGTCACCTTGATTTTGGCCTCCACGTCGTGGTAACTGATCCATCCACGGTCGACTTGACCCGGGAGCTACCGGAACTGGTCGAGCTGGGCGTCACCAGCCTGAAAGTCTTCATGGCCGGGGCCGGGCTGGGCCTCAGTCGTGACCACCTTATAACCGTGCTGGGCGCGGCAGCCGAGGCCGGCCTCCTCGTGAACGTGCACGCCGAGGACGGCCCGCTGGTGGACCATCTGACCCGGAGACTTCTAGCGAACGGGCAGCGGGCGCCCAAGTATCTGCCACTTGCCCGGCCGCCGGAGGCCGAGGCATTGGCCATCAGCCTAGTCGCTGGCTACGCCAAGCTTCTCGGTTGCCCTGTCTACATTGTTCACGTCTCGTGCCGCGCCGCGCTCGAGGCGATTCGGCAGGCCAGGCTGGGTGGAGCGGAGGTGTACGTCGAGACGAGGCCAGCCTATCTGTATCTGAACAGCGACCGTTACGAGGTAGAGGGATCCCGCGCAAACGAGTACGTGTGTTGGCCGCCGCTTCGGCAACCTGATGACCAGGCAGCGCTCTGGGATGGCATCCGCAGCGGCGAGATTCAAACGTACGCGACCGATCACGCCACGTGGGGTAGCGATCAGAAGGCAGAGGTGTCGACCGGCTTCCACGACGTGGCCCCGGGGATGTCTAGCATCCAGACCAGCATCGGGCTCCTCTATGCAGAAGGGGTCAGCCGCAATCGGCTGTCCCTGAGCCGGTTTGTAGAACTCACAGCAACGAATCCCGCCAAGCTCTTCGGTTTGTGGCCTCGCAAAGGGAGCCTGGCACTTGGGAGCGATGCGGACCTTGTGATTCTGGACCCGAAACGCACCGTCCGCATCGCCGCCACCCAGATGGCGTCAAAGACTGACTTTGATCCGTTCGATGGTTGGCGCATGACAGGCTGGCCGATTCTGTCCATGGTGAGAGGGAAGGTCATTATGAAGGATGGCCGTATGATAGACGAGCACCGTCGCGGCACCTTCCAATTGCGCGGCCGAGCTCAGCCGCTGTGAGCGGTCTGCAGTTACGTCTTTTTCTTACACGGGGAGATCGGCTGGCGATGTCGACGGCACAGGTGGCACGCATACGTGTAGCGGCGCGTCGCTCAAGGGAGAGGGGTATCGTGGATGCTGTGTGCCCGACTCCAGAAGGCGTCGGAATGCCGAGGTGGATGGGGCTGCGGGCTAGCCATGCGCCCGATTATGAGCAGACACGACAGCGCTGGCGACACGCAGTGGCGCCGACGCGTCATACGAGTACACGCTCAGAACCGTACAGCGGCGGTCGGGGCGGACGCAATCCTTCTCGCACCGACGGGAGGGGTGTCGCGCGCGACGCAGGGGCCGCCCGTACGTGGGGGAGGTGCGGTGATTGACGGACGCGGCAGCACGGAGATGAGGTCTCAGGGGCTAGGAAGCATTCCCGATGCGATAACGGTGGAGGTAATTCGGCACGGCCTACTGGCATCAGCCCATGAGATGGCGCGAAACCTGTGCCGCACGGCCTATAACACAATCGTCTACGAGATTCATGACTACGGGGTTGGACTTCACGACCCAGAAGGCAACGTAGTCGCTGATGCACCGGGTATCGCCAGCTTCACGGGTGCGAACGATTTTGGGGTAAAGAAGGCGATGGAGTTCTTGGGAAGGGACTCGCTGCACGAGGGCGACGTGATCCTCTTGAACTATCCTTACTGGTCCGGCGCACACACTCTAGATGCACTGGTGCTGGCACCGATCTTTGCGGAAGGGCAACTGATCTCGTTTGCGTCATGCCGGGTGCATCTTTTGGATCTGAAGCAGAAAGATCCCGGCTATGTGCTGGATTCGACGGACATGGCGCAGGAGGGGATCTTCTTCCCAGCGGTGAAGATCTACTCACGAGGGGAAGTCAGCCAGGACATCTTCAACGTCATTCGGTTCAACAGTCGGATGCCAGAACGAACGCTGGGTGACCTCCAAGCCCAGGTGTCTGCCTGCCAGACTGGAGAGCGGCTGGTGAAGGGGATGGCTCGGAAGTACGGTGCAGAATGCCTCATTGAAGCCATGAGGGAGATAAACGACCACGGTGAGCGGCTCACTTTGGCGGCGCTGGCCAAGCTGCCTAAGGGTACGTGGTCGGGGGTCGACTTTGTGGACAGTGATGGGATCGACAAGGATGAGATGGTCAAGCTGGAGGTGACCGTCACCGTCACGGAAGAGAAGATGATCGTGGACTGGAGCAAGACTGATCAGCCAGCCCGGGGGCCAATCAACGCGCCGAGAGGTCTTACGCTCGCGGTCACGATGCTGACTTTCAAGTTCCTGACGACTCCTAACAGCCCAGTAACCGCAGGCAACTTTCGCCCATTGGAGGTGATCACTAGGCCGGGCTCGCTCATGGAGGCGGTTCCCCCCATGCCGACGTTTACCCAGTGGACAGGGCTGTTGGCGCCTGAGGTGATCACCAAGGCGCTCGCAAAGGGGATGTCGGAACTGGTCCCTGCCTGCTCGGGAGGCGATGTGTGCGACATCATGACGCTGGGCCTAGATCCAGGTACCGGGATGCCTTGGTTGGAGGCGATCAACGACGCTGTCGGCTTCGGTGGAAACGCCGATGGCGACGGCGAGGACGGCATCACGCACGTGACGCAGCCGGGATGCCGGAACAATCCTATCGAGGTTCTTGAGACAAAGGCTCCGCTGTTGATCGAGAGCTATGGCTATCGGCCTGATTCGGGTGGCCCGGGCAAGCACCGCGGCGGGGTGGGGGTGGAGCGAACCTATCATTTCTTGGCGCCCTCGGCAGCGATAGTCATCAACTACAAGACCAAAACCCGTCCATGGGCGATGGAAGGGGGTGAGCCTGGAGTCAGCAACACGGTGATTCTGCATCCGGGCACAGTTCGGGAGGAGCATGTCGGTGCAAGCTACAACCACTTCGAGGCTGGTGAGAAGATCACTAATCTGACTGGAGGTGGCGGAGGATGGGGCGACCCGTTTGACCGAGATCCTAGCCAGGTGGCAGCTGACGTCCAATCTGGTCTCGTGAGCTTGGAGAAGGCGGCCTCCGACTACGGAGTGGTCGTCGACCCCCTCGCGTTCACCGTCGATGATGCCGCCTCTCGAGTGCTGCGGAAGCGTAGCTGACGGGTGCTCAAGTCATGAGCGGCCAGGCTCATGCCAGACGACCGCTCGGGTGAGGCGACGGGCCAGCGCCGGAAGGGAGCCCTGGTGGCCGCTAGACCGGTCTCAAGCAGAAGTTAGGTCCTGCGATCTCCAGTGCCTTGGATCAGATTTAGCAACCATCCGCGGAGGCCAACTTGCCAGCCACGGACCACGGGCTCCCTGACCACTGGTGAGCCTTGCCCTTGACCATACCCCAGAGTAGACACTAGCGCCCTGCGGAGTCACCACCAACTCATCCGGACTACTCCACCGGCGCCTTTCCCAGGAGCTGGTGGGTGGACTTTGCTGGGCCCGCTCGGGGCCTTCTGAGGCTTCGGAACACCCAGTTGCGGTAAGGGGCCTGATCGGGCGACTGCCGTCCCGATATACTAAGCACGATGTCTGCGCGAGACGCCCGTGGCTACAATCGCCGGACGGCTGGCCGAACGTCAGCTGGATGAGTCATCGAGGGGGGAGCAGAAGTCTTGAGCAACCAGCAGTCTATGTCTCTGCGTCTCGCCGTAGACGTTGGGGGAACGTTCACTGACGTAGTCGCCCACGATGTCTCCGACGGAACACTTCGCTTCGACAAGGTTCCCACGACACCGTCCGAGCCAAGTGCAGGTGTGCTAGCCGCCTTTGCCCAGGTCGGTGCCGCCGCGGGCCAGGCCCGCTATTTCGCACACGGAACCACCCTTGGCCTCAACGCTCTTCTCACACGGACCGGCGCGACCACTGCCGTGATCACCACCCAAGGGTTTCGCGACGTTTATCTGCTCGGTCGGACGGATCGCCTAGTTGCGTACGATTTCAAGTATAGGAAGCCCTCGAGCCTGGTCCAACGACGGCATATTTTTGAAGTCCCCGAACGGCTTAATTTCAAAGGCGAGGTCCTAAGGGAGTTCGACAGCGAGGCGGCTCACGTCGTAGCGGATGCCATCGGCCAGCTCGAAGTTGAATCAGTCGCAGTGTGCTTTCTTCACGCCTATGCCAACCCGTCACACGAACTGGCCATGCAGGCAATCTTGGCGGAGGTGGCTCCGCATGCCGAGGTCACGCTCTCACACTCGCTTACCCGAGAGTACCGCGAGTACGAGCGCACCAGTACAGCAGTACTAGACGCCTATATCCGACCACTGGTGCGCCGATACATAACCCGTTTGGAGTCCAGCTTGGCTGATGACGAGTTCTCCGGCCGGTTCTTCATGATCCGTTCAGGAGGCGGCGCGATGACTGCCAGCCGAGCCAAGGAGGCTCCGGTGAACCTCATCCTCTCGGGGCCGGCCGGCGGGGTGATTGGTGCGGCCTCGTTTGGCGCGGCCACCGAGGAGCTAGACCTGATCACGATCGACATGGGGGGAACCAGCCTCGACGCATCGCTGATCATAGGAGGCGAGCCGGTCGTCCACAGCGAGGCATCGTTCGAAGGCCTACCCATCATGGTGCCTTCCCTCTACATCAACACGATCGGGGCTGGCGGAGGATCGGTGGTATGGGTCGACGAGGCTGGCCACCTGCAGGTTGGCCCAATGAGTGCCGGTGCGGTTCCAGGCCCGGCTGCGTATGGGCAAGGCGGCACCCAGGCAACGGTAACCGATGCGGCCCTGATCTGCGGCTATCTTGGCACCGAAACCGCACTCGCTGGGACGCTTCTTCTAGATGCTGCCCTAGCCCGAGATGCACTGGAGCCAAGCGCAGAAACGCTCGGGATGTCCGTGGAGCACGTGGCCTTCGGAGTCGTCCGCATCGCGGTGACCAAGATCGTCGGCGCTATCCGAGCCATTACGGTCGAGCTAGGCCACCGTCCCGGCGACTTTGCCCTGCTCGCGTTCGGTGGCGCGGGCGGCCTCGTTGCGGCGGATGTTGCACGTCAGCTCTCGATTGCGAGAGTTATCATCCCACCGGGGCCCGGTTCATTTTCTGCTCTCGGAATGCTGATGGCGGATGTGCAGCACGATATCGCGCAGACTCACGTCGCGCGTCTCGATGCGGCGGACATGGCGGTCGTCGAGGAGACATATTGCGCCATGGAAGCGCAAGCGACCGCCGCCCTGGAGGAAGATGGCTTTCCTCCCGACCGCCGCAAATTGGTGCGGTTAGCGGACCTGCGGTATCAAGGTCAGGAGCACACCGTGTCCATACCGGTTGAGTCCGTGATAAGTCCTGACGAGGTGGAGCGGCTCAGTGGGGCATTCGCGGAAGCGCACAAGGTTCGGTACGGGCACGCTTTGAGTGATCCAGTTGAGATTGTGACTCTGCGGTGCAGGGGAATTGGTTATGTTGACCGGCCTGAGCTGCCTCTGGTTGGCGCGCGGAGAAGTGGAGCGCTGGCTTCAGTGGGCACTCGATCGGTCTATCAGGGCGACGGGACGCATCGGGAGTATGCGGTTTACCATCGAGAGGCATGCCAGTACGGAGATCACATCGAAGGCCCCGCCGTGA
>PKXE01000067.1:8799-10155 GCA_003132265.1 Candidatus Dormiibacterota bacterium | reverse complement strand
CCCGGTCATTCCTGAGAGCATCCTGAATTCCCGCCGACCCTCGCGGAGGCGGCGGGCCAGAGATCACGTCCTTTGCGGCCAGCCGCGAAGGACCCGCAGCAGCTAGATTGCACGCACAGACCAAGCCATGACCACTCAACCAATTCGCCGCCCCACCCCGCACCCACCCTCCTCGCCCTCAGAGCGGTCGACCGCGCCCGCTGGTCGCGGCAGGACGCCCGCCGCGACCAGCGAGGGGCCGGCGTTCTGCCCGCCGCCACCTTTGTCGCTGACCGACGTGGGCCTCCCTTTCTCCTTCATCTGCGACCTCGTCCTCAAAATCCTCTACTTCAACGGCAACGTGCTGGGCCGGGACCTGGGCGCGCTCACCTGCCTGCCCTGGCCGGTAACCGCCGAAGCGGTAGCGTTTTTGACGAAGGAGACCTTCTGTGGCACCACCGGCGCCCGCGCCGCCACCGAGGCCCACGAGGACTTCGCCGAGGGGCTGGAGTACGTGCTCACCGCATCCGGCCGGGAACGGGCCCGCGAGACCCTGCAGTTGAGCCAGTACGGCGGACCGGCGCCGGTGCCCATCGACGACTACCTGGCCAGCGCCCGGAGCCTCGCTACGGACACCGGTGAGGTGAGCGCGAGCTCAATGCTGCAGGCACTGGGCGACCTGGTGCTGCCCACCTCGGTCGTCGATGTCGTGGGCTCGGCCCTGACCGCCCGGCAGGCGCTCTTCCTGTACGGACCCCCTGGCAACGGCAAGAGTTCGATCGCGGACGCCTGCGCCGCGGTGCTGGGCAACCCCATCTTCATCCCCCACGCCCTCTACGTCCACGGCGAGGTGGTCCGAGTATTCGATCCCGTCCACCACCGGCCGGTGGNNGCTGGAGCCGGCCTTCGACCGGGTCCTCGGCTTCTACGAGGCCCCGCTGCAGGTCAAGGCCAACGGCGGGATCTTCCACGTCGACGACTTCGGCCGCCAGGTGATCTCGCCCAGGGAGATCCTCAATCGCCTGATCGTGCCCCTGGAGACGGGCGTCGACCACCTCAACATCGCGAGGGCCGGGACCACCGTCAGCGTCCCCTACGCCACCATCTTGCTGCTCTCCACCAACCTCGACCCATCCGAGCTGGTGGACGAGGCGTTCCTGCGCCGGGTGCGCTACAAGGCATTGGTACCGGACCCCGGTCTCCCGGAGTTCCGCAGGATCTTCCGCCAGGTCTGCCGGGACCGCGGCATCACCTATGCCGACGCCGCGGTGGACTACCTGATGACCACCCACTACGAGCCGCTGGGCCGCTCTCTGCGAGGTTGCCAGCCCCGCGACCTAGTGGAACAGATCGTCAGCACCGCCCGCTATTTGGGGA
>PKXE01000067.1:0-8761 GCA_003132265.1 Candidatus Dormiibacterota bacterium | reverse complement strand
CATAATCTCGCCATGCTTCGGCGGGCCCTGAACCGCCAGCCCCGGACAAGGCAGCTGTGGGCGTCCGACTCCTCCCTGGTCGAAGCCTGCCTGGAAGAGCATCCCCTGGAAACCGTCTTCCTGCGCAGCGAGATCCGCCAGGGAGCCCTCCGGCAGGGCTCTCTCCTGGGGGCTGAACATCCCTTCGACCGGCGGATCCGCGGGGTTTTGATGCACGGTCCCCTGGTGGTGCCCTGGGCCCCCGATCCGCGCGACCTGGACGCCCTGGGGAAAGCGCTCCGGCGTCACCTGCCGTGGATCCAGCTGATGGTCGGCCCCATGGACCAGATCGCGAGGCTGCAGGAGCAGCTCGGGTCCCGGCTGCCGCCGGTCAGGACCATGCGGGCGGAGCAGCCGCACTACGCGGTCGACCTGGGTTCGGTGGCCCCCGAGCCGAACGACCCACCCCCTTTGCGCCGGGCCCGGACCGAGGAGCTGGANNGGGCGCATCTACGTGTGGATGGAGGGCGACCGGGTGGCGTTCAAGGCGGAGTGCTCCTCGGTGACCCCAGAAGCGGTCCAGCTGCAGGGGGTCTGGACTGATCCCACCCTGCGCCGACAGGGGCGCGCCACCAAGGCGATGGCCACGCTCTGCCACCGGTTGTTGGCGGACACGGAGTGGGTGACCCTTTTCGTCAACGATTTCAACGACACCGCGATTCGCGTCTACGAGCGCACTGGGTTCAAGCGCATCGGCAGCATGCGCACTGTGCTTTTCTGAGCGCTAGCGAAGGCCGCGCTCACCCGGCGGGCCGCCGGCGACCGGGTGAGCGAGCAGAGTGTCCTCTGCGGGGGAGGTCAGCTAGGGGGTAGCGGAGCCAGCCGTCCGCGAGCCCGCCGCCGGGCGAGGGCCGGCCCGCTCACCATCAAGACCACCCCCAAAGTGATCAGGACCGCGGCCAGTCCGGTGGCCGAGGTCAGCCCCTGGCCCAGGATGATCCAGCCCAGCACCAGCGCTACGATCGGGTTGACGTAGGCGTAGGTGGCGACCGTGGTCACGGGCAGCACCTTGAGGGCGTAGGTGTAGCAGGTGTAGCCGGCGATCGACCCCCCCGTCACCAGCCAGGCGTAGGCGATCAGGGCCGAGAGTCCCATGTGGGCCCAGCGAATGTGGGAGGCCTCGCCGGTGGCCAGCCCCAGGAGGATGAGGGCCAACCCGCCCACCACCATCTCCACCGCCGAGACCAGCAAAACGTTGCGCGCCAGGGGTGCCCGTTGGGCATACAGGGACCCGATGCTCCAGAGGATGGCGGAGCTCAGGAGCCCGACGGCGGAGATCAAGGAGAGATGGCCTCCCGAGCTGGGGTCGACCAGGACCGCGACTCCCCCCAAACCCAGCAACACCCCGAGCCAGCCGAAAGGCCCCGGCCTCGCGGAGCCCTTGAGGGAGAGCCCCAGCAGGGCCATCCACAAAGGGACGGTGGCAAACATCAGGGCGGCCAGCCCGGACTGGACCTTGACCTCACCCAGGGAGAGCAGGCCGTTTCCACCCAGCAAGAGGAAGAGCCCCACCACCGCCGCACTGAGAGCCTCCCCGCGGCTGGGCGTGCCCCACCGCCCCGGAAAGCGCCGCCAGCTGCCCTCATGGCCCGCGACCAGGTAGAGCAAGAGGCCCGCCAAGAGATAGCGAGTGCCCGACATCAGCAGGGGGGGGATGTACCGCACCGCCACCTGGATCCCCGTGAACGTCGAGCCCCAGAGCAGGTAGACCGCCACCAGGGCGACCCAGGGGCGGAGGTCGGGACTGCCCGTGAGCCGGGCTCTTGTGCCACTGACAGTCATAGGGTCAGAGCTGCCCTTTGCCTAATGATTCGCGGCAATTGTACTCTCCAGGACCTGTAACCTAAGGTAGAATCGGTTTCCATGGATGACATCGATCGCGCTCTCATCCGGGCCCTGGTCGTCTCTGGCCGGAGCACCTGGGCTTCACTCGGAGAGCAGGTCGGCCTGTCCGCCCCCGCCGTGCATGAACGGGTCCACAAGCTGGAGGCGGTCGGGGCGATCCTCGGCTACTCGGCCCTGGTGGCACCCGAGCACCTGGAAGCCGACACCGCCGCGGTCATCGCTCTCCGGACCCAGGGCAACGCCCAGGAGCGGGCCCGGCTGGAAGCGGACCTGGCCCAGGAGGCGGCGGTCCTGGAGCTGCACGAGGTGGCGGGAGACGACTGCTACCTGGCCAAGGTGAGAGTCCATTCCACCGCCGAGCTGGCGGCTCTCTTGGCCCGGCTGCGGGAGCGGCACCCCGGGCTCACGAGCCGCTCGTCGGTCGTGCTGCGCTCGGTCTTCGAGAGGCCACTCTTGTGGCCAACCGAGCAGCCGCCCCCGCTCAACCTGCTCTAGCCTGCTGGGCTCAGCGCCCGGGGTCCAGATTGGCGGCGACCCTCAGTACTCGTCCTCGGGGCGGACGTCCTCGTCGACGTCGTCGTCGGGTTCAGCCTGCTCAGCCGTCTCGTCAAACTCGCCCAGGCTCTCCTCCAACTCGTCCACGACTTTGTCCGGCGCCGGAACCAGAGGGTCGTCCTCTTCGTCGCTGCTCGAGGGTGTCTCCTCATCGCGCGGAATGATGGTCTCCTTGGCATAGGGCCGGTAGGTGATCTCCCGCGCCTTGCGGACCGGGAAAGAGTTGGTTCCGGCGAGCTCCGGCGCCTGGTAGACCTCACGCAGGATCACCTGGACGCCGGTCCCGTCCACGTGGGTGACCGCGCCGGCGTAGCGGTTCCCGCGCTTGCTGAGCTTGAGGATTCGCTGGGAGAGCCGGGGCTCCACCCCGCCCAGGTCGACCCCGCGCATAGTCCGCACCGCCACCTGGTCGTCGCCGACCTCGACCTTGATCGGATCGCCGGGCGCGACCGCGACGGGGTCGATGCCCGCAGCCAGGATCAACTGCGTGATCGCGGTCTTACCCGGCTCGTCGGTGAAGACCGCCACATCGACCGCGGCCGAGACCGGCGCCACCACGCTCTTGGCGGCCCGCCGCTCGGAGAGCTTGGCCAGCTGGCGGAGGGCGATCTGATTGCCCCGGTTCACCTCCAGGGTTGCCGTGTAGGCGGCCTCAGCTTCCTCCAACCGGCCCAGCTCCAGCAGCGCCTTGCCGCGACGGTTGCTGATGTCCTCGTCCACCCCGAAGCGCTCTAGGAGGTCGTCGTTGACCGCGAGGGCCTCCGGCCAGCGGCTGGCGAGAGCCAGGCTGACCGCGTCTTCGGCGGCCTGGATCTTGGATTTTCGGAAGTCGCCGACATCAGCCAAGGCTGCCGTTCTCCTCATCAAAGCGGGCCGCTCCGTGAGCTCCGGGGCGGCAGGATAGCGGTTGGCACGGCCCGGCTCGGAACCATCCGATCCTGCCTGGTGGCGCGCTTGTGACCAGTCCCACCCCTGAGGCGTTGCGAGCCGCCATATGATAGCGGCAGGCCGCCACAATGCCGGCCCCTCCGATGGCCTGCTGCCCAGCCGAGGTCCCTTCGTCCCATGCGCTCCAACAACCACAAGCCAACCGGTGTTCAGATCCTGGCCGTCGCCAACCAAAAAGGCGGCGTGGGGAAGACCACCACCGCGGTCAATCTGGCCAGCGCCCTCGCCGAGCGGGAGGTGCGGGTCTTGGCGGTCGATCTCGACCCCCAGGGACACCTCACGGTCAACATGGGGGTGGCCAAGCCTGACGAGCTGCGGCTGACCGTCTACGACATGCTCTGCGAGCACCAGGTGGCGGCCGCGGATGTGCGGCTGCACTCGCCAGGGGTGGGGGTGGACTTCCTTCCCTCCAACGTGGAGCTGGCAGGCGCCGAGCTGCAGCTGGTGACCGAGATCGGGCGAGAGTCGGTGCTGTTGGAGAAGCTGACCCCGATCCTGCCCGACTACGACTTCGTGATCATTGACTGCCCGCCCTCACTGGGACTTTTGTGCATCAACGCCCTGGTCGCCGCCACCGACGTGGTCATCCCTTTGCAGTGCGAGTACTTCGGCTTGAAGGGCATGGAGCAGCTGCAGCGGACCATCGAGCGGGTGCGGGTCAAGTTGAACCCCCAGCTGCGCATCCACGGGATCCTCCCGACCATCCACAAGGGCCGCACGGTGCACGCCAACGAGGTGCTGAACGACGTGCAATCCCACTTCGGAGATCTGGTCTATCCGTTCCAGGTGAGCGACAGCATCCGCTTCGCCGAGTGCCCGCTGGCGGGCCAGTCGATCCTTCAGTACGCCAGCGGATCCGACGGAGCCGCCGCCTACCGGCAGCTGGCTGAGGCGGTGCTGACCCGGGAGGGACATTGAGATGAGTTTCAAGCGCGCCAGCCTGAGCGGTTCGGCTCAGCTCTTCCAACCCACCAAGGTGGCGCCGGCCGACCATCCGGGAACCCAGGACGAGCTGGCTCCCCTGCGCCCCAGACCGGCCCTACCCCTCCTCCTGGACGAGGAGCCCGAGGAGGAGTCACGGCGACCGGTACTGGTCTCCGAGATCCCCAGCGGCCCCGCACCCCACGGGCACCTCTACCGGCTCAGCGACGAGGAGGTCGAGGTGCTGCTGGGCGCGCTCCAGCATGCCAAGTTCCCCCACTCCTACCAGCGCCTGCCCAAGCCGGCCATGGACGAGTTCGAGCAGCTAGAGGCGCTCCGCCAGAAGATCGCCGACCAGCGCGAGGCGGGCGGCTGAACTCGGAGGCGCCCCGGCCCCGGCTCCAGATCGCGAGGGTCCGGGTCAGCGGCACGGCGGAGACCAACTGCTACGTGGTCGCCTGTGCCAGGAGCAAAGAGACGGTGGTGATCGACCCCGGAGCCGACGCCGCCAAGATCGTGGAGCAGTGCCAGGGGCTGACCGTGCGCCACCTCTGCTGCACTCACGGCCACCGCAATCACGCCACCGCCAAAGAGGAGGTCAAGTTGGCCGTGGGCGGCGAGACGGCGCTCAGCCTGATCGACGCCAAGGCCTACCTGCGCTCCGCGGATCACTACCTCAACGACGGCGACCGGCTGCCGTTCGGCGACTTCGAGCTAGAGGTCATCTCCACCCCCGGGCACAGCCCGGGCTCGCTCTGCTTCAAGGTCGGCAATCACCTGTTCACCGGGGACACCCTGCTCCAGGGCAACCTGGGCCGGACCGACCTCCCCGACGTGGACGTCTCCCGGCAGCTGGTCAGCGTGCTGTCCCGGCTTCTGACCTTCCCTGAGAACACGGTCATCTACCCCGGCCACGGGGCCACCACCACCGTCGGCCAGGAGCGCCGGGAGAACGTGGCGGTGGAGATGCTGAGGCAGGCTGGCTGAGCTCTAGGCGTCGGCCCAAGCTGGCACCTGCAAATCGGCTCCCTACACTAGCCCTGTGGTAATCGGCAGCCTGGTGCTGACCCTGCACCTGCCGCAGAGCCAGTCCCTCAAGGCCAAGCGTCAGGTGGTGAGCTCTCTGACCCACCGAGTCCGCCGCACCTTCAACGTGGCGGTCGCCGAGGTGGAGAGCCTGGACTCCTGGCAGCTGGCGGTGATCGGGGTCGCCTGTGTCAGCAACGATCGCCGCCACGCCGACGAGATGCTCAACAAGGTGGCCAACTGGGTCGCCGAGGACGGCGGCCGGGGGGAGGCGCTGCTGACCAACCAGGACATCGAGCTGATCCAGGCGTGACTCCCGCCCTCGGAGTGATCCAGATCGGGATCGACCCGGTCTTTCATCTCGGACCGCTGGCGATCCACTGGTATGGGGTCGGCTATGCGGTGGCCATCCTGGCGGGGCTGCAGGTGGCGCTGCCCTACGCGGAACGACACGGGATCCCGAGGGCGAAGTCGGGCTGGATCGCGTTCTGGACCATCATCCTGGCTCTGATCGGAGGCCGGCTCTTCTACGACCTCCAGTCCGGGGCCGGTTACTACTTCACCCATCCCCTGGAGACCCTGGCGGTCTGGCAGGGCGGGATGGCCTTCTTCGGGGCCATCTTCCTCGGCAGCGCCACCTTGCTCTTCATGGCCTGGCGGGAGCGGGTGAACTTCTGGGTCCTGCTCGACGCGGGCGCGCTATTTGCCGTCGTCGGCCAGCCGATCGGGCGGATCGGCAACATCATCAATGGCGACATCTTGGGCTACCCCTCCAACCTGCCCTGGGCGACCGCCTACACCAACCCCAACAGCTTCGCCCCCAAGTTGGATGTCGCCTACCAGCCGGCGGCCGCCTACGAGGCGCTGGTGATCCTCTTGGTGCTGGCCTTCCTCATCTGGCTGCGCCACCGCGGGGTGGCGAACGGGGTCGTCGGGATCACCTACCTGATCCTCTACCCGCTCACCCAACTCGGCATCTTCTTCCTGCGCAATCCGGTCAACGTCCCGGTGATCGCCTTCGGCCTCAAGCAGGCCCAGCTGACGGCCCTGGGGGTATTGGTGCTGGGGACGCCGCTGCTGATCATTGCCTGGCGTCGGAGCAACCGCTCACCGAAAGGGAGCACAACCGCGGTCACCGAGTCGCCCCCGGCTTGAGCGGGGAGGCGACCCTCGGGTTGGCGGAATTCCAGCGCACCCTGCCGTTCCAGATGGACCCCTTCCAGCTGGAGGCGATCGCCGCCCTGGAGCGCCACCAGGGGGTGCTGGTCAGCGCTCCCACCTCAAGCGGAAAGACGGTCGTCGCGGAGTGGGCGATCTGGCGCTGCCTGGNNCTCTCCAACCAGAAGTTCGGCGACCTCTGCCAGCGCTACGGCGAGGCCAACGTCGGGCTGGTGACCGGCGAGACCTCGATCCGGCCGTTCGCCCAGGTGGTGGTGATGACCACCGAGATCCTGCGCAATCTGGTCTACGACGACCCGCTTTCTCTGGAGAGGGTCTCCTGGGTGATCCTGGATGAGATCCACTACATCGACGAGTATCCAAGGGGCACCGTCTGGGAAGAGGTGATCGTCCAGGCCCCCCGCCACATCAAGTTCATCGGCCTCTCGGCGACCATCACCAACGTCGACGAGGTAGCGGCCTGGATGACTGAGCGGCGCGGCCCGATGGCGGTGGTGGTCCGCCAGGAGCGCCCGGTCGAACTGCGCACCTGGCTGGGGATGCGCAACCGGCTGCTGCCGCTCCTGGATCGCGAGGGCCGGCTGGATCGCACCACCCTGGAGCTGGCCCAGCAGGATCGCGGCGGGGATCGCCGGATGGGTGGCAGCCGGCTGGCCTGGGCCTCGGAGAACGACATGCTCCGGATCCTGGATCAGCTGGCGGAGCAGGACATGCTCCCGGCGATCTATTTCATCTTCTCGAGGCGGGGCTGCCGGGAGGCGCTGGCTCGCTGCAGCACCCACCGGGTGGACTTCACCTCACTGCAGCAGAAGTTCGAGATCGACGAGGTGCTGGCCGAGCGGCTGGCCCAGGTGGAGGACCCGGATGAGGTGGAGCTATACACCCGCACTTTGTCCATGGACCTGCTCCGCCGCGGGATCGCCATGCATCACGCCGGGCTTCTGCCCTACGTCAAAGAGACCATCGAGGCGCTTTTTCAAAAGGGCCTGCTCAAGGTCGTCTTCGCCACCGAAACCCTGGCTCTGGGGCTGAACATGCCGGCCCGCGCCTGCGTCATCTCCACCTTCACCAAGTTCGACGGCCAGGGCTTNNATCCTGCGCGACCCCGAGGTCGACCTGGGGGTCATCTGCGAGACCCTCTTGGGCAACGACATGGCGGTGGAGTCCAAGTTCGCCCCCACCTACAACATGACCCTCAACCTCCTGCGCCGGCACACTACCGAGGAGGCCGAGGAGTTGCTGGAGCAGTCCTTCGGGCAATACCAGCGGATCCGCGCCCTGGACAACCTCCGGGAGCGCCGACCCAACCTCGAGGCCCGGCTGGAGGACCTTAGGAGCCGCCGGTTCCGCCACCCCAAGGTGGCCTGCACTGAGCGCACCCTGAGCCAGTTCCTGGGAGCCCGGCGGGCGCTCGACGCGGCCCGAGAAGAGTCCCGCCAGCTGCGTCGGCAGCACTTCCGCGACCGGCGCCGAGGCCGCTTCGGTGACGGCACCCAGGACCCCGCCGGCCGGTTGGAGCGACTGCGCCGGGTAATCCGCCAGGAGGAGCGGCGACTGTCAGCCTCCCCCTGCCCCAACTGCCCGATCCTCCCCGACCACCAGGCCTGCCGGCGGGAGATCGAGGAGATTGGCGCGGAGTTGGCGGGGGCGGAGGCGGCGGCCAAAGCGCGCGAGCACGAGTACCGGACCCAGCTCCAGGCCTACCGGTCGGTGCTGACCCAGCTGGGCTACCTGGCAGAAGACCGGCCCACCCGGCTGGGCCTTTTGGCGGCGGCCGTCTACGGCGAGAACACCCTGCTCGTCTCCCAGACGGTCGCCGAGGGGTGGCTGGACGGGATGTCCCCCGAAGAGATCTCCGCGACTCTGGTGATGCTGGCCGCGGATGATCGCAATCCGGACCGGCCCTCGGCCAAGCGCCGGATGCCGACCGCCCGCCTGGAGCGGGTCGCCCGCCGGCTGCGGCAAGCTCAGAAAGAACTGGCCGAGACCGAGGCCGAGTCGGGCCTCTCTGAGAGCCGCAGCCCCTCGCGGGACCATGTCGAGTACGTCTACAACTGGGCCCGCGGCGTCCCCCTCACCGAGCTGCAGCCCCCGCCGGGGGTGGATCCCGGAGACGCCCTGCGCGCCACCAAGTCCTGCTACGCGCTCGCCCGCCAGCTGGAGCAGGGACTGGCCGGCTGGCCGCTCCAGGCAGCGGTGGCGAAAGCGCGCCAGAGCCTGGAGCGGGACCTGGTACGCCGACTCTAGG
>PKXE01000207.1 GCA_003132265.1 Candidatus Dormiibacterota bacterium | reverse complement strand
AAGGGGGCCTCGCCTGTGTGTTCTACGGGCCTTCCGCGCCCCCCCCCACCACCCCGAACGTGGGCCAGCCCGACACCGTCCGGGTCGTCGTGGTCGAGGGCTCCGACGCCCTGAAGTGGTACAACGACTACAAGTCCAAGGTCAGTCCCCAGCCGATCACCGGTTACGGTGACCAGGCCTACTACGACGGCTATGCCTCCCTGAGCGTGCTCAAGGGCGACTACTACCTCCGGATCGCCGTCGCCCCCGCCAGCGCTCCGCCGTCCCTGTCCGACGAGGAGCAACTCGCCACTGCCATCCTGCCGAAGTTGTAGTCGAGACAGCCCCGAGCGGGATCGGCTGTCCCACCCGGCGAATTCAACCCGGCTGCCTCGGCGACCCACAGGAAACCGAGGTGTTGCGCTGACCCCTTGAACTCGCCTCCCTAGTGGCGGGGCAGCTGACCTCTGGCGATGGCAATCGGGACTCGCCGGTAAGCCTTCTCCTCTGGGCTCCACCAGGCTGGCGCCGAGCGTACGGGCGGGGGGAAGCTCGGCCCCCCGGCGGGTGGCCCGCCCAGGGTCAGCGGTGGAGGTGGTCGGCCACTGCCACCGGCAGCCTCACCATGCCGGCGGCGACGCCGAGGCTGGCCCAAGAGGATGCCCGCCAAGCGGCCGGGCCAGGGTGGCAGGAGAGTTGGCCGGGCCTAGTCTTCACCACGGCCACCGGCCAGCCCCGGAGTGGCAGCGGAATTGGCCACGGTCTCTCGATGGCGCTCCAGGTGGCCGGGCTGAGCCCGATGCGCTGGCCCGACTTGCGGGCGGTCTATGCTGGGGCCATGCTGGCCAGCGGCGCGGACCGGGGGACCGTCTCTGCCCTGTTGGGGCACAGCTCGGTCTCGCTCACCTTAAGCACCTATGCCGGCGTCGCGCCAAGCCTGCAGCACGAGGCAGCCGACCGGCTCGAGAAGTGGCTCACCGGGCCGGATTTTGACAGCCAAGTTGACAGCCACTCGGCCGTAAAACATCGGCCACCGTCGGTGAACGTCGGCCAACCTTCCGAAGCTATCCGAGAGCGAGCGGCCTGGGTTGATCTTGGCCGCCCCGTGGCTCATAGTTAGCGCCGTGAGTTCCACCCTGAGCCGCGCCATTGACGCCTTGACCGACCCCGGCCGCCGCGAGGTGCTCGAGCAGTTGATTCAGGGACCGAGGACGGCAGCCCAGTTGGCGACCCAACTGGCGGCCCCAGCCCCCGTGCTGTCCGAGTGGTTGGAGACCCTGCGAGGCGCGGGGCTAGTCGCCGAGGACCGCAGCAGCCCGCTGCCGACCTACCAGGTCAACTCGAAGGGGGTGGAAGAGCTCCGGGACTACCTGGAGCGGATTGCCAACCTTCCCAGCGCCGAGATCAGCGGGGTACCGGTGGGACGACGCTCGCCCCAACCGCTGGACCCGGAGACCCACTTTCTGGTCCGCCGGGAGATTCAGCTCCACCGCAGCCAGGACGAAGCCTTCCAACTCTTTACCGCCGGGATGGGGGACTGGTGGCCCCTCGGACGATGCCATTTCGGCCAGGTCGCTCCAGTGACGGTCGTGCTGGAACCCCGCACCGGCGGGCGCTGGTACGAGCGCGGGGAGGACGGCAGTGAGTCGCCCTGGGGTGAGACCCTGGTCTTCGAGCCATCACGAAGGGTGGTGATGAGCTGGAGGGTGGACCCCGACTGGCACTACGATCCGGCGGTCCGGACCGAAGTCGAGGTCACCTTCGTCCCGGACGGTCCCGCCGCCTGCCGGGTTCAGCTGGAGCACCGTAGCCTGGAGCAGCTNNCCCCAAAACCGCGCCCGCCGACCCTCAGTCCTGGCGCATCACCTCGTCGATGCGCTGGCAGACGGCGTCGGTGAGCTTGGGCAGGACCTCCAGCGACTTGAGGTTCTCGTTCACCTGCTGAACGCTGGTCGCGCCCGTGATCACCGTGGAGACGTGGGGGTTGCGAGCGCACCAGGCGATGGCGAGCTGGGCGAGCGAGCATTGGAGTTCCTCGGCCACCGCCTGCAGCCGACGCACCGCGGCATTGGCCTTGGGGTCGGTCAAACTGTCCTGCAGCCACTCGTAACCGGGGAGCGAGGCCCGGCTGCCCGCGGGGATGCCGTCGAGGTACTTTCCGGACAGCAGCCCCGAGGCCAGGGGGCTCCAGGTGGTCAGCCCCAACCCACAGTCCTCATAGAGCCGGGAGTACTCCAACTCCACCCGCTCTTTGTTGAACAGGTTGTACTGCGGCTGCTCCATCAGCGGCTTGTGCAGATGATGGCGTTCGGCGATGTCGAAGGCGGCGCGGAACTCGTCAGCCGACCACTCTGAGGTGCCCCAGTAGAGAGCCTGTCCTCTGGAGATGATGTCGTGCATGGCCCAGACCGTCTCCTCGATGGGAGTCTCGGGATCGGATCGGTGGCAGAACACCAGGTCGACAAAGTCCAGACCGAAGCGATCCAGCGAGGCGTCCATGGCCTGCAGCAGGTATTTGCGGTTGAGGGTGTTCGACATATTGACGCCGTCACCCAGGCCCCAGAAGAGCTTGGTGGACACCAGATAGCTCTGCCGGGGCCAGCCAGCCTGCGCCAGCACCTTACCCATCATCCGCTCCGACTCGCCGCCGGCGTACGCCTCGGCGTTGTCAAAGAAGTTCACCCCTTTCTCGTAGGCGGCGGTCATGCACTCCAGAGCCAGCTGCTCGTTCACCTGAGCACCGAAGCTCACCCAGGACCCAAACGAAAGCAGGCCCACCTTGAGACCAGAGCGACCCAGGCGGCGGTACGGCATCTGCATGAGTATTGGCTCCTCCAAAGGGTCGATCGAAAGCAAGATTGGGTTTGCGAGGGGGAGCGCGCCGTTATGTCGGCCACCCCGCCGCTGGATTAAGGGTAGCAGTCCAACTGCGAGACCAGCTCCCTAGAGAGGGCCGTTGGTGGTCTGCCCCGGCGCGCCTAAGTGGTCGCTCGGACGATACGACTCTAGACCGCGACCGAGACGCNNCGGGGTCGGGATCCAGGACGATGGAGTAGGTCCGCATGACTCCTGCCATTACCTCAGATCCCCCGGTCCATGAATTTGTCCCTGCGGATCCCCGCTTGGTCGAGGATCGAGGCCAACGTTTTGGACTTCAGCACCACGCCGGCATGGACGGGAACTACCACCCGGCCCGGGTGCGTCCGGTGACGCAAAACCACGTGGCTGCCGCGCTGACGGACTGGCCTCCACCCAGCCTGAACCAAAGCACGCAGCGCCTGCTTGCCGGTGATTCTCGGAACACGGGGCATGGGACTGGGGACTCCCTGTGGGCCACGCGGTGGTACCCGCCCCACCGATGGTCATCGCCTGGTCCAGCGTTCGGCTCTGGGCTGATTCGTCCGTTGAGGTATCCGGTTGAGGGCGCGGCGCGGCCCCGGCCGATAGAAATGCAGCGTGGGACGCGTCCGCACTGGGACGCGTGGTGGTTGGACTCGGGCGTGAAGGGACGCTGGTGAGGTTGGGATCGTGGCGAAGCAACCACCATCCCCTGGTCGGCGAGGGTTCAAGTCGGAAACAGACGGGAGCCCAGTTCTCCAGCGGCCGCCCGAAGGTCACCGTCCCAACAGGCCATGAAGTCCACCTCGTCCGACGCGCTGAGCCAGACCGCGCCGGCCCTGCCGAACGGAGCACCTGCGCGGATCGAGCGACGCTGGTCATGCCTCGTCAACGGAAGGTAACGGTCCGGGGCTGGGTCCGGGGATCGTCAGATTCAGCGTCTACTCAACCAGTGCTCCAGGCAGTCGCCGACCGTCTCCCGCTCGGGAGGAAGGGGCAGGTTGTCGGCGACTGTCTTCCGGGCCGAGGTCAGCTGGGCGGCCGCCTCCGCCCTGGTCCGGGCATAGCGGTACCCCCGCTGGCCGGACGGATCGCTGACCTGCGCCACCCACCCACCATCGCCGCGCTGGTAGACGCTGCCCTCCTGGGTGCCCCGGCGGCCCAGTGACCGCCGGTGGCCGCCGCAGTTCGCGGGCCGCCGTCTAGGGCGGCTGTCAAAACTGATGTCAACCGACCCGTGGGAGCGTGCAACCATGTCTCTGGTTTCAGCATTTGAAGTCAAAAACTGGTGCCGCCAGCAGGATTCGAACCTGCGACCCTGGGCTTAAAAGGCCCCTGCGCTACCACTGCGCCATGGCGGCTCGCCTGCAGCGTACCTGACGGTCCCCTCACGCGCCGGCCCGGTCGGAACCGGGGGGCCTCTCGAAGATCGCGATCCGGCACCCGCCCGAGAAGGAGCCGGGCGGGTCGTGGTGGCGCGGTCTTGATGCGCCAACGAGCTGCCGCCTCACCGCGCGAGCTCAGATTCTGGCGGCGCGGGCCCGGATGTGGCGACGCTCAGCGGGATTCAGGGTGAGGGCCAAGGCCTGGGCCCAGGCCGCCTGGGCCTCGTCCTCCCGCCCCAGCTCCCTCAACAGCTCCGCGCGGGTGCTGTGCAGCAGGTGGTATCGCTGAAGGTCTGGGACCAGGTCATCGGTCTCACTCAGCGCCACCTCCGCCCCGGCGACATGCCAGAGCGCCACCGCCCGGTTGAGCCGGACCACCGGCGAGGGTTGAACCTGCAGTAGGCGGTCGTACAGCCGCACCATGAGTGGCCAGTCAGTGGCTGACCAGCTCTCCGCCAGGGCGTGACAAGAGGCGATCGCGGCCTGGAACTGATAGGGGCCCGGCCGATCCAGCGTGGCCGCCTGCTCCAGGAGCTCGCTCGCTTCCCGAATGCCCTCCTGATCCCACAGTGACCGATCCTGGTCTGCGAGCAAGACCAGGGAGCCATCGGCGGCGAATCGGGCCCGGACCCGGGCCAGTTGGAACTTGAAGAGGGCCAGCAGGCCGAGCAGCTCAGCCTGGGTCGGCAGGACGTGAACCACCAGTCCCGCCAGCCAGGTCGCGTCCTCAGCCAAGGAGCTGTCGTGGGCCACCTCCCAGCGGCTGGCCAGATAGCCCTCGTTGAACATCAGGTAGAGCACCGCCAGGACCTCGGCCACCCGGTCTTCCAGATCGGCCGCGGCGGGCATCCGAAAGGGAATGGCCGCATCGACGATCTTGCGTTTCGCTCGGGTGATCCGCTGGGCGACGCTGGCCTCGGAGATGAGAAACGCACTGGCGATCTGGGCCGTGGTGAGGCCGGCCACGGTGCGTAGGGTCAGCGCCACCTGAGCATCCCTCGAGAGCGCGGGGTGGCAGCAGGCGAACATCAGGCGGAGCCGGTCATCACCGGACTCGGGGGCCGGGAACGGCATGACTCGCACCTTGGCGGCGAAACGCTGGTCCCGGCGCAACCGGTCCAGCGCCCGCCGCTCGGCTACGCGTCGCAGCCAAGCCCCGGGCCGGGTTGGGATGCCCCGGACCGGCCAGGAGCGGAGCGCCTCCACGCACGCCTCCTGGGTGCAGTCCTCGGCCAGCTCGAAGTTTCCGTAGCGCCGCATCAGCGACGCGGTCACCCGACCGGCCTCCTCTCTGAAGACCTCTCCGAGCACGGCCTCGGTCGCCCCGCCCACGACGAGGCTCAGTCCTCCCAGACCGGCCTGATCTCGACCGCGGGACTTCCTGGCCAACTCTTCACCATCTCCAGGGCGGCGTCGAGGTCGGGAACGTCGACGATGGCGAAGCCCCCAATCGACTCCTTGGTTTCAGCGAAGGGCCCATCGACGATCGTCGGAGCCGCACCGCCAAGCCGGACGGTGGTAGCGCGCGACGGCGGCTGCAGCCGCTCCCCTCCCACGATCGCCCCGGAATGGCTGTACTTACCCCACCAGGTGTCGACGCCGGCCATGACCTCGGCCATCTTCTCCTCACCGCCCTCATGTTCGCCGGCGAAAATCAGCATGTACTTCATCTCGGCTCCTCATCCTCGAGTCGGGGTCATTGAACCCCGTCTCTGTATACGACGAACGGGGTGCCCCCAATTTCGACAGTTCGTGGAATCCGGTTTGACGAATGCGGGATGGTCCCGGGCCGGTGGCTAGCGGGCCCGGACTCGGCCTCGCCCGGGGAAGTCAGCGGCACCGATCTAACTGGCTCAGCTTCGGGCCAGGGAGGGACACACTCGGCGGGGACTAGAATCAAGTTGAACTTGAGAAACGCTGAGAGCGCTCGCGGGCCCTATGAACCCAGGGAAGAAATGAGCCAGAACGGACATATCCAGACCGGAACCGCCCGGGTCAAGCGCGGCCTGGCGGAGATGCTGAAGGGCGGGGTGATCATGGACGTGGTCACGCCCGAGCACGCCACGATCGCCCAGGAGGCGGGAGCGGTGGCGGTCATGGCCCTGGAGCGGGTGCCCGCAGACATTCGAGTCCAAGGGGGCGTGGCGCGCATGAGCGACCCCAAGCTGATCAAGTCGATCATGGCCTCGGTCTCGATCCCGGTCATGGCNNGTTGACTACATCGACGAGTCGGAGGTGCTCACCCCCGCCGACGAGGAGCACCACGTCGACAAGTGGCAGTTCAAAGTGCCGTTCGTCTGTGGGGCGAGGGATCTGGGCGAAGCGCTCCGCCGCATCTCCGAGGGCGCGGCCATGATCCGCACCAAGGGCGAGGCCGGCACGGGCGACGTGGTGGAGGCGGTGCGCCACATGCGGGCGGTCAGCAAGGGCATTCGCCGCCTCCAGTCCCTCCGCCCGGACGAGCTGTCCAGTGCCGCCAAGGAGCTGGGCGCTTCGCTGGAGCTGGTGCGCGAGACCGCCGAGCTGGGACGACTTCCGGTGGTGAACTTCTCGGCCGGCGGGCTGGCGACTCCGGCCGACGCCGCCCTCATGATGCAGCTGGGCTGCGAAGGCAACTTTGTCGGCAGTGGCATCTTCAAGAGTGGAGACCCGCTGCGTCGGGCCAAGGCGATCGTGGCCGCCANNCACCTACTTCGACAAGCCGGAGATCCTGGCCGAGATCAGTGAGGATCTGGGTGAGCCGATGGTGGGCATCGGAGTCTCCAGCCTGCGCCAGGAAGAGCTGCTCGCCTCCCGAGGCATCTGACCCAGCCCGTCCATC
>PKXE01000046.1 GCA_003132265.1 Candidatus Dormiibacterota bacterium | reverse complement strand
GCCCGCCGAGGGGTGGGCGTACTTCTCTTGTCATCGGAGTTGGATGAGGTGCTGGGATTGTCGCATCGGACGTTGGTATTCCGCGGTGGTGCGATCGTCGCGGAGTTTGGTCGTGAGAGTGCGACTCGGGAGCGAGTGATTAGCGCGGCCTTCGGCGTGCGCCCCAGTGAGGTCCGTGATGACAACTGAGGCACTTGCGGAGGCTCCGGAGCCTGCGAATCGGGTGGGACTGCGGCGAGCCCTAGTCCTCCGTGACTATGGGATCATCGGAGTTCTCATTCTCCTGATCGTGCTGCTTGCAGCAACCTCGCGCACCTTTCTGACCGCCGCCAACCTCTCAGCCGTGCTCGACCAGGCGGCTGTGCCAGGAATCGCCGCCTGCGGAGTCACCCTAGCCATCGTCTCTGGGGCATTTGACCTGTCGCTCGGATCGGTTTACGCGGTCGGGGGAATTGTGTCAGTCATGGTCGCCAGGAAGGCCGGCACCGCCCTTGGTGACCTAGGCGCCGTAGCTTCGGGGGCGACCCTGGGAGCGATTAATGGGGCCATCATAGCCGGGCTAGGGATCAACAGCTTCATCGCCACTCTGGCCACAAGCTTTGCCTTTGGTGGAATTGCGATTGCCCTCACGAGCGGGGTGTTCGTGACTACAGGCGCGGCTCATTTTGGCATCCTCGGTACCCTCACCCCGATCGGCGGCCTGAGTGTGGCGACCTGGGTGTTCTTCGGAGTCGCGTTGCTGACAGGAGTTGTTCTGCACTCAACCGGATACGGTCGGACGCTCTTCGCCATCGGGGGAAATCGGGAGGCCGCCCGGCTCTCTGGGATTCGGGTCAGGCTGAATCAGGTGATCGCCCTTGGCCTCAGCGGAACCTGTGCGGCGATCGCAGGCGTGATCGATGCGTCCCGGACCGCCGCCGCGTCGTCGAGCAGCGGGTCGACCGCGACCCTGGCGCTCACCGCCATCGCAGGAACCATCATCGGGGGCACGAGCATTCTTGGCGGTGATGGAGCGATCTGGCGAGCGGTGGTGGGGGTGCTGATCCTTGGCCTGATGGCTGATGCCTTCAACCTGCTTGGTATCAATGGCAATGTTCAGGAGATCGTCGAGGGCATGCTGATACTGGCAGCGGTGGGCGCTGATATCGCCCTGCGCCGACGAGCCTGAGTCGGGCTCTGGAACTTGGACTGGATCGGCGCTGAGCCGGTGGGTAGGCGGGTCTGGCGAGGATGGATCGTCCGACCGCTGGCAGGGCGGAGTTCGGTGACGATGTGGACCGATTGCTTCGGCCTTCTAGCGGCCGGGCCGTTTCACGGTGTCATTCGGCCGGGATGAGGGGAATGGAGCGCCATGTCACACCCGATGGTGATCGTCTGAGAGCTGAGAGTCGGTGGTCCGAGATTGTGCGGGGGCGGCTGGTGAGTGCGGTCGAGGAGGCGGAGGCGGTGATCACCAAGACAGCGTACTCGTCCCAAATCACTGAGGGTCAGGACTTCTCCGCAGCCATCTACGATGGCAACGGGGATCTCCTCGGTCAAACGCGGCGCTCGCTGGGGGAGTTCGTCGGAACGCTGGGGTGGGGGCTCAAGCGGGTGCTGGAGATGATTCCTCCGGAGACGCTGGAGCCGGGTGACACCCTGATCACCAACGATCCGTGGCTGGGTGGAGGGCACGTACCGGACGTGATGTCGATTCGGCCGATCTTCTGGGGAGGTCGGATCGTCGGGTACGCGGCGAGCATAGTTCACGTGTCGGATGTTGGGGGGAAGCCGACCGGAGATGGGCGGGACAATTTTGAAGAGGGGCTGCACATTCCTCCAATGCACCTGTACCGGGGGGGAGTGCTGAACGCGGACCTGATGGCGGTGATTGGGGCCAACGCCCGAAGGCCGAGCCAGGTGCAGGGGGATGTCCAGGCGATGGGTTCGGCGAACGCCCTGATGGAGCGGCGGGCGCAGGAGATCCTGGAGCAGAGGGGAATGGCGGACTTTGAAGCGGTGAGTGGGGAGTTGCAGGGGCGGGCCGAGCGGGCCATGCGGGAGCGGATAGCCAGTCTTCCAGATGGGACCTACCGGGACGAGCTCGACTGCGACGGTCTGGGAGAGGCGGTGAGGATCGCAGTGGCGGTGAGGATCGCTCGGGACACGGTGGAGGTGGATTTCACCGGCACCTCCCCCGAGAGCCGATGGGGGATCAACGTACCCAGCCAGTTGACCTATGCCCAGACGATGTACGCGTTGCGGGTCATCTTGGGGCCGGACATTCCGCTGCTCGAGGGATCCTTTCGCCCGTTCCAAGTGCAGGCGCCGGAGGGCTCCATTCTCAACCCGCGGCGGCCGGCGCCGACGATGCTGCGGACGATCGTGGTGCACAACGTCTGTGGGGCGATATGGAGGGCGTTGTCCCCGCTGGTGCCGGAGCATATTCCCCCGGAGAGGATCTGTGCTCACTTCGGGGGGATCTGGGTGGTCCGTTTCCGGGGAGTGTATCGGGAGGTGCCGAGTGCCTACCGAGGCGGGGGCCCGGCCCACATGGTGGGTCCGTACACGGAGTCGTACTTTGCCAGCGGAGGCATGGGAGCGTTGGGGAACCGAGATGGCCGGCACACGGTCTCAATGCCGGTCAACTGCTGGAACGTGCCGGTGGAGGTGATGGAGTCCCGAGCTCCGGTGGTGTTCGAGGAGAAGCGACTGCTGGAGGACTCGGGCGGGGTTGGGAAGTATCGTGGGGGCCTGGGACAGAGGGTGAGGATCCGGGTGCTCAGCGACGACCCGATTGACTTCATCATTGGCAACGTGGGGCGGATCGACCCTCCGCCATTTGGCCTGGCCGGCGCGGGCCCAGGACAGGCTGGCTTTGTGGGGATCGACGGAGAGGCAGTCAGTCCCCGGACCGCGCACGAGATCCGGACAGACCAGGTCGTCACGGAGATCATCCCGGGTGGCGGAGGCTATGGTCCGGTCTCGGAACGCAGCCGGGAAGCGGTGGAGCGGGATGTGCGGTTGGGGTACGTGAGCCGGAAAGCGGCCCTCGCCGACTACGGCGTTGACATCTCCCCACCTCTCTAGCCCCACCACCACATGACACCA
>PKXE01000010.1:3904-4097 GCA_003132265.1 Candidatus Dormiibacterota bacterium | reverse complement strand
TAGCCTCAGCGAGCGGGGCGGCCGGGGGCTATCGGATGCTCCATTTCTGTGGCACGTCCGTATCTGCCGAGTGCCACGCAGCGTGCCTGATTCCGCCCGGTACCGGTCGGTGGACCGGACTGAAGGTTGCCTTGTGGCTGAACCGCCATTACCCCCACCGTGGAGGCGCTGTACGCGGAGCTTCTGGCGGCGG
>PKXE01000010.1:0-3849 GCA_003132265.1 Candidatus Dormiibacterota bacterium | reverse complement strand
GACAGCTTCAAGGTGAGGGGGGCGAGGCCAGGGGAAAGGTAACCTCCAATAGCACCATCCCTTATTTGAGGTTATGTGCTAACCTCAAATAAGTAGAGTCCATGTCAAAGGTTGTGAAGCGGAGCTGGAGNNACCTTGCGACTACGGCGCCTTCGTCCCTGATTCCCTCGCGGGGAGACAGATCCTCCTCGACGGCGAAGTAGCCGCCGACGTTGCGGACGCCGAGGCTGCAATTGTCCGCCTGAACGCTGAGGCGGCCACCCTCGTCGACACTGAGGCACTAGCCCGACTTCTCCTCCGCGCTGAGGCGGTGGCGTCTTCACGGCTAGAGGGCCTGGAGATCGGCGCCAGGCGACTCCTCCACGCCGAGGTTGTCCGAGGTCTGCATGAGAAATCGGCTGACGTCAGTGCCACCGAAGTGCTGAACAACATAGACGCAATGGTCTTCGCTGTCCAGCGCGTGGGACAGGGCAATGCCATCACCAAAGGACTGCTGCTGGAAATGCACAGGCGACTCCTCGCTGGAACCCGCTCTGAGAAGTCCGGAGGGCAAATTCGCAGCGAACAGAACTGGATTGGGGGAAGCGACTATAACCCGTGCTCCGCGTCGTTTGTGCCCCCACCGCCCGAACTTGTCGATGACCTGATAGAAGACCTGTGCGCCTTTTGTGGGACCGACGATCTTCCAGCTGTAGCCCAGGCAGCGATTGCACATGCCCAGTTCGAAACAATCCATCCTTTCGTGGACGGCAACGGCCGTACGGGCCGAGTTCTCATCCACCTTATCCTTCGCCGACGCGGTCTCGCTGTGCGGGTTCTTCCACCCGTCTCGCTCATTCTTGCCACATGGGCCGAGAGTTATGTCGATGGCCTGACCCAGTTTCGATACCTCGGGGCGCCCACGTCCCCCGGGGCTCGCCACGGGCTCAACACCTGGGTTGGACGGTTCGCCGCAGCCTGTACCAGATCAGTACACGATGCCACTACATTTGAAGTGCGCGCTTCTGATTTAGAGACGGAGTGGCGCAACCGGCTCGGGTCCGTCCGCGTCAATTCCGGAACTGACCTTCTCCTGCGCGTACTTCCGGGAGCCCCGATCCTTACTGTGGCTAGCGCTGCCTCTCTGATCGCTCGCACCTACAATCCGGCCAGTGTCGCCATTCGACGGCTGGCTGACGCCAAGATCCTGAGTCAGGTGAATGTCGGCCGCCGCAATCGCGCCTTCGAAGCCCCCGAGGTAATCGCCGCATTTACCGCGTTGGAACGACAGCTCGCGAGTCCCGACGACGATACGCGTCCTTCGAAACCATCAAGGGCTGTGCCGTACAGACGCCGATAACAGACTGCGCAATCTCGTGAGTCAGGATGAGGGCAGCGCCGAGCCGCCGGTGACTCGGCTACCCCGCCTGCCGCCAGCGTGACCGCAGTCGAGACTGACGACGCCCCTAAGTCCCCGCCGCGGGAACTCTCTCAGGGGTCACCTCCCGATCAAGCCTCCTCGGGGAGGCCTGATCGCAGCAGTCGTCGCAGAGGCCGGGTGAGCTTCCAACTCCGCGAGGAGAGGAGCTGACGATTGAGGCTCTTCGCCCCCGCAAGTTCGGCCCGCAGAGCATCAAGCGCCGCCTGGGTTCGGATGTCGGGGGCTCGCGCCCTCTGCGCCAGAGTAGCCAGCTCCTCGGCACGCAGACGAACCGTCTGGGCCGCGTACCGGTTCTGTACCTGAGCCGCCGTCCTCTCCCAGCGCCCCTCTGACCCCTCGGGGACGGCGTTGGATCCGTCGGTCCGCAGGCGGTACTCGGAGACTACCGCGTTGACGAACTTGAACTCAAAGCGGGCCGCCAGCTCACGCAGAAAGGCCCAGTCCTCGTAGATCGGAAGGCTCTCATCGAAGCGGATTCCGGCCTCCATGATCGCGGCCCGCCGCACCACCAAGGTGTTGATCGGGATGTAGTTCTCCAGGAAGAGACGGGCGCGATCAAAGGGCTCGTCGTACTGTTTCAGGTGGGACAGGGCCCGAAAGCCGGAGTCGGTGGCTTCCCCCCGCACCACCTGGCCGATCCCGTAGGCGACAGTCGCCTGCGGATGATCCTTGAGGCATCCGATCAGGCGGTCCCCAAAGGCCGGATAGTAGACATCATCGTCGTCGAGGAAGGCGAGGTACTCGCCGCTGGCCTGGTCCAAGCCCCAATTGAGAGGTCTCCCACGCTGCGCCTGATGGGACGGCACCACGGTCACGGTCAACTCCAGCAGGCCCGAGAGATGGTCCCCCAGCTCGCGCACCTCATCCGCATAGGCGGGGGACGAGCTGTCCACGCAGACGATCGCCCGGACCGCCGGGTAGGTCACCCCCGCCAGGGAGTAGAGCGCGTCCTTGAGGTATTGCAGCCGGCCCTCAACGGTCCGCACGACCACATCCAGGCGCCCCGGCCTCTCAGCCTGGGCCGGGTCACCCGGCAGCGCTCGAGCGAGGTTGAGCCCCTCCGATAAGCGGCGGCGCTCCGGTGCCCGGTGAAGCTCGAACACGTACTGGTAGACCTCGCTGTTGGGATTGCCCTGATGTGATACGGCTGCCAGGGCGGCCACCTCGGCCTCCCCCAGACTGAGCCGCTGGCCGTAGTCGAGGACCTCCGTCCCGAGCGGCGGCAGGGTGACCCGGTCGATCGCCGCGACGTCGTAGCCGCAGGCGAAGGCCAGCTCGGTGAAGCTGGCAACCGTGAAGAAGCGGAGGTGGGTCTCGTCGAGAATCCCCGTCGGCTGAGTGCGCCACTCGTCCTGGGCGAGCATCACCTGGACATCGAGGTGGGTGATGTTGGGGAAGGAGCACAGAACCCTGCCCCCCGGCTTGAGCAGGGATCCAACCGGGGCCAGAATGGCGGCCGGGCTGACTAGGTGTTCCAGAACGTCCGCCAGGATGATCACGTCAAAGCGGCGTTCGCCGACCACGTCGGCGAGGGGCTGGTGGGTCAGGTCGGCCACGATGGCCTCGATCCCCCTCGACCGGGCGACCGCCACCGCATCGCGGTCGATGTCGACTCCCAACACCCGGCAACCTCGGAGCCGCTCCAAGACCAGCCCCAGGTTGCCGGAGGAGCAGCCGATGTCGAGGACCGCAGCCTCTGAGGGCACCCGGTCGCAGATCAGGCCGTAGGTGCTGTTGCGGTTGCTGGGATCGACGACGAAATCGTACTTACCAGCGTCGGTCGGCATAGATCTCCCCGGGCGTCAGCACGATGTGCGGGTCCTCCCGGCGGTCGACGGTGGTCTGCGGGAGGGTCGCGAAGAGATCCAGGATCTGCTCGACCGCCCCNNCGAAGTACTTGCGGCGCAGATAGAGGTGTCCCACATGACTGTGAAGCGCTTCCGCGGATCGATCCTTGGCCAGATCCTGGTCCTCGGTCACGTGCACACAGCGGGCGCCTTCGACGTACCGGCAGTGCCATCCCGCCAGCCACGCCCGCCAGCTGAGGTCGACATCCTCACAGTAAAGGAACAGTCCCTGGTCAAATCCACCCAGCTCCAGGAAGGCTTCTCTGCGGACCAGCACGCAGGCGGCCGTGCACCAATTCGTCTCCAAGCTCACCGGATCGTAGACCTTGGGATGCTCGATGGGGAACTGGGCAGCCTCGATGAGAGCCGCCTTGGGGTCCAGCTCCGCGGCGGCGACCAGCTTCTGGAGGCAGTCGTACTGCGGCACCGCATCGGGATTGAGGAGCAGGAGGTATTGGCACCCAGGGCCGGCCAGCTGAGCCAGGGCATTGTGGGCAGCGCCAAAGCCGATGTTGCCGGTAGGGGACGGGTGGTAGCTCGAGCCCAAGACGAGGTCCGCCACCTGGCGGGTCGCTCCCGATT
>PKXE01000216.1 GCA_003132265.1 Candidatus Dormiibacterota bacterium | reverse complement strand
TGGGGGACGTCATCGGTCACCTCCCGGCGGTGGCCTCGCTGCGGCACCAGCTCTCGACCAGGACGCTCTCGCATGCCTACTGGATCTCCGGGCCGCCCCAGGTCGGCAAGACGACCCTGGCCCTCTCAGTAGCGGCGGAGCTGCTTTCGGGCCCGGACTGGCCGGGCGGGCTGCTCTCCCATCCCGACCTCTGGCTGGAGGACGGCACCGCCTCGATCGGGATCGACCGCATCCGCGCCCAAGACTCCGACTTGGAGGCCGACCAGGGGCCCACCCTCCAGCACTTCCTCAGCCTGTCGGCGTTCGCCGGGACGGGCAAGGTGGCCGTGATCGGCAACGCGGAGCGGCTCAGCCTGCCGGCCGCCAACAGCCTCTTGCGGCTCTTGGAGGAGCCACGCCCCAACACGGTCATCTGGCTCTGCACCTCCCGGCCTGACTCAGATCACCTCCCCAGCACCCTGAGGAGCCGCTGCCAGCAGTTGCTGCTGGGGCCGGTCGAGACCGAGGCCATCACGGAGTGGCTGGTCTCGGTCCACCGCCTCAGCCCAGAGCGGGCGCGGGTGGCGGCGGCGATCTGCCTCGGCCGGCCGGGACTGGGGCTGGAGATGGCGGCGGACCCCGAGTTGGGGCGGCGCGCCGGAGAGCGGCTCGACCAGCTGCTGGCCTGCGCCGATCAGGGCCCTGGCCAGTGGCTGGAGCTCAGCCGCAAGCTGGCCGAGCGCGGCACCGACCGGGAGGTCGCCAGGGGAGCGCTGCGGGTCTGGGCCAGCTTCCTGCGGGACTGCTGCTGCCTGGCGATCGGCGCCCCTTCGCTTGCCCGCTGGCCGGACCAGGCGGCGAGGGCCGCTGAGTGGGCCGGGAGGCTCGGGCCGCAGGGGTGCTCCAGGCGTTACGATCTGGCGCTGGACGCGCTCTCGCGGCTCGACGAGATGGCAACCCCGCGGCTCGTCCTGGACCGGTTCCTGCTCCTCACGTTCGGGGACGAGTCCCCGGGCCCTCCCGGAGGCGATCGGCAGCCGGCCCTCAGCGCAAGCGACCAGAGGTGAGCAAATGCCCTTAGCGGTGGGGGTTAAATTCCGCCGTCACGGACCCTTGAACTACTACGCCCCCCGGGACGAGGAGTTGGTGCCGGGCACCCAGGTCGTGGCGGAGACGGCTCGTGGCTTGGAGATCGGCGAGGTGGTCATGGAGGCCACCGAGATGGACCAGCGAATGGTTCCCAACCCCCTGCCCCCGGTGACGCGCCGAGCCAGCCAGGAGGACCTGGAAAAAAGGGCTGAGGTCAACGGCCGGATCCCTGACGTGGTGCGGCAGGCCCGCGACCTGGTCCAGGAGCGCGACCTGCCGATCAAGGTGGCTCGGGCGGAGATCAGCTTCGACGAGACCCGGATCCTCTTCGACTTCACGGCGGAGCGCCAGACCGACTACCAGGACATGGCCAAGGAACTGGCCTCCAGGCTGCGCTGCCGGGTCGAGCTGCGCCAGGTGGGCGCGCGCGACGAGGCCAAGGAGAAGGACGGCTATGGGCCCTGCGGGCGCCGGCTCTGCTGCTCCTCCTGGCTCAAGGAGTTCGTACCAATCACGATCAAGATGGCCAAGGAGCAGGGGTTGCCGCTCAACCCCACCCGCCTCAACGGGATGTGCGGCAAGCTCAAGTGCTGCCTGCAGTACGAGAACGAGCAGTACGTGGACCTCAAGCGCCAGCTGCCACTTCCCGGCACCTCCCTCGAAGTGGAGGGTCAGTCGGCCACGGTGACCGAGATCAGCGTCGTCCGAGAGCAGGTGCTGGTGACCATGACCGAATCCGGCACGGTGGTGGCGGTTCCGGCCGCCGGCCTCCTGCAAGAACCGCGTGCGAGGGGCGAAGGCGGTGGCGGTGGCAAGCGGCGCCGCTCGCGGCCGCCAGGACAGTCCGCCGGCTAGCCTTTTCTCCGAGAGCGCCAGAGCACCAGCGCCGCTAGGCCCAGGGCGAGGGCACCCAGGGCGGCTGCGGCCGGCAGCGACCGCCGCACCGTCGCCCGGCTCGGCGGCATCACCTCCACCCGCATGGTGGAACGCTGGGGGGTCCCCTCCGCCCCGGTCTGGGGGCGCTTCGCCGCCGGGGCAGCCGCGGGAGACGGAGCTGAGGCGGGTGCCCCGGCCGGCGCGGCGTCCGCCAGCTCCTTGGTGACTGCCCTCTTGAACCGGGCGATGACCGAGCCGACCGCCCGGTCCAGATCTACCTCGGAGATCTCCGCCAGGCGGCCGCGGCCCTCGACCAGCACGGTGAGGCGCAGGTCGCTGCCGCCTTCAGGGTCGTCGCGGAAGCGGGCCCTCACCTCGGCGTGGGCCCGCCCGGTGCCGCGGACCTCCTTGCCGCTGAGCGTCCAGGTGAGGTGCCGGCCCTCCTCCTCGACGTGCTGGCGGGCGTAGCCGCGGTAGGTGACCGAGTGCCCGGCGATCACAATTCTTAGGGTGCCCCGGCCATCTGGGCCCACGCTCAGCCCCGGGGCCAGCCGGAGCGCTCCCTGGCGCTCGGCCAGCAGATCCCAGGCCGCTGCGGCCGTCCCCGGCAGCTGGACCGTCTCGATCAGAGTCAACTGGGCGCCTCCTCCTCACCGCCTCGAGGGGGAGGGGGTGGCTGTTCCGAGGCCGGTCCCCAGCCGGGGAGGTGGCCACCTCGGGCCGGGGGGGCG
>PKXE01000211.1 GCA_003132265.1 Candidatus Dormiibacterota bacterium | reverse complement strand
GGGGTGCGTGCTGAGTCAAATGGACCAGCCGGGTTCAGCTAGGGTTCTCTGCACGCCAGGCGATGCCTTTGCGGAGAAGCCATCGCCTGCGCGCTCGTCGGCCGAGCTACCCGGGACATGGAGAGCGATTCGGTCCCGCTCCCGCGGGGACCTATCGTCCGCCGTCCCACCCGGGCCCGGAACACTCCATTTCCTAGCGCCTCTCGGGCAGCTGCTCCAACTCCGCTGGTATCCGGGCCTCTCCCAAGCGCGCGGTCCCGTGGGGCTCTTGGCGATCGCGCCGGCGCACGGGGTGGGCGGCTGCCCCGATCATCAGCGGGTTGATGCCACCTGCGCTCGGCCGGCTCTGGCCGCGCCCGTCACCACTGGAGAGTATTTATGGACCTGACCCACCTCGCCCTCGCCCCTTGGGACATCGTGATCCGCTGCGTAGCGATCTACGTGGTGATGGTGATCGGCCTCAGGTTCTTCGGCAAGCGTGAGCTGGGGCAGATGACCGTATTCGACCTGGTCCTGGTGCTGCTGGTCGCCAACGCGGTGCAGCCGGCGATGACCGGTCCTGACACCTCGCTGGTGGGCGGACTCCTCATCATCGGCACGTTGCTGGCAGTCAACTGGACGGTCGGCCAGGGCCGCTTGCGCAATAAGTTCATACGCCAGCTTCTGCAGCCACGCGCGACGGTGCTGGCGTCCGAGGGGCGCTGGGATTCCGGTGCCCTGCGCAGTCAGGGGCTGGATCAGGAGGATGCCGAGGCAGCCCTGCGCGAGCACGGGGTGGACGACGTCAAAGAGACGACGTTGGTGGAATTGGAGCCCGACGGCTCAATAAGTGTCGTGGCGCAGGAGGGGAAGCGGACCATTCGGCCCCGGCGCCGGACCCGTAGCGTCAAGCGACCGTGACCCGAGCGCCAGCCGCGCCCGCCCGCCGGTAGCCCGCGCTCCGCCCGCCCGCTCTTGGTCAGAGCTGGCCCAGGCCGCCGGGTCCTTCAGCCTGGGCTGTCAAAGAAGTGCGATGGGCGCGGCGTCGGTCTCTGAGTTCGGTAACACCGAGGCCGCCCCTATGGCTGCCGGTGCCGATGGGCAAGGTGGGAGGGGGGTCTCGGGCGCGGCCGAGCCTCGGTCCCTAGGGCGCCCGCTCGCTGCGGCCGCTCTCGGCCTCGCCGGGCGCGGCGCCGACCACCTGAGGCAGGGACCGGTCGTGAACTACCGGGTATCGCGACGGACGGCGACTGGACAGACTTGAGCTAGCTGTGATAGAACGCGAACGGGCCGACCTCATGAGCGAACGAAGGGTCCTGAGCGGGCGCTGCCCGCCTCAATCGGTGTGGAGGAGGTGGTGCCATGACCAGATGGCGGATGCGCGCCAGACGACCGAGCAGGGTGGTCGCCCTGGGGGTGGCGACCCTCGTGGCGATGACCGCCTTAGCGGAGGCGGCCGCGAGCAGCCCCGTCAGCGCCGCCGGCAAGCAGACGATCACCTTCGCTGAGTCCGGGTTGGGCAGTGAAGGTCAGCAGACCCAGAAGGCGATCAACGACTTCGAGAAGGCCAATCCCAGCATCAAGGTCCACATCCTGGTGCTGTCGCCCAACTCCACTACCTACTTGCAGCAGCTGGAGCAGCGCTTCATCGCCGGCTCCAGCAGCCCCGATGTGCTGGAGTCGGACGTGACCTACCCGGCCAAGTTCGGCAAGGCGGGCTGGATCAAGTCCCTGAGCAGCCTGAAGCCCAACCTGAAGCAGTTTTTCGCCACCGAGGTGGCGGCGGGTATGTACAAGAGCAAGGCCTATGCCATCCCCTGGTTCGACAACCCGGAAGGGCTCTTCTACCGCACCGATCTGATCAAAACCCCGCCCACCTCCCCGGCTCAGGTCGTCNNGCCTTCGGGGGCAAGCTCAACCCTCTCCAGCTCAACACCAAGGGCAACCGCCAGGCGCTGCAGTGGCTCTATGACGCCATCTACACCAACAAGATCGCCCCCCAGGCCGTCACCGGCTGGCAGGAAGGGCAGGTCGAGAGCGAGTTCCAGGCTGGCAACGCCGCCTTCGCCATCAACTACCCCTTCGTGGCCTCGGTGGTGGCGTCCACGGGCGGCCCCGCCAAAGGCCATGTCGGCTACATCCCCTTCCCGGCCAACCCGGGGGGCACCCCGGGCTCGGCCTTGGGCGGTGAGATGCTGGCCATCAACGCCAAGAGCACCCATTCGGCCGCGGACTGGAAGCTGATCCAGTACCTGACCAGCCCCAAGGTCGAGACCGCGCGAGCGATCGCGACCGGTGATCCCCCCGCCCTGCCCGCGGCCTACACCAAGGCCCTCTTCAAGGCTGCCCCGTACTTCGCGCAGGTGGAGACGCTCAACAAGTACGCGCAGCCCCGCCCGGTCAACCCCAACTACCTCCAGATCTCGTCTGACCTCCAGACCATGCTCTCCTCGGTCTTCTCCAACCTGACCCCGCCCGCCCAGGCGCTGGCTACGGCCGCGCCGATCGTCAAGGCGGACGCCGGCGGGTGATGGCCGGAAGGCAGCTGCAGTAGCCAGGTAGGGGGGCCGCCGTGAGCGCCCGGTCGGTGATGCGGCGGTTCCGCCTGCCCTCGATGGGCGGGGCCCCGCCCACGGCCGGGGTCGCCCGCAAGGCCGATCGCCGCCTGGGCTACGCCTTGGTGGCGCCGGTGGTGATCCTGCTGCTGCTGGTCACCGGCTATCCCCTTGTCTACAACCTCTGGAACTCATTCCACAACGTCGTCCTCAGTAACGCCGGCGCGCCCCAGAACTTCGTCGGCCTCAAGAACTATCAGGAACTGGCCACCGCGACGGGCTTCCCCCAGGCTCTGGCCCGGACCCTGGCCTTCACCGCGGTCTCGGTGGTGTTGGAGACAGTCGCGGCCCTGGGCCTAGCCCTCATGCTCCACCGCGGCTTCCGGGGCCGGGGCCTGATGCGAGCGGCCATCCTCATCCCCTGGGCGGTGCCAACGGTGGTCTCGGCCATGCTCTGGACCACCATGTTCGATCAGCGCAGCGGCTTCGTCGACTACGTGTTGGGGCTGCTCCACCTGCCCGGCTCCAACACCACCTGGCTAGCGGGGGAGTGGACCGCCTGGGCGGCGATCCTGGTCGCCGACGCCTGGAAGAACGTGCCGTTCATCGCCATCATCCTGTTGGCGGGCTTGCAGTTGATCCCTGGCGACGTCTACGAGGCCGCCCGCATTGATGGAGCGACCGCTTGGCAATCGTTCCGGCGCATGACCCTGCCGCTGTTGCGTCCGGCCCTGATGGTGGCCGTAATCTTCCGTACGCTGCAGGCCTTTTTGGTCTTCGACATCATCTACATCATGACCGGAGGCGGTCCCGGCACCACCACCGAGACCCTTTCCTACCTAAACTGGCAAGCCTTTCTGGTCAACACCAACTTCGGCTACGGCGGCGCTATCTCCATCAGCCTGGTCGTGATCTCACTGCTGATCGCGGGCGGCATCGTGCTGGTGATGAGGCCCAAGACGTAATGGCCACCAGTCCCGCCCGCACCGCTCTGGCCGCCCCGGCTCCAAGCGCGGTGCCGGCGGTCCACCGCTGGCGAAGCCCGAGGGGTCGACGCCACCTCGGCAGCCAGTTGCTCTTCTACCTGGCGGTGGCGGTGGTGGTGCTGATCGCGCTCTTCCCCTTCTTCTGGATTCTGCGCACGTCGCTGGAGTCGAACTCCGAGTTCGTCCAGGGAGTGGGCGGCGCCAATGGCCTCATTCCCGCGCACCTCACCCTCTCCTCCTACATCGACGACTTCACCCAACTCCACTTCCTGACGCCGCTGATCAACAGCGCCATCGTGGCGCTGGCCACCACCGTGGTCACCGTCGTGGTGGCTTCGCTGGCCGGCTACGCGCTGGCGCGCCTGCCCATCCGGGGCGGGGGGGTGATCCTGACGTTTGTCTTACTGGCCGGCTTCTTTCCGGTGCTGGCCATGGTGGGCCCGCTCTTCTTGCTCTACCGTGATTTCGGGTTGCTGGACAACATCTATCCCTTGATCCTCACCTACTTGGTCTACACCCTTCCTTTGGCGACCTGGCTGCTGCGCAACTTCTTCGCCCAGATCCCCAAGGAGCTGGAGGAGGCGGCCCTGGTGGATGGCGCGAGCCGACTCCAGACGCTCCGCAAGGTGGTGATCCCGGTCTCGGTTCCGGCAGTCTTCACAGCCGGGATACTGTCATTCATCCTGGCCTGGAACGACTTCGCCTTTGCGCTTTCCTTCCTCGACAGTCCGTCTCATTTCACCGCCCCGCTGGCGATCGTGATCTTCGGCCAGAGCCAGTTCCAGACCTTCTACAACCGCATCGACGCCGCGGTGGTGGTGATCACCATCCCGATCGCGATCCTGGTCCTGATCGCCCAGCGCCGGATCGTCAGCGGTCTGACCGCCGGCAGCCTCAAAGGCTAGAAGCAAGGAGGGACCGCAGCTATGGCGACCATCGAACTTGACCACGTGACCAAGGTCTACCCCAACAAGAACCAGGCCGTCTCGGACCTCAGCCTGGACGTGGCCGACGGCGAGTTCATGGTCCTGGTGGGGCCCTCTGGCTGCGGCAAGACCACCGCTCTGCGGATGGTGGCGGGACTGGAGGAGATCAGTGGGGGCACGGTCCGGATTGGGGGCAGGGTGGTCAACGACCTCAGCCCCAAGGAGCGGGACGTGGCGATGGTGTTCCAGAACTACGCCCTCTACCCCCACATGACGGTGGCCGAGAACATCGGCTTCTCGCTCAAGCTGCGGCACCTGGACAAGGCCGAGATCAACCGCCGGGTTCAGGAGGCGGCTCAGACCCTTGGTCTGGAGGGCATGCTCAACGTCAAGCCCGCCAGCTTGTCCGGGGGCCAGCGCCAACGGGTGGCGATGGGCCGGGCCCTGGTCCGGGAGCCCGCCGTCTTCCTCATGGACGAGCCCCTCTCCAATCTGGACGCCAAGCTTCGGGTCCAGATGCGGGCCGAGGTGTCCCGGCTCCAGCGCCGCCTGGGGGTGGCCACCCTCTACGTCACCCACGACCAGATCGAAGCCATGACCATGGGGGACCGGGTGGCGGTGCTGGCCCACGGCGTACTCCAGCAGTGCGAGGCCCCCCAGACCCTCTACGACCACCCGGCCAACCTCTTCGTGGCCGCGTTCATCGGCTCCCCGGCGATGAACATCTACCAGGGCGGGCTGGAGTCAGACGACGGCCAGGTGGCGGTCAGGCTGGGCGACCAGCGGATCGTCGTCCCCCCCTCCGAGCTAAAGGAGCGCCCGGCCCTGGCCCAATACGGGGGCCGCCAGGTGGCGGTGGGGATCCGGCCCGAGCATCTGGCGGTGGGTCACGAACTCCCCGACAACCCATCCGTGCTCCACGCCGAGATCGACCTATTGGAGTCGCTGGGCGCCGAGGTCATCGTTCACTTCCGGATCAAGGCCGACCACATCCGCCCCGAGGGGGCGGCAGCCGAGGGCGAGGACCAAACCCTGCCCCTCGCCATCGGGGCCGGGGGCAGTGACAAGACGGCTCCGGGAGTGGCCCGAGTCGACCCGCGGGTCCAGCTCAAGGTGGGTCAGTCGGTGACGCTCGTCCCGGATACCGAGCACCTCCAGTTCTTCGACCTCGAGACCGGCGCCACCATCACCTCCTAGGGGCAACCGGCTGGAGCGGCCACGCCAGGCCGGGGTGACCAGGGCAGCCGACCCCACGGCTTTGGCGGCGGTCCTTGCCGCCGACCTGCCCGCATGGGGACTGGCAGCCGCCCTCGGCGAGCAGAGGGACACGGACCGATGACCGACCGCCAGGATCAGGTCACCGTCTACGTCGACACCTCCGTCCTGCTCGCAGCACTCGCCCCCGACGAGCCACAGCACGCCGCCGCCGTCCGCTGGCTATCCCGGC
>PKXE01000084.1:4367-5346 GCA_003132265.1 Candidatus Dormiibacterota bacterium | reverse complement strand
CTGAATGAGGCGCTATCGCAGCCGCCGCTGCCAGCCCGGGTGGAGGACGCACACCTGGGCCTCGAGGTGCTGGTGGGTTCGGACTCGGCCTGGGCCAGCCACCAGTTCGTGATCGCCCGCAGTCCCCAAGAAAATCCTTCCGGACCCGGCGCCCCAGAGCCCGGGTGGGTCAGCGGGTCGGGCGCCGCCGAGGCTGGGGCACCCCCGCTGGACGTGACGGAACCGGCGCGTAGGGTCCGGACCCGACCACGGGTGACCACGGGCAGCGGCCCCCCAGCCGGGCCAGCCGGTCACCCCGTTGAGCTGGAGCCCGTCAGCGGCGCCAACAGGTCAGCCGACTGCTAGCGTTCCAGGAGCGGTTGGGGCGCGAGCCGGTCGGCACTGTTGACCCGCTCGAAATCCCCCCAAAGGTACCCTTGGCCGTGACCCCCCGGTCAGCGGCGAATGGCCGCCCGGATGGCGCCGGCCCGGACCCTACCGCGCCCTTCCTCCACGTGGCCCGGTTGTGCGCGGAATGGTGTGCAATACACACTCCTGGCGACTTAGGGCAATGGTATGGTTTCAGCCACTCGGCACAAAACACCTGGTCGCAGGGTTGTCAGTCAATCCGCACCGCCTTTTAGACAGCCCGATTCGGAGGTGCCAAAAACGTGAATCCATATATCGTTCTCGGCAGCGCCATCGTCGGCTTCCTCGTCGGAGTAACTGGCGCGGGCGGCGGTGCACTCATGACCCCGATGCTGATCCTCCTGTTTGCGGTGAAGCCCTCCACTGCGATCTCTAGCGACTTGGTCGCTGCCATGGTGATGCGTCCCTTCGGTGCCGCGGTACATCTGCGCAAGGGCACAGTCAACCTCAGACTTGTGGGGTGGATGGTGTTGGGGTCGGTCCCGATGGCCTTCGTTGGGGCATACATCCTTCATCTGATGGTTCAGGCAAAGGTCGCCGAGAACAACGTTCAGACGGCTCTCGGCGCCGC
>PKXE01000084.1:3541-4357 GCA_003132265.1 Candidatus Dormiibacterota bacterium | reverse complement strand
GGGATCATGGTCGGGATCACGTCGGTTGGCTCGGGCTCGTTGATGATTGTCCTTCTGCTGTTCCTCTACCCAATGCTCGGAGCCAACCAGCTGGTGGGGACAGATCTCGCTCAGGCTGTACCACTGACCGGAGCGGCGGCCCTTGGGGCGCTGGCGTTCGGCCATGTGGAGTTCTCGGTCACCACCTCGCTCATCGTTGGGAGCGTACCTGCTGTGCTCGTCGGTTCTTTCCTCTCCTCGCGAGCACCCGACCGCTACGTGCGCCCGGTCATCACATTCGTCATTTTTGCGTCAGGGCTCAAATACGTGGGGGTCGGTACCACCGCGCTCGGCTGGATTCTCTGCTCGGTACTTGTCACCACCGCGACCGTTTGGCTGGCTTGGGTCCGCCCCTGGCGGAATGGAAACGGAAACCAGTTGGCCACGCCTGTGGACGGACAGGACAACGGGTCTGCGGGGCAATCAGGATCCGGTCTGGGTGACTAAGAACCTCAGCGGATAAGCGGCGGGTCTGGTGACCAGCGATTGCGCCAGTCGATGAGCTTCGATGTGAGCAAGAATGCACCGCGAGAGCTGGCGAAGCGAGGTGCTGTACGCTCTGTGCGGACCCCCTGAGACTGGTCCAACGGGTATGTGGTCCCATCTGGCGATTAGGGGCAAGGAGGACCGAATTGAGAGGCAGGAAGGACACACCGGAGCAGATCGTGCGCTAGCTCCGGGAGGCGCCGATCCGCTCGTAGTGGCGGCTGGCTTTCGTGCCGAGACCACGGGCTTCGGCCAGCTCGCCGATCTTTATTCCTCACCTCCTAAACCTTC
>PKXE01000084.1:0-3505 GCA_003132265.1 Candidatus Dormiibacterota bacterium | reverse complement strand
AAGGATGTCGCCGTGGCGACACATGTGGTCAACTCTGATGCCGAGGCCGAGCAGCTTGGCTTCCATGGCTCCCCAACCATCCTCATCGACGGGCACGATCCCTTCCCACTTCCCGCAGGAGCCGCCAGCTTGTCGTGTCGCCTGTACGACACCGGACACGGATTACGAGGCTTCCCGACCAGCGCACAGCTGGCAGCGGTGCTCCAGGCCGCCGACTGAACCGTCTTCCCGAATGACCGTCGCTCGACGTTGCGGCTCGGTTGCTGGGTGGTCCTCTCAATCGGTCCAGGTAATGGGAAATCTGTTTGGTGGACTGCTGAACGGGGTCCGGTCAACAGCTGGTCGGGCTCCCGGCAGGTCGTCCAACCTTTCTGCTCTCCCGCCAGCCGGATTGACGGGAGCGTCCGAGTCGCAGGTATGAGCCCGCTACCTGCGTGCCAACGACGCGCCTGGGCGCGGCAGGTCATCGCCTACTCGTAGCGCAGAACCTCCAGGGGACGGACCCGAACCGGCTTCCAAGCCACGAGAGCAGCGGTACCAACGGCGACCAGGATGGCGCCCAGGACGATGGCCAGGGCCAGCGGGGTGGGGATACCCAGGCTGACCTTGAGCACCAGTCGTCCGAGGGGGACCAGGACCAGAGCGATCGCGGCCATGCCGAAGGTGGCGCCCAGCCAGGCTACGGTCGCGGTTTCCACCAGCACCTGGGAGTAAACGGCTCGATTACTCAGTCCCACCGCCTTCTGGACCCCGATCTCGCGCCGGCGTTCGAGCAGGGAGAGCGCCACCGAGTTGGCCACGATCACGATCCCCGCCAGCAGGGCCAGNNGAGGCGATGGCGGTGAGGAAGAGGATGGCGTTGTTGAGGAACTGGTCGATGATCAGGGTGAAGTCGGCCAGGTTCACCACCAGCGCCGAGGGGTCGGCGGTGCGGAGCCGGGTCGCGGCGGCCGCGGCGCGGTTGGGCGGGAACTTCAGCTCGACGACCTGGTTAACGGCACTGCCCCCGATCGCCAAGGCCGTTGAGCTCACCCCCAGGATCGGTGCCTCGGTAGTGCTGAAGGCGACCCCCTTGCCCTTGGTCACGATCGGTATGTAGAAGCCGACTGCCTTGAGGTCGACCACCGCCGGGTGGTCGGCGAAGGGATTGGTCACGGTGACGGTGTCGCCAGGCTTGAGGTGGTACGGAGCCTGGCGCAATGAGGCGCTGAGCAGTACTCCGTTGCTGGCGCCGTCGCTGGCACGGAGCTGACGACCGCTGGTGACGTCAACCTCGGGTAGGACCCCCTGTTGGACCGGGAACCCTTGGATCCCGCTGAGCAGGAAGAGGGCGTCCTGGGCCCTACCCCGGTGGCTGGTCCGGGTGCCGAACTGGGCGAACGGGCGGCCGTTGATGGACACCGGCTCGGTCAGCGCGGCCAGGGTAGTGAGCTTCTGCTTGGCGTGCAGCTGGGCTGCCGCCTTGAGCAAAGGGGCGGCGTTCCGGCTCGGGGCCACCGCGATCACGTTGTAGGTGGTCGCCTTGGTGATGAAGCTGTCCAGGTCGCCGCGGATGTCGGTCCCCAGGACCAAGATCAGGCCCACCGCGAAGACGCCCACGAAGAGGGCGACGGCGGTGGCCGCGGTTCGGGTGCGCTGGCGTCCCGAGTTCCGCAAGGCCAGCCTCACGACCGAGCGCACCGGCCGAGGCACATAGACCACGATCAAGCCCAAAAGCGACGCCGCGATTAGGAGGGCGCCCACCGCCCGCAGGCTGGGTAGGAGGGCGATCCCGATCGAGATCAGAAGGGCCAGCCCCACCAGGATCACGTAGGAGGGGCTGAGCCGCTCGGGCACCGGCAGGCGCCCAACCACCCAAAGGGCTGCGCTGAAGATCAGCGTCAGCAGGGCCAGCGCCACCCCGGTGCCCACCACCAACCAGAGCGCGAGCCAGGTTGAGCCGAGGATGGCCGAGGCCAGCAGCCAGAACAATGCCCCCACCAGGGCCATCAGGGCCAGGCTGGAGCCCACCACTCCCGCCGTGGGGCCGCCGGGCATGTCCCGGAGCACCGCCATCGGCCTGACCCGGCTCAGGCGGACGATGGGCAGAATGGCGAATATGCCGGTGGTGGCGACGCCGATGCCAACTCCGGCCAGGATCACCTCGGGACTGAGCACGAAGTTGATGTCGACGCTGGCGACGTTCTGGACCAGGAGGCGGACGGCGTCCGAGAGCCCGATCCCGGCAGCCGCCCCCGCGACTCCGCCCATCAGCCCCAAAAGGGCCGCCTCCAGGCCGAACAGCACATAGAGGTCGCGGCGCCGGTAGCCGACCGTCTTGAGCATCGCGATCTCGAGCCGGCGCCGGGCTAGGCTCACCTGCATCGCGTTGATGATCCCGATTCCCCCGATCAGGAGAGCGGCCAACCCGGCGACGGAGAGGAACTGGGTCAGCTGCTGGCTGGCCTGCTTGTCCGAGTTGAGCGCCTGCTTGACCGTGGACACGGTGGCGAGCGGCATCTGATTGCGCAGCGTGGTCGCCACCCGGTCCGCCTCAGCCGCAGTCCTGGTGGTCACGTAGACCGCTCCGTACTCGGCCTTGCCGCCGGGNNCCCGCACCCCTAGGAGGCTGGCGACGGCCCCCGAGAGCACCATGGTGTGGGGCCGGCTGATCAGCTGGTGGAAGGTCCCCAGCGCCCCCGGTTTCAGGGGCAGGGTGCCTACCAGCGGGAAGCGGGCGGGGTCCACTGAGTCGATCGCCACCGACACCCCCTGGCCATTGGGCCGGATCAGGGTGCCCGAGATCTCCTGGACCGCGGTGAAGCCGGTGATCCGGCCCTCGTGGCGGAGCGTCTGGAAGAGAGTGAGCTGGCTGGCAGGGAAGGGCACCGCCACCGAGACCACCGAGACGTCGCCCCCGTTGGCCGAGCGGACGTTGGCGGTGAGGGAGGTGGTGACCATGGCGGCCGCCAGCTGCAGGCCGACGATCGCCATCACCCCCACGCCGACACAGAAGCCCGCCAGCACGGTTCGGTTGCCGCCACGGCGAAGCGAGCGGGTCGAGTAGCGGAGGTAGAGCCCCCCCTTCACCGGGAGCCGGCCCTAGGGCCGGGGCTGTCACTGGTCAATTCCCCATCCGCCAGTTGCAGCCAGCGGGTGGCGTACCCGCCGACTGTGCGGTCGTGGGTCGCGATCACCAAGGTGGTACCGAGCCGCTCTCGAAGGCTCCAGAGCAGTTCCAGGAGCTCCTTGCCCTGGGCGGCGGCCAGGTTGCCGGTCGGCTCGTCGGCCACCAGCAGGGGAGGCTCGGTGGCCAGGGCCCGGGCGATGGCCACCCGCTGCTGCTGGCCCCCGGAGAGCTGGGACGGATACGCCGAGGGCTTGTCCTGTAGGCCGACCCGCGCCAGCAGGGCGATGGCCCGCTCGCGTGCCTCAGCCTTCTTCTCGCCCTTGACCTGCATCGGCGCTTCCATGATGTTCTCGAGCGTGGTCTTGTGCGGGAACAGGTTGAACCGCTGGAAGACCA
>PKXE01000130.1:801-2767 GCA_003132265.1 Candidatus Dormiibacterota bacterium | reverse complement strand
TCGATCAACACCATGGGCGCCGGGCTAGGTTCAGTCGAGGACCACCTCGCCGTCCTCGCTGCCTGCGCCGCCGCCCTGGGCCTGGCGCGGCCCTGAGCGGACGCCGGGCGCCCGGGTTGAAAGCCTCAGATGCCTGAACTGCCCGAGGTGGAGGCGCTGGTGCGGTTGCTTGACCTCCGGACCAAGGGCCACCTCCTGCAGCGCCTGGAGCTGTCCTCCTTCGCAGCCCTCAAAACCGTCGATCCTCCGATCGACGACCTGATGGGACGCGAGGTTCGCAGCTGGCAGCGACGGGGCAAGTACCTCTGCCCTGAGACGGACGGACCTTGGCTGGTGATGCACCTGGCCCGGGGCGGCTGGCTGAGCTGGCACGACCACCTCCCTGATGCCCCCGCTCGTCCCGGCCGCGGACCTTTGGCGCTCCGGGTCGGGCTCGACTCGGCGGACGATGGGAGCGTCTCGCCCGGCTTCGATATCACCGAGGCCGGTACTGAAAAGCGACTCTCGNNGACCCCCTCGACCCCGCCTTCGACAGCCAGACCCTGGCCCGAGTTCTGGCCGAGGCGCCGGGGACGATCAAGTCGGCGCTCACCAGCCAGTCCCGGCTGGCCGGGGTGGGCAATGCCTATTCAGATGAGGTCCTTCACGCCGCCCGGCTCTCGCCGTTCAAGCCGGCTCGAGGCCTGACCGGGTCCGAGGTGGTCGCACTCCACGCGGCCCTGGTGGAGGTCCTCGGCGCCGCGGTGCAGCGAGTCGCTGGTGTCCAGGCGGCGCAGCTCAGGGACGACAAGCGCTCGGCGATGCGGGTCCACGGTCGCACCGGCTCATCCTGCCCCACCTGTGGCGACACCATCCGCGAGGTGGCCTTCGCGACGAAGTCCCTGCAGTACTGCCCCACCTGTCAGACCGGCGGGCGGCCGCTCGCTGACCGGCGCCTCTCCCGGCTGCTCAAGTAACAGCGGGACCACGCCGTCGCTGGTCGGCGGCATCCTCCAGGCTCAGTTGCATCAGCAGGGTGTCGACCCAGCGCCCCTGCTTGAAGCCGACCTGGTGCAGCCGCCCGACCTCGACGAATCCGCAGCTGCGGTGCAGAGCCGGCGAGGCAGCATCTCCGGAGTCCGCGATCACCGCGATCACCTGCGTCGCTCCCCNNGAGTCCTCCACCGTGAAGCGGTACCCGGGCCGAGGCCGCCAGGGGGTTACCAAGGCGTAGCCCAGTAGCTCGTCGCCGATGATGGCCACCAGGAACGGCAGGCTCACTTGGTCCAAGCCCTCCAGCTTGGATCGCCAGTCGTCCGGGGTCGGCGCCACCAGCTCGAAGGTGGCGAGGGAGTCCCGGACATAGCCCTCGTAGAGTGCCGCCACCGCTTCGCAGTCGGACGGGAGCGCAGGTCGGATCCGCTCCCCGGCATCGGTTTGGCTCATCGACCAAGTTATAGCGGACGGCTCCGCCGCAGAGGGTCCGGCGGCGTGCCCAGCAGGGTCGGCGCTGGGACTCTGCACCCAGCCAGCCCGGGCCGGGTTCAACCGGCAGGCAGTGCCTCCGGGACGGATTCAGGGGTCGGTGCCGGCCCGAGCCAGAGCTGGCGCTCGAATTCGATCTTCAGGACCACCGTGGTCCGCGTGGCCCTCACCCCGGGCAACTCCTTGATCCAGTCGACCAGTCCCAACAGCGCTTCGGTGTCGGCGGCACGGACCTTGAGGAAGAATGAAAGATCCCCGGCGATGCTGTGGCACTCGTCGACTTCCGGTCGGTGCTGCAGACGGGCGGCCAGGGTGCCCCCGGTGACGTCGGCCTCCACCCCCACGAACGCGGTCACCGGCCGGCCCACCGCCCGAGGATCCAGAACGAGGGTCCATCCCTTGATCACCCCATCGCGCTGGAGCCGCCGGATTCGTTCGTGGACGGAGGACGGCGAGAGCCCCACGGCACGACCTACCTTGGCCAGGGTGGTGCGGGCATCCG
>PKXE01000130.1:0-749 GCA_003132265.1 Candidatus Dormiibacterota bacterium | reverse complement strand
GTGCTAGCTGCCGTCGCCTGGGGCTTGAGCTTTGTGGTCACCCGGGGGGCGGTCGCGACCTACCCGGTGGTCGGCTTCCTATTTCTGCGCTTTGCCGTCGGGGGAGGGGTCCTGGCCGTGGTCGGGCTGCTCTCACCCACGTCGCGAAGGGGCTGGTCGGGCGCGCCCAAGGGCATGCTCCTGCTGCTCGGGGCCGTGCTGGCGATTGCCTACCTGGCCCAGACGCTGGGACTGGAACTCGGGGCCGCACCCGGGGTCGCCGCGGCCCTCACCAGCCTGGTGGTCGTGATCACCCCGGGTCTGGAGTGGGCGCTCCGGGGCAAGGCCCCCGACGTCCGGGTGGTGGCAGGCGCGCTGCTGGCGGTCACGGGCACCCTGCTGGTCTGCCTAACCGTGCCCGCCGGAAGCGGGTCGGTCCACCCGCAAGCGGGGGCGGGTATGGCCCTTGAGCTGGTCGCGGCGGCGGCCTTCTCGCTCCAGGTGGTATTGGTCGGGCGCCTGGGCCAACGGGTCCCCGCCGTGGCCCTGGGCGCCTGGCAGCTACTGGCCCTGGCGGCGGTCCTGGCTTTGGCCGTGCCGTTCAGCGGAGGCCTGGCCCTGCCCTCCATGAGCGTGCTGGCGGACATCATCTTCTGCGGCTTGGCGGCTTCCGCCTTCGCCTTCGCGGTCCAGGCGGCCGCCCAGCAACACATCTCCAGCTCCATGGCCGCCTTGATCATGGCGATTGAGCCGGGCATCGCCATGGTCGG
>PKXE01000048.1:2723-4435 GCA_003132265.1 Candidatus Dormiibacterota bacterium | reverse complement strand
GTTCTGCGGCCCGGAGAAACTCCCCTCGCCGGGCTGCAAGCCCGACCCTCCCCCAGCGGCCCGGCACTTGCCGGGCCGCTGTTTTGCGCTCAGCCCGGTCCGAGGGAACAGCGGGAGATCAGGGGTCCAGTTGGTGGCCAGCCGCCAGCAGCGCAGAGCGAGCCTGCTCCAGGCGACCCTCCGGCACCAACACCCAGTCGGTGTCGTACGTCGAGAGGGCAAAGATGGGGACCGCAGCCGCAGCCAGGGTGGTGGAGATCGAGGCCAGGATGCCCACCAGCAAGTGGTCGAGGGGGCCCTCGACCATCAGAGCCCGCCAGGGTCCACTCCTGACCACCCCCTCCGGGACCCGGAGTTCCTCGCAAACGATCGAGAGTTCGACCGCCGAGCGGCTGACACTCCACCATCCCCCGTCGGTCCCCCAGCTGGGGATCGGCTCGCCCGGCTCCAGTCGGCAGACCGACAACCTGAGTGAGGAGGCAGTCAACCGCAAGCCAACGGGCTGCGAATCTTGGCAGTGGGCCACAGGCCTTAGTCTCTCGCGGCCTCATTCGGGGCCGCTCGGGATCCAGTGCAGTCCAGCCTCTTAATTGGCAGGCGGCCGGCACCCCTGAGGAGCCACCTTTGGTACCCTTCCCCAGTTCCTCGCGATCGAGCGAACACGTGGGGCCGTGGCGCAGCGGGAGCGCGCTTCCTTGGCATGGAAGAGGTCGCGGGTTCGATTCCCGCCGGCTCCACCACCCGTCTAACCCTGGGGTCAGGCGGCGCCCAGCGGTCATCCACTGAACAGCTGCGATAGCGCACTGGGTTGGGCCTGTTTCCGTGACTTCAACCCTTTTGAGGTCGGAGCCCGGTCAGGAGTTCGATCCCAGCCCCGAGCGGAGACCGGCCTCGGCTCATGTCCCAGACAGCTGGCCTATTCCTGCCCCAGCTCATGCGGTGCCACGACCAAGCTCAACCGGGCGGCCCCGCGGCGGAGGCGCGCGTCCAGCGTGACGAGTCTGCAGTTCAACAAGCGAGCCAGCGCCACGTACTCTGCGTCGTAGGTCTTCGCCCAGCCAAGCTCATCGGCCACCCGCCACGCCTCTTCCCCCAGCCGAGCGGGGCTGCGCCGGGCCGCTGGGCACCCCTCCAGGCGCGACCGAGTCCTCAGCGCATCCTCAGGCGTGACCTCGCGGCGCCAGCGGAGCTCGTGAAGCACCGACCTAGCCTCGGACCACATGAGCGGCGGCCCCACCAGCTCTTCGCCCCGGAATTCTTCGAAGCCCCGGGCAATGCCGCAGGCGCGGAGCACGACGCTGGCGTCGACAACAAGCATCGGTTCACCGCCCGCGGCGTGACCTAGCGATCGCGGCCGGCCAGTCGGGCTGAGGATTGCCGGCGTCCGCCGCCAGCCGGCCCAGCCGCAGCTCGCCCACCGTGATCACCGAAACAGCGACCCGCCCTGGTGGACGCCCGGCAAGTGGCCGGTTCTGTTCGACCGCGATGAAGACCGAGGTGTCGGCAAGGGCCAGTTCAGCGCCCTCTTCGTCCCCTTCAGGGCTCGCGGGACCGGAAGATCGTCTGTGGTATCAGGTAGCAGGTTGGCGAGATCCCGCACCAGGCCAGGATCGGCGGGCCACCGGTCCCTGCCCCAGATGAAGCTCTCCCAAGTGGTCGAACTTAGTCGGCTCGGCAGTGGAACCAGATCGGCGACGGGACGGCCACTGACC
>PKXE01000048.1:0-2682 GCA_003132265.1 Candidatus Dormiibacterota bacterium | reverse complement strand
CCACTCCACCACCAATGGCTCAGATTGAGAGAGAGGCTCTGCCGTCGAGGGCTGGTCCGGGTGCCGATCAGCCGGTGCCTTGGGCGGTCAGCTCCTCAGCCGTGTGCAGCTTGCCGTAGAGGGAGCTGCCGACCTGGAACTTGCGCCCGCCCTGCGCCAAGCCGCCCATGTCGACGGGATCGAATCCGATCTGGTCGATCAGCTCGGCGACTACCCGCTTGGCGTCCGAGTCATCGCCAGCGATGGGGATCGCAACCCGGCCCTCCTCCCCTGCCGGCCGTCCCAGCTCATCCAGCGACTTCCGATTGATGGCGTTGAAGGCCTTGACCACCCTCGCGCCGAGCAGGAACCCTGCCAAAAGTTCGGTGCCGGTGGAACGATCTGCGTCCAGCTCTTCAAAATTGCCGTCCCGCCCCGGGTAGTAGTTGTTGGTATCGATCACCACCTTGCCGGCGAAAGCCTCGACCGGCAGCTCACGGTAACGACCGAAGGGGATTGAGACCACGACCACCTCACCAAACCTGGCCGCCTCTTTAGGCGTGGTCGCGTGAACGCCTTCTCCCAGCTCCGCGACCAACTCCTGGAGGGTCTCCGGCCCCCGCGAATTGCTCACCGCCACCTGGTGGCCAGCCTGAGCCAGCAACCGGGCCAAAGTCCCACCAATGTTGCCACTGCCGATAATCCCGATCCGCATTCGTGACCTCCGGGCCGGCACCGGGGCCGACCGACTTCCGTCCCAGGCAAGTGGCCAGTCCCACCGCAGGGAGCCCGCTTCGGGCAGCGCAGCGCAGCGGCCCTGCCACCCTTGGCGCCCCTGCTAGAGTACGGCTCCAAAGCGCGGGAGGTTCGGTTTCAGAGGTCGGCACTCGACCCTCCCGAGTCACTGGTCGAGGCCGGCGGAACAAGGGAGGAAGCCGATGCGCTGGACGATGTCATCCGATCGAGTACCCGAGGCCTGGTACAACGTAGTCCCGCATCTGCCGGAGCCATTGCAGCCGCCGCTGCACCCGGGGACCCGCGAGCCGGTGACCCCTGACCTGCTCACGCCCTTGTTCCCGATGGCGCTGATCCGCCAGGAGATGTCGGCCGAGACCTACATCGACATCCCCGGCGAGGTTCTCGACATCCTGCGGATGTGGCGCCCGACGCCGCTCATCAGGGCCCGGCGGCTGGAGCAGGCGTTGGACACGCCGGCCCGGATCTACTTCAAGGACGAGTCGGTCTCCCCGGCGGGATCCCACAAGCCCAACACCGCAATACCCCAAGCCTTCTACAACAAGGCCGAGGGCGTCAAACGGCTCACCACCGAGACCGGCGCCGGGCAGTGGGGCAGCGCCCTCAGCTACGCGTGCTCCCTCTTCGACATGGAGTGCAAGGTCTACATGGTGCGGGCGTCTTATGAACAAAAGCCCTATCGCCGGGTGATGATGGAGACCTGGGGCGGTGAGGTGGTCCCCTCTCCGATCGACCAGCCCGACCACCCGGGCTCGCTGGGGACCGCGATCACCGACGCGGTGAGGGACGCGGTCTCCCGGGACGACTCCCATTACTCGCTGGGGTCGGTGCTCAACCACGTCCTGTTGCACCAGACGGTCATCGGACTGGAGGCCCGAGAGCAGCTGCAGCTCGCCGGGGAGGAGAAGCCGGACCTGGTCATCGGGTGCTGCGGGGGCGGCTCCAACCTTGGCGGCCTGGCCCTCCCCTTTGTGGCTGATCCGGACGTCGAGCTGCTGGCAGTCGAGCCTTCCTCCTGCCCCACCCTGACCGAGGGCAAGTTCGAATATGACTTCGGCGACAGCGCCGGCATGACTCCGCTGCTGGCGATGTATACCCTCGGCCACGACTTCATCCCGCCCTCTATTCATGCGGGCGGGCTCCGGTACCACGGCGACGCTCCAATCATCTCCAACCTCGTCAAGGCGGGCCGGATGCGCGCAACCGCCTACCCCCAGGGCAAGGTCTTCGAAGCCGCGATCCAGTTCGCCCGGACCCAAGGACCGATCCCCGCTCCCGAGACCGCCCACGCCATCCGGGCCACCATCGACGAGGCTATCCGGGCGAGGGAGGAAGGCCAAGAGCGCGTCATCCTGTTCGGATACTCCGGCCACGGCCTGCTCGACCTGCAGGCCTACGACGACTACCTGGCCGGCAAGCTCGAGGACGTGTGACTGAACGGCTGGCGGCCGTCGCCAGCGTCACGAGGCCTCTAGTACTCGGCTGAGGAGTAAGGCTGAAGTGCCAGAGAGCCACGCGCGGGGGCCGTTCCCGGCCGCCGCCGGAGTGCGGATCGGATGGACGGAACTGCCTGGCTCGGTCAGGTCGGGGATCGAGGGCCTGCTGGGGTCCCGGGTGATGACCGCGGCCTCGCAGCCGAGCGGGTTCCCGCCCGGCACGGCGCTGCGGTTGCAGCTGGGGGACGGGAGGCGCGCCTTCGTCAAAGCGGTTGGTCGAGAGCCCAACCCGCAGAGCCCCGCGCTTCGCCGAGAGGAGGCCCGGATGCTGGCACAGTCGCCCCGGACGGCTCCGGTCCCCGGGCTGCTCGGAGTTCACGATGACGGCGACTGGGCGGCGCTGGTCCTCGAAGACGTCGAGGGCAGGCATCCCGAGCTGGCCTGGCAAATCGGCGAGTTGACACGGATCACGGCGGCCCTAGAAGACCACCAGGCACAGCTCACGCCCTGC
>PKXE01000063.1 GCA_003132265.1 Candidatus Dormiibacterota bacterium | reverse complement strand
AGTGGCTGGTAGCTGGAAAGGCTGCAGGGGACCCCTCCCGAAAAAGACCTCCGAGCCGCAGGAAGAAACCGAAGGCGGCTTCGGGAGTAGAACTTGCCGGGCGCCCCGCCGTGATGGGGGCAGGGTGTGATGGCACCCGCCAAGGTCGGCGTCGCGAGGCGCCGGCGAAAAGAGGTGGTACCGCGTGGCCGGAGCCTTCGGGCTCGGCCCGCCCTCTTGGTCGACCGATTCAGGTCGGCTGGAGTAGGCGTGGCCGAGCGGCCGGGAGGCGATCATGGGAACGCGGAACATGGGGAACGGACCCCTGCGGATCCTCGACAGCACTCTGCGCGAGGGCGAGCAGTTCGCGGACGCGCACTTTACCCAAGCGGATCGAGCCCGGCTGGCGCTGGCTCTGGACGCCTCGGGAATCGACGAGCTGGAGCTGCCTTCGCCGGCGGTCTCCAGGAGCGCGACAGCCTCAGTGGCGGAGATCATCCAGCTCCGGCTGGCGGCTCAGGTGCGGGTGCATCTTCGCTGCCATCCGGCGGACATCGAGATGGCGCTGGCCGCGGGGGCGACTGGCCTCAACCTGTTCTTGGGCACCTCGCCGGCACTGGCCGGTCAGAGCCTGCGCCGGTCGTGGCCCCAGCTGGCCCGGCAGATCCGCGACGCCGTGGGCCTGGCCGTCTCGGCCGGCGCCTTCGTCCGCTTCAGCGCCGAGGATGCCTTCCGGACTCCCCGGCCCCGGCTGCTGGCGGCCTTCGACGTGGCGGTGGAGGCAGGGGCCCGGCGGCTGGGTGTGCCCGACACGGTGGGCATCGCCACCCCGGCGATGGTGGGCGCGACAGTGCGCGCGGTGCGGCGACGCTATCCCGGGCTCAGCGTGGAATTCCACGGCCACAATGACACCGGTTGTGCGGTGGCCAACTCGGTCGCCGCCTGGGAAGCCGGCGCCGACTGCTTGGATGTCACTGTGCTCGGCATCGGGGAGCGGGTCGGGATAACCTCCCTGGGGGGATTGCTGGCCCGTCTCTACACGCTGAATCCGGAGCTGGTGGCTCGCTACCGGCTGGAGCAGCTGCCTGGGCTCGATGCCATGGTGGCGGCCATGACCGGGATGACGGTCCCGTTCAATCAGCCGCTGACGGCTGCCCACGCCTTCACCCACGTGGCGGGAGTCCACACCAACGCGGTGTTGCGGTCGCCCGGCACCTATGAGGCGATCGATCCGGCGGTGGTGGGACGGGCTCGGGTGATCTCAGTGGGCTCTCGGCTCACCGGCCGGCACGCGGTGGCGAACTTCCTCGCCGAGGTGCTGGGTCGGGAGGCGGCCCCCGCGGAGGTCCAGATCGCCACCGAGGCGCTCAAGACGGCTGCCGAAGGCCGCCGCCTGGACCGAGCTGCCACCACCAATGTGGTGCGGGCGGCTCTGAGTGCCGCGGGGGGGAACTAGCCGTGGGCACCCTGGCGGAAGAGATCATCGGCGCCCGTCTGGGGCGCGTCGTCCAAGCCGGCGAGACAGTAGTCGTCCCGGTCGACCTGGTGATGAGCCACGACACCACCACGGCTCTGGTGGCGGAGGGACTGGCCGAGCTGGGCTGTCCGGTGGCGCACCCCGAACGGGCGGTGGTGGTCTTCGATCACATCACCCCCGCCGCCACCGTGGCCGCCGCCCAGCAGCAGCAGGCTGCCAGGGCGTTCGTGGCGGAGAACCGCATCCCCACCCTGCTGACCGACGGCATCAGCCACCAGGTACTCCCGGAGCACGGTCTGGTGGCACCCGGGGACATCGTCGTCGGGGCCGACAGTCACACCGTGACCATGGGCGCGTTCGGGGCCTTCGCAACCGGCATGGGCTCCACCGATGTCGCCGTCGCTTACGCCACTGGCGAGACCTGGCTGCGGGTCCCGGCCACCATCGAGGTGCGTCTGGAGGGCCAGCTCGTGGCTCCGGTGGTGGCCAAGGATCTGATCCTGGAGGTGGTGCGGCGCATCGGCAGTGACGGTGCGCGCTATCAGGCGGTGGAGTACACCGGTCCCGCCACCGCGGAGCTGGCGGTTGGAGACCGCATGACGCTGTGCAACATGGCGGTGGAGATGGGCGGCAAGGCCGGCCTCTTCGCCGCTGACCACACCACCCTCAGCTGGCTACAGGATCGCCTGCCCAGGGTTCCGCGCGCCCTGCAGCCTCGCGATCCGCACTACGTGCGCCTGGAGGTGTTTCAGCTCGACCGCCTGGAGCCGATGGTGGCCACCCCGCCGGCGGTGGACACGGCGAGGCCGGTCCGGGAGCTGGCCGGGCTGGAGGTGGACCAGGTCTTCATCGGCACCTGCACCAATGGCCGGCTGGCCGATCTGGCCGCCGCCGCGGCCGTGCTCCACGGGCGCCAGGTGGCGGTGCGCACGATCGCGGTGCCGGCCTCACGCGAGGTCTACCTGGCCGCCCTGCGAGCCGGCTACATTGAGAGCCTGGTCAGGGCCGGGGTCGCGGTGGAGAGCGCGGGTTGCGGGCCCTGCCTGGGCCGCCACAAGGGAGTGCTCGGCCCGGGGGAGCGGGCTGTCACCACCATGAGTCGGAACTTCCGCGGCCGGATGGGTGATCCGAGCAGCGAGATCTACCTGGTCAGCCCGGCCACAGCGGCGGCCACCGCCCTCCGCGGTCGGCTGACCGATCCCAGGGAGCTCTCCTGATGGCGAGGGCCTGGCGCTTCGGCGACTTTGTGAACACCGACCAGATCATCCCCGGGCGCTACAACCTGACCACCGATCCAGCCGAGCTCGGGCGCGCCTGCTTCGTCGAGCTGCGCCCCGAGTTCACGAAGGGCGTGCGTCCCGGAGACGTCATCGTGGCCGGCGACGACTTCGGCTGCGGCAGCTCGCGCGAACATGCGGTGATCGCCATCCAGGCCACCGGGGTGGCGGCGGTGATCGCTCCCAGCTTTGCCCGCATCTTCTACCGCAACGCGATCAACCGCGGCCTGACGGTGCTGGAGTGCACCGACACCGGTTCGGTGGCCGACGGCGCCCAGGTCGAGCTGGACCGCAGCGCTGGCCGCCTCCGCGACCTCAGCACCGGCAGGGAGTTGCAGGCCCGCCNNAGGGAGGTACCCAGAATGTCCACTGATCGCGAATTGCAGCCGGCCGGCTGCCCCGAGTGCGGCGCTCAAGTCAGCCTGCCTGGCAGGCACCATCGACGGGGAGATCCTGCCCTGTGGAGGCTGCCTGGCGGAGCTGGAGGTGTTCAGCCTCACCCCCCTCAGCTGGCGCTGGCCCCGGAGATAGAGGAGGAGTGGGGGGAGTGAGCCAGCGCCGCATCGGCATGGTCTGCTCCCGGGTGAGGATGGAGGAGAAGCTCCTGCTGGAAGCGTTCGCCCGCCACCCCGAGGCGGCGGTGGTCCGGGTTGACGACGACCAGTTCCAGGCTCCGCCGGCCGGGCCGGGCCAAGCCAGCCGACAAGTGGCTGCGCGGCGTCGCTGCGACGTGGTGTTGCTGCGCTGCTTGAGTTACGTGCGCCAGGTCACCATGGCCAGGGTGCTCGAGGCCGGGGGCGTGGCCACGGTCAATCGGGCGGCAGTTCTCGAGACCACCGGTGACAAGCTCCGAACCACTCTGGCATTGGTGGCGGCGGGCATCCCCACCCC
>PKXE01000164.1 GCA_003132265.1 Candidatus Dormiibacterota bacterium | reverse complement strand
CGGCGGCCGAGCTGGCTGACGGTCAAGCTGCCGGTCGCGGGCCGCTATCAAGAGCTGGACCAGATCATGCGTGGCAAGCGGCTGCACACCGTCTGCGAGGAGGCCCGCTGCCCCAACATCGGCGAATGCTGGANNCGGCACCGCCACCTTCATGATCCTGGGCGATGTCTGCACCAGGGCCTGCGCCTTCTGCGCGGTGACCTCCGGCCGTCCGACCGGACTGGACCTTGAGGAGCCGGGCCGGGTGGCTGAAGCGGTCGCCGAGATGGGGCTGAAGCACGCCGTGATCACGTCGGTGGACCGGGACGACCTCCCTGACGGCGGTGCCGAAATCTTCGCTCGGACCATCGAGGCTATCCATGACCGGGTCCCAGGCTGCCAGGTGGAGGTGCTGACTCCCGACTTCCAGGGGTCTGAGGCCAGCATCGCCACGGTGATGGCCGCCGAACCGGAGGTGTTCAACCACAACATCGAAACCGTGAGCCGGCTCTTCCCTAGGGTCCGGCCCAAGTCGCTGTACCCGAGGTCGCTGACCGTGCTCCGCCGCGCCGGCGAGATGCGGCCCTTGTCCCAGACCAAGTCCGGGCTGATGGTCGGGCTGGGCGAGACCATGGACGAGGTCAAGCAGGTTCTCGTCGACCTGCGCCAGCACGGGGTCAAGCTGGTGACCATCGGGCAGTACCTGCGGCCCTCGTTGAAACACATCCGCTGCGACCGCTTCTGGCGGCCGGAGGAGTTCTCGGAGCTGCGGGAATACGGAATGTCGCTCGGCTTCGCCCACGTGGAGTCGGGCCCCTTGGTGCGGAGTTCCTACCACGCGCATCAACAGGCGGTGGTGGGCGCCGCCGCTGCGCCGGTCAGGGCCGGGGGACCCTAGCCGTGGCTGGGGTCTGGCGCCCCCCACTTAAGGTGGTTTGGTGCGGCACGGTGCCCTACCAACTGGCCTGGAACTGGCAGCGCCAGCTGGCGGCCGCCCGGGCGCAGGGCGAGCTGGAGGAGGATGTGCTGCTGCTGCTGGAACATCCTCCCGTCTACACGATGGGCCGTGGCGGCAAGCCAGAGCATCTGCTCCAGGGCGAGTCCGGGCTGCGGGCCAGCGGGGCGGAGTACTTCGAGGTCGACCGGGGCGGATCCGTCACGTACCACGGTTGGGGCCAGCTGGTCGGCTACCCGATCATCAATCTGGACCAGCTGGGCATCGACAGCATCGCCTATTTACGAGCCCTGGAAGACGCCCTGATCGATGCCTGCCAGATGCGCGGCGTCGAGGCGTTCCGGGAGCCGCCCTACACCGGCGTCTGGCACCGCGAGGGCAAGCTCGCCGCGCTCGGGGTAAAGCTGAGCGGGCGCCAGGTCACCTACCACGGCTTCGCCCTCAATGGAACCACCGACCTTAGCGCCTTCGATCTCATCGTCCCCTGCGGAATCGAGGGACGCCACGCCACGTCCCTCAAGGCTGCGGGGGCGACTGGCGATCTGCGTCCGGGGGCTTTGGCTGAACTGGTGAGCCCCTTTGTGGCCCATGCCCTCGGGCTGCGGTGGGAGCGTGGCGAACCTTCCGAGCTGGGGCTCGAGCTGCCGGTCAGCGCCCCCCTGCCGACGCTGTGAACAACGTGGGGCGGCGGTCAGCCCAAAACTGCCTATTTACGTCGGGGCTCGCTTGGGGCATATTTCAACAGACCGATTCGTGGCCACGATTAAAGAGCGGGGGCGGACGACGCGAAGCCGGCTGGTACCGGCTTTGAGCTGGGAGGGCGAGAGCGGCCCCCAGCGGGCGGATCGACGTTCGCACCTAGGGCAGTTGGACCGCGTCCTAGAGGTGCTGGAGGAGCTCAACCTGGAGGGGGAGCGCACCGTGCCTTCCGAAGTGCGGCGCCAACTCGAGATCTGTGGCATCGTGACCCTGGCCGACGAGAGTCCTTCAGCAGTTCTGGAGCGGGTGTTGAACGGCCAGGAGGTCTACCTGCTGCATCCGGTGACCGTGCTGCCGCCGAAGCTTGACGGTCGTCGTCCCCGGCCGCCCAAGGTCGACGGCTGAGGGGCCACCCCTAAACTCCCCGGGTACACGCTGGCCTAGCTCTGTAATCAATCCGTCACCGGGGTGCCGGGCCGCGCCAATGAGCCAGCCGGTACCCTCGGCGGATGAGGCGGCGGGCATCCAACCGAGGTCTTGGGGCGGCGGGACGAGCTAACTGGTGAAGTTCGAATCCCTGGCCGGCCGCGTCCAACGGCGGCTGTTCGAGGCTCCGGCAGCTGTCGCCGAGATAGGGCCCCATGCGACAAGACCCCTCACTCGCGCTTGGCCAAGACGGTTGGGGCTGGGCTTCGACTGGCCCTGGGCGCGACCCACCCGGGAGGGGTACGCCTTACTGGCCATCGTCCTGATCGGCTTCGGAGCCGACTTCCCCTTCCGCGGCTACCAGCCCTATCCCTTGATGGTGATCGCGGTCGGCGCCTGCTTTGCGGTTCTCAGCGCGACCGGTTCTCGACTCCAAGCCCAGATGTTGACCTGGAGCTTGGCCGCTGCCCTCGGGGCCGTCACCACGGGGGTCGCATTCGGCACCAGGCCCATCGACTTTCTGGGTCCCATCGCGGCAGCGATCGGCGCAGTCCTGGCGATCGCATCCCAGAGGACCGTGTCGCGTCTTCTGGGCTGCGTCGTGACCGGCACGGTGACCCTGGTGGTCATCGTCAAAAGTCTGACCTGGGGTCACCTTGGCCTCGACGTGTTCAACTTCTCCCAGCGAGCCAGCTTGCGGCTGCTCCAGGGCAAGGACCCCTACTCCGTCGCCTATTCCACCACCACTCCCCACCTGCCGCTGGCTCATTACCCGTACGGGCCCGCTGCATTGCTGCTCTCGATCCCGGGCCGGCTGGTGGGCGACATCCGTGCTGGCGGTGCTGGCGTTGATCGCGGCAGTCACCATTCTGGCCAATCGCTACGGTGGCTGGGAGCAGGCGTGGCGGTGTCTGGCGGTCTGTCTCACCCTCCCGTTCTTTCCGCGGATGCTGCTCCTGGCTTGGCCCGAGATCTACCTCATGGCCGCGATCGCGTTCTGGCTGGTACTGCGCGACCGACACCGCATCAGTTCGGTGGTGATCCTGGGGGCGGGCCTGGCCACGGTCCCCACCGCCGTGCCCTTGCTGGCCCTACCCTTCCTCTGGTGGCGCCCGCCAAGATTGGAGATTCTGGTCGCGGTCGTGGCGGCGGCGGCGATCAGCCTTCCCTTTGCCATCTGGGTCGGGCCCGCCCTCTTCATCGACTACACGTTGTGGTTGCAGGTGCACCTGCAACCCCGTGCCGACGGGCTCGACCTCGACGCCGCCTTCCTGAGGCTGACCGGCAGCTGGCTGCCCATCTGGGTGTGGCCGGCCGTGGCGGCGATCACTCTGGCGCTGGTGGCGAAGGCCCGCCCCCGCAGTTGGCCCAGCGCCTTCTTTCTGGGCTCCGGGTTCCTGGTGATCGCCTTCCTGTACGCCAAGTGGGCCTTCTTGAACTACTACTTCCTGGTCGCCATGGGGCTCATCCTGGCGATGGCATTGGAGCGGCACCGCGAGGGGCCCGAGGTGGCAGCTTCCGGCCAGCCCACCGAGTCCGGGCGCGAATTGCTGGTGGCTGACGGGAGCGCCGGGCGGTGAGCAGCCGAGTGTGGGGAGTGGGCCGTGCCCCAAGTCCCCGGGCCGCCCGCGCTAATCTGACCGGCGCGGGGGCGAATAGCTCAGTGGTAGAGCGCCTCGCTTACACCGAGGATGTCGCAGGTTCGAACCCTGCTTCGCCCACGTCGTCAGCTGGCCCTCAGGCTGGGTGGCGGCGCCGGAACCCGGTCAATGCCCAATGAACCAAACGTCAGCGGTGGTCCGGGCGGTGCGCCTGCTGATCCTGCCGTTGACGGCAGTCGCGCTGGTCCCGGTCCTGCTCACCGAGCTGCACTTTTTCTCGATCCACGATTTGGTGGGGGCCACCATCCCGGACACGATCTTCTTCGGGCACGCGGCCCAGGGGCTGATGCAGGGCCACCTTCCGTACGGCCCTCACTTCGTCGCCGCCCCCGACCGCCGGGTGGTCTTCGTCTACCCCCCCCTCAGCCTCCTGCTGGCCGTTCCGCCGCTGCTGGCAGGCGCCGAATACTCCTTCGGATTCGCCGTGGAGCTGGTGGTGCTGCTGGTGGCTGGGCTGTGGCTGCTGGGCAGCGCCTGTCGGCGCATGGGGATCTCCTTCCCCGTTGTCCTCACCTCAGCACTTCTGCTGGTCGCGCTGGGGCCGGTCGTGGTCACCCGGGTCGATGGGCTGCAGGGGCTGGCCCTGGCGGGGGCTGCCCTCGCTCTGCGGAGTCGGCGGATGGCGCTGGCGGTGGCACTCGTGACGCTGGCGGCGCTGGTGAAGGAGACCGTCGTGGTGGCCGCTCTCCCGGTCGTGGTTTGGGCCCTCTGGCCGTCGGAGGGGGAGAAGTGGACCGAGGGGCTGGGCAGGAGGGCTTCCCGGGTTGGGCTGGGGCTCGTCCCGGCCGTTCTGGTGCTGTTGACGTTTGAGGTCTGGTCCAAAGGCAATGTGCTCGCCGCCGCCGCCGCCAGCATCCATCGCGGCGTGGAGGTCGAGAGCGTTCCCGCCACCATCAGCTACCTCCTGCACCCGATCTTCGGGGCCACCACCTACCTCGGAAAGCTGGCCTCGGTGCAGGTGTCGGGCCCCCAGGTCCCCCTGGTGGCGGCCGTGGTGGCGGTGGTCGGGGTGGTCGCCCTCGTCTGGGGTGCAGTTCACTTCGCCCGGAGGAGACGCCGGCCGGCGAGTGCCATCGCGTTCGCGATCGCGGTGACGCTGGCCACCACCCCGGTCCTATCCCCGCAGTACCTACTAGCTCTGATGCCGGTGCTGGTCCTCGCCGCCGGCACGGAATTCACCAGGCCGCGCGCCACCCTGCTGCTGTCGAGTGGCCTGGTCGTCGCTCTTCTGACCCAGGTCGAATTTCCGTACCTGTTCGCCTCCGTGGCGGCGCTGCACCCGGTGGGGACCGCGGTCGTGGCAGCGCGCAACCTGCTGTTGATCGCCCTCGCCATCAACCTGGTCCGGGCCGCCCCGGGGCCGGTCGCAGAGCCGAAGGCAGAGAGGGCACGCTCCCCGGTAGCTGCCCGCCCCGCCTAATCGCNNGGCTCGGGAAGTTCATTTTGGGTGAGGTCTGAGGTGTCCAGACTCGGCTCGGAGTCCCCCGATCCCGGAGCGCCGAGGGGCTCTCGACGGCTGCTCGCGCTCTCGGTCCTAGCTCTCCTGGTGGTGGTGGCGCTCTCTGTTCGAGCCCACTACTCGCTCGGTCCCAGCGGGGTGCCCAACCGGGGGCTCGGTGCCGCCCTGCTCGGTTCCACCTTCCAGGTGCTGCTGGTGGTCATCGTGGCGGCGTTCGAGCTGATCTTGGTGCTGGCCCTGGGGTACGCCCCCTGGCGCCGGTTGCGAGAGGCCGGCCAGCGCGGTGCCCAGGTGCCGCGGATGAGCCGTCGCCTGGTGCTGCGGCTGGTCGCGATCCCCGTCCTGGTTCTGCTGGCTCAGGGGGCCACATTTTTCTGGCTGTTGGAGCACCGGGCCCGGCGGGTTGGCTCCGCCCACGCCGGGGGTGGGCCACTGGCCTTACCGCGCCAGCACTTTGTGTCCAAGGTCGGGGCCGTGACGGTGCCCGAGGCGACTGCCCTCGCGGCGGCGGTGGGGCTGGTGGCGCTGCTGGTCATCGTGGTGGGCCGGCTCCGTTCGCGGAGAGCGCCAGCTGGCGAGGAGGCCGAGTCCCCGGAGCTGCCCCAGGACCTCACCTCGGCCATCGACCAGAGTCTCGCGGAACTCGCCGCTGGGACCGACCCCCGCCAAGCGGTCATCGCTGCCTACCAGCGGATGGAGAGGGTGCTGGCCGGGGTCGGGCTGCCCGCTCTGGCGTTCGAGACTCCCTTGGAATATCTGGAGCGGGTGCTGACCCGGCTGGCGGCCAGTCGCGGGGCCCTGGTGCGGCTGACCGGCCTCTTCGAGGCCGCCCGGTTCTCGGCGCGCCCGGTCGGCCCCCAGATGCGGGCCGAGGCCGAGACGGCGCTGGTCGGTCTCCGGGCCGAGCTGTCCGGCTGAGCCGGAGCGCTATCCTCGGTGCGCCCCGGGGTAATGCCGGCCGGCGGCGACCATCGCTGGTGAGGAGGGAGAGATGGCTAACGGGCCCACGGTCGGCTTCCTCGAGCGATACGGGGCGGTCCTGGCCCTGCTCGTAGTGGGCACCGTGGCACTGGTGGTGGTGCTCGCCCGGGGCGGGGTCGATCCGAGCCAGGTTGGGCGAGCCTATCTGCTCTCGGTCGGCGCGATCGCCATCTTCGGCCTGGTCCTGGAGCTCCGGCGGTCCGCGCCCTTCCGTGGGCAGGGGCCATCGGCCCCCTCGCGGGCCGGCGCCGAGCTGCCGCCGGATTTGGCGAGCCTGCAGGACTCGTTGCGGGCAAGCCGGATCAGCCGCAGCCAGTACGAGTTGCAGGTAGTTCCGCTCTTCCGGGAGATCGCGGCTGACCGCCTGTTGCTCCTCGGTATCTCCCTGAATCGCGACCCCGAGCGGGCGGCTGAAGTGCTGGGGCCACTGCTGAGTTCGGCCATCCAAGCAGAGCGGACGCCGGGTGGGACACGGGATCAGCGGGGGCCGCGGCAGCAGGAGTTAGAGGCGATCGTCGCTGCCCTGGAGGCAGGGGCGCGATGATCGCCCTCGAGGAGTTGCACCGGTCGGCGAACCGCCTCCTCGACGAGGTCGAGAAGGCGGTGGTGGGCAAGCGAGCGGCCCTGGAGCTGGTGCTGCTGGCCGTCCTCGCCGATGGCCACGTGCTGATCGAGGACTTCCCAGGATTGGCCAAGACCCTGATCGCGCGCTCCTTCGCCAGCTGCTGCGGGATGGGCTTCGCCCGGATCCAGTTCACCCCTGATCTGATGCCATCGGACATCACAGGCTCTTCGATCTTCAACCAGCGCACGGGCGACTTTGAGATGCGCGAGGGACCGATCTTTACCAATCTGCTCCTCGCCGATGAGATCAACCGCTCGCCCGCCAAGACCCAGGCCGCTCTCCTGGAGGGGATGCAGGAACGGCAGGTCACCGTTGAAGGGGTGACCCGGCCGCTGCCCCGGCCCTTCCTGGTGCTGGCCACCCAGAACCCCATCGAGTACGAGGGGACCTATCCGCTGCCTGAGGCCCAGCTTGACCGCTTCCTGATCCGGATCGGGGTGGGCTACCCCAGCCGGGACGAGGAGCGCCAGCTGCTGGAGCGGCGCCAGCTCCGCGGCTCCGACGAGCCGGAGCTCTCCGAGGTGGTGGACCTGCCGCTGCTCCTGCGGATGCAGGCGGCGCTGGAGCGGATCCATGTCGACCCCGACATCGAGTACTACATCGTCGACCTGGTGGAGGCCACCCGGCGCCACCCGGGCGTCCAGGTGGGGGCCAGCCCCCGGGGCTCCCTCGCGCTGCTGAAGCTCTCCCGGGCCCGGGCCGCCCTGGCGGGACGGGATTTCGTGGTTCCGGAGGACGTCAAGTCGGTGGCGGTGGCCGCCCTCTCCCACCGCCTCTTGCTGCGTCCGGAGCTCTGGGTCCAGCGGATCAACGCTGAGGACCTGGTCCGAGAGTGCCTCGCCACGGTTCCGACCCCGCCCACCAGGTCTTCGGCGGGAATCGAGGAGGCGGCTCACAGTTGATCCGGCGGCCGACTCCAAGGCTGGTCGGCTACGCGGCGATCGTCGCCCTGGGCGCCTACGGCGCGGTGACCCTGGACCGGATCGCGCTCTTGGCGCTGATCGCCCCCTTTGCCGTCTGGCTGGCCTTCGGCCTGGCCACCGCGGCGCCGCCCGAGCTGGAGATCACCTCCCGGCTCGACAAAGAGCGCACCGCCGAGGGGGAGGAGGTCCTCTTTGAGGCGGAGGTCCTTTGCCGCGGCCGGGTCGGCTGGCTGGAGCTGCAGCTGGAACTTCCGGGCCAGCTGGAGTGCGACATCCCGGGCGGGCGGATCCGGGTCCGGCCCCGCCGGGGCGACGCGCAGACCCTCACCTGGCGGCTCCGGCCAAGGCGTTGGGGAGCCTATCGGTTCGGCCCAGTCCTGGTCCTCGCCCAGGACCGGGCCGGCCTGCTCCGCTACTCCGCGCGGCTGGGCGAGCCGGCGCGGCTGCGGGTCTATCCCGCCTTCGAACGGCTGCGCCAGCTGGTGCCGCCGGCTCGGACCCAGCTCTTCGCCGGTAACCGGATCGCCCGCCGCCACGGCGAGGGGATCGAGTTCGCCGACATCCGCGGCTTCACCGCCGGCGACCGGGTCCGCCGGATCAACTGGCGGGCCACCGCCCGCACCGGGGTGCCCCACGTCAACGATTTCCACCTGGAGCGCAACGCCGACGTGATCCTTTTCGTGGACAGCTTCGCCGACTTGGGGCTGGACCAGGAGTCGGTGCTGAGCCTCGCCGTGCGGGCCGCCGTCGCGCTGGCCGACGGCTATCTCGGCGAGCGCGACCGGGTGGGGGTGGTGGGCTTCGGCGGCGTACTGCGCTGGCTCTTGCCGGGGATGGGCCCGCGGCACTTCTACCGGGTGGTTGAGTCTTTGCTCGATACCCAGGTGGTCACCAGCTACGCCTGGCGGGCGATCGACGTCATCCCGCCCCGGGTGCTGCCGCCCGCGGCCACCATCCTGGCGATCACCCCGCTGCTCGATCCGCGCACCCTGGGGGCGCTCGCCGATCTCCACCACCGCGGCTTCGATCTGGTGGTCTTGGAGATCGCTCCGGAACGCTTTCTGCCCCGCTCCGGTCGCGGCGTGGACCCGCTGGCGCTGCGGCTCTGGGGTCTCTTGCGGGTGGCCCGGCGGCGCTCGCTGCAGCGGGCCGGCCTGATCGTGCTGGAGTGGCCGGAAGGGGTGGCCCTGGAGACGCTGCTGGCCCAAGCAAGGGAGTACCGAAGATTCGCCCGCCGCTCGGTCGCCTGATCCCCGCCGCCGCGGCCTTGCTCTGCCTGGGCTCGGCCCCGGCCGAGACCGCGCTCAATTCGGCGCGGCTGCCGCTCAGCCTGCTCCTCGGGATCGAGGCAGCGGGCGTGGCGCTGCTGGTGGTGGCGATGGCGCTGGCGTCGGCCTCTTTGGTGGTGCCGGCGGTGGTGGCGGTGGCCATCCCCGAGGGGGCGGCGTTCGCGCTCGGAGGGCCGGCGCCGTGGGCTCCGATCCTGGGCGCTCTGCTGCTGGCGGCGGCGGAGCTCGCCTTCTGGTCCATCGAGTGGGCGCTTCCCGCGCGGGAGTCGGCCGAGGTCCTAGTCTTCCGCGGCCTCTGGCTGGCTGGTCTGTGCCTTGCCGGTTGCGGCGCCGGACTCCTCGTGTCGGCGGTAGCAGATCTCCCGATCTCCGGTGGCTTTGACCTCACCGCCCTCGGGATCCTGGCGGCGATCGGCATCCTGGCCGTGCTGCTGTGGCTGGGGAGGGACGCCCTCCGCGCCGGCCGGAACGGCTGACCCGCTGCCGGACCTGCCGTCGGCGGCGGTCAGCTCCCCTTGGCCCGCCTGGGCGTCTTCACCCGGACCGGGACCAGCCGGGAGAGCGCCTCGGCCGCCTCGCCGGCATCGCCCACCATGACCGTCGTCAGGTTGGCGGGCGCCAGGTAGCGGGAGGCGACCCGACGAAGCTCAGCGGGGGTAACCGCCGCCAGCCGGTCGGAGTAGCCCTCCAGGTAGCGCTGGTCGAGGCCGTGGCCACGAACCTGGGAGAGCGAGCTGGCCAGGCCGGCCTGGGTCTGAAGGAAGATGACCCGGACCCCCGCCAGGTAGTTGCGGGTCTCCTCCAGCTCCTCCTGCCCGACCTCGACGCTGGCCAGCCGGCCCAACTCGTAGGTGAGCTCGACGAAGGCGGCGGCGGTGACCTCGGTGCGGACCTCCATGGAAGCGCCCAGGAGGCTGTCCCGGAGATGGGCCTCTGACATGGTGTGGGGACTGTAGGTGTACCCCTTGTCCTCGCGCAGATTGGCCATCAGTCGCGAGCTGAAGCTGCCCCCCAGCACCGCCGAGGCCAGGGCGAGCGGGATCTGATCGGGATGCCCGACCGGCGGCCCGCTGGCCCCGGTCATGATCACCGTCTGCACCAGCCCCGGGCGGTCGATGAAGGTGACCTCCGAAAGCACCTGCGGGCGCACCCGGGGGACCTTGGCAGCGCGGCTGGGCCCCGCCCAGCTGCCGAAGGCGCGGCGGAGCCGGGCGACGGTCCGCCGGGGATCGACATCGCCGACCACGGTGATCTGGGCCGAGCTGGGCAGGAAGGTGGCCCGGTGGAGGGCCTGGAGCTGGCCGCGGGTGGTCTTGCGAATCGCCGACTCGGGGGGTTCCGGCCGGCCGTACGGGTGGCTGCCGTAGATGAGCTCCTGCAGCTGCTCGCCGGCCAGAAACTGGGGGGTGGCGCGGGCGATCCGGAGGCCCTCGATCAACTTGACCCGCTCGGTCTCCAGCTCCTCCGGGGGGAAGTTGGCTTGGGTGGTGATGGCGAAGATCAGCCGGTAGAGCTCGTCCTCGGCTTCGGAAAGAGCGGAGGCCGAGATGTGCAGCCGGTCATGGTCCTGCTGGACCGAGAGCGAGCCGCCAAGGCGCTGGATCGACTCGGAGACCTCCTCCTGGTTCAGCTTCTTGGTCCCCAGCAGGATTCCTGACCGCAGCAGCTCGCTGGCGGCGGCGCTGCTCCCGATGGCGGCCCCGGCCGGCACGGTGAGCCGCAGCTCCACCCTCGGCACGCTGGGCCGGGCGACCACCATGGCCTCCAGGCCGTTGGCCAGCAGAGAGCGGGTCGGACGGCCTACCCGCAGCGGTGGCACCGGCCCGGGCCGGGGCACGTCCACGGCCGGCTCGAAGGCCTCGCCCCGACGGCTCACTTGCTCACCCCGTTTTCCTCGGGCAGCCAGTGGAGCACGGTGGAGTGCTCCGGGCGGAGCCAGCCGGCCACCGCCTCCTGAACCTGCTGCTCGGTGATCTCCTGGTAGCGCTGGGGCAGCTGGTCTGCTAGTTCCGGCCGGTCGTGGACCGAGGCCAGGACCCCCAGCTCACGCATCCGCCCCAGGCGGCTGTCGAGGCTGGCGTGGTAGGAGCCCAGCTCGCGCCGCTTGGCTCGGAGCAGCTCGTCCGGGCTGGGCCCCTCCTGGGCGACTCGGGCCAGCTCCTCGTCGATGGCGGTGACGGCTGCCCCGGTGGAGACCCCGGGGCGAGGAGTGGCTTCGATAGTGAAGAGCGCCGGGCCTTTGAATTCAAAGGCGTCCCCGATCGGGAAGTGGGGCCCGCCGTCCACCTGAAGCAGGACCTCGCGCTCCCGGATCAGCCGGCGCTGCAGCCGAGATGAGCGCCCATCGGTGAGGACGCGGGCGGCGAGCGCCAGCGGCAGGTGGTCAGGGGTCCCGAAGGGAGCGGTCCGGTAGCCGATCGCCACCCTGGGGTTGGGCGCCAGCGGATCTTGGCGCTGGTGCTCGGTGCGAGCTTGCGGGGTGGGCTCTTCCATGTCGGGCACGGGCGGGGCCGGTCGCGCGGGCACCGGCCCGAAATAGCGCTCGACGATCTCCCGCGCCTGCTCCTCTTGGAAGTCCCCGACCAGGACCAAGGTGGCGTTGCCGGGGCCGTACCAGGTCTGGTAGAAGGCCCGGGCGTCGGCGACGGTGGCCGCGTCCAGGTCGGCGAACTCACCGTAGAAGTTGTGGGCGTTGGGGTAGGTCGAGAAGGCGTACTGCGAGAGCCAGAGCCAGGAGAACCCGCCGTAGGGCCGGTTCAGGACGTTGACCCGGACCTCCTCTTTGACCACGTCGATCTGGTTCTGCAGGGTCTCCTCGTTGATATCGAGGTTGTGCATCCGGTCCGCCTCGATGAAGCAGGCCATCTCCAGCGCCGACGCCGGCAGGATCTCGAAGAAGTTGGTGTAGTCGTGGCG
>PKXE01000040.1 GCA_003132265.1 Candidatus Dormiibacterota bacterium | reverse complement strand
GCTCACTTCCCGACCCCGGCCCGAACGACGTCCATTGGCGACGGAGGACCCGTAGGCTCCTGTCCCTCTCGCGGAGGCTCGACCATGTCATCGTGAGGGCCAGGATTCAGCGCTGGCAGTTCTGCCACCAACTCGGCGCTCTCGGCAATACATCGCCTTTGCATCCCGCCCCTAGCTGCGGGGGTAACACCGTGCCCAGTGGACGCCTTCCCCAAGGCGGACCTTTCTTGGTGCCGACCCCTAAGCCACGTTCGAACCCCGATCAGGCAACCACCGTGACCTATCGACCCTGCGGCGGGGTGGTACGCAGCACGCTCTCCGACCTTCGACCTGCCGAGTTACGGCACCTCAACAGGGGCGGCAAAGCCTGCGGCTGTCGGGATTGCCCTTCGCTGCCTATGCGTCTGGGCCTAGTCGGCGGCTGGAATCGGTGCTGATCGGNNCCCTGTCCCCGAACTGGGTGCGCTCGACCTGGCCAGTCCAAGCGTGTTGCACGATCGGACCCGTGGCGCCGCGCGCTATCGCGCCCACGTCGGTTCCCTATTCACTGGACAAGGAGGGATTGATGGACCGCCGAAAGCACCTTGGACCGCCGACGCATTTGGATAACGCCCAGATTCTTGACCCCGTCTCGGGCGCGATTTCCGAACCGGTGACCATCACCGTCGCGGATGGCCTCATCGCAGAAATCCAAGACCGCGGCTCTGCAACGGATGGGCGCCACCTCGACCTCGCTGGCTTGGTGGTCATGCCAGGCCTCATAGACTGCCACGTGCACGTAACGGCCTCATCAGCGGACGAGGCCGCGATCACCGATACATCACCCAGCTATGTCACAGCTTTGGCTGCGAAGTCCATGCACGACATGCTGATGCGTGGCTTTACCACCGTCCGCGACGCCGCCGGTGCCGACTATGGATTGTCGCTAGCGGTGGCCGAAGGGCTCTTTCTCGGACCGCGCCTCTTGTTTGGTGGCCCAGGGTTGACGCAGACCGGTGGTCACGCGGACCACCGAGGTCCAGGCCAGATCGTAGTGCCACATGCATCTAGCTTTCCGTCTCATGGGCTAGTTTGCGACGGCGAGGTAGAGGCGCGACGGGCGGCGAGGGACGTGCTCAGAAGGGGTGCCGACCACATCAAGATTATGCTATCTGGTGGTGTGGCGTCACCTACTGATCGTGTCGAGAGCACCCAATTCTCCGCATCCGAGATCCGAGCCGTCGTAGAGGAAGCCAACGCAGCCGGTAGGTATGTACTGGGGCATGCGTATCCGGCCGCCGCGATCAACCGTGGCCTCGAAGCAGGAGTCCGGTCTATTGAACATGGGAACTTGCTGGACGAGACGAGCCTGGATCTGTTTATCCGCATGAATGCGTTCCTCGTTCCGACGCTGATCACCTATCGCGCGCTTGCCGAGGAGGGTGAGCGCTGGGGACTTCCTGCCCGGAGTGCCGCCAAAGTGACCGATCTTCTGGAGCGCGGCTTGGAGGCGCTGCGGCGTGCCGACGAGGGGGGCGTTCAGGTGGCCTTTGGGACGGATCTACTCGGGGGTATGCAACGGCGACAGTCAGAGGAGTTCGTGCTGCGCGGCACCGTGCAGTCACCTCTGTCCGTAATCAGGTCGGCAACCATAACTGGAGCCAAATTGCTGCGCCTGGACGGAGTAATCGGGGAGGTCAAACCGGGTTACGCGGCGGATCTTATCGCAGTAGACGGTAACCCCCTCGATGGGCTGGAGATCCTGGCCGAACCCGAGAAAAGTGTGCGCTTGGTGATGCAGTCTGGCGACGTGGTGCGCAACAACGTATAGCGACTTCGGGCCCACCGACCCGCGGGCTGCGTGTGTGGGCGACCATCGTAGGATACGTGGAAGCGTGAGCCGCACCGAGACGGCGCCAATCTCGTTGACCACGTGGCGCAAAGACCTCGCTGCACAGCACAACCGGCGCTTTGTCCGACAAGAGGAGTACAACCTTGATACGCACCCTTCTATACCTTGACCCAAGAAAGGGCGACTATAGCTCTTTGGTCGATCATTTTAGGAAGGTGGGTATCCTCGAGAGGGCTGCCCGCCACTCGGGGTGCCACGGTTCTGAGATCCAAGTCCCTATAGCTCGGCAAGGCCCGGCCTTGGTGACAGCACTGTGGACGTCTCCTGCTGCTTACGACACTTGGCGGAACGACCCCTGGCGCATCGGCTCNNGGATCCCGTGAAGACGGCTGACCTGCGTGACTGCGCTACCTGCGGGACTCGGGCTGCGGCGCGTCTGTCGCCAAGCCAGCTCGCCGGGCAGACTGAGAGCTTCCGATTCGAGCAGTGCCCGTACGCGAGTGCAACACGCAATGCGTTGCCGGGACGTCAGAGGTGATCGGCTCGTGAGTAGCGGAAATCTCAAGCCAGGGGTGGCCTCGCACGGGAGCGACACAGATATCGGCGTCGAGACCGGCTCATACCCGGTTTGGAGGCAGCCCCGTCAAGGTTCTGGTGGTCAATCTCGACAACCAAGGGGAGGCGATCTGCCGGGTAGAGCGAAATTGGTGGACTGCGCTGGCACTGGCGGCCGCGTGAGGGGTTCTGGCGATAGCTCGCCTCAAGCCGAAGGGAGGGTAGGACATGGGACTTCAGGGACGCGACTCAAGCGACGTGGAGCTAGCATCGGACGTTATATCTGGAATCGGCGAGAACCCATTCTGGGACGTTGAACAGGGTAAGGTCGTCTGGGTGGACATCGCGACTCAGGAGGTCCGGCGGCTTGAACCGCAGAGTCGGCGCTACGAGGCGTGGCACATGGGCCAGCACGTAGGCGCGGTGGTGCCTCGAGCCAGCGGTGGCATGGTGGTCGCTCTGGGCGACGGGTTCGGCGGCCTAGACCCGGTGGACGGGTCGGTGCGGCTGTTCGCACCGCTAGATTTGGATAGCGCGGTGCTGCAGTTGAATGACTGCCAATGCGATAGTCGAGGGCGCCTCTGGGCCGGCACCTATGGAGAATCGGCTCAGGCCGCCTGTCTCTATCGTCTGGACCCGGATCATTCCCTCACCGTGATGCTTGAGGGCNNCTACATCGATAGCCGCGAGCAGCGAGTAGACGTTTTCGACTTTGACCTGAGCCGAGGCGAGATTACCAACCGGCGGCCGCTGGTGAACGTCCCGCGGGGGGACGGGGTGCCGGATGGCCTCTGTGTCGATGCGGAGGGCCTGATCTGGGTCGCAATTTTTGGCGGGGCAGCCCTCCACAGATACACCCCGGCCGGGGATCTGGATCGGATGGTTGCCGTGCCGGCACTGAACGTGACCAGCTGCGCCTTCGGAGGACCCGACCTGTCCAGCCTGTACATCACCAGCGCCGCGGCCAGCATGAGCCCGACCCAGCTCGAGTCCTATCCCCGATCGGGCGGCCTGTTCGTTGGTCGCCCGGGCGTCCGGGGGCAGCCTCCCAAGGCATATGCCGGCTGAGCGCGGAGGGGCCTGTTTCTGGCCGGCCCGCAGCGGGTTTGGGCTCGAGCTGGTTGGCCTCGGCCGCAACTGGGGAGCCCGCCCGTCGGGGCGCTGCTAGGTGGGTCACCAAGCGTCGGGCCCGACAGGGGCTCCTCACCCACACCAGACGCGCCCCGGTCGGGGATGGGTTCACCCCCTCTCCCACTGTCCAGATTCCCTGAGATGGGGCGGTGGGGGGGCCAGGGCACGAACCCACGAGCTTCCCCAAGAGGAGCGCGCCCAAGCTACGCCCGCTGAAAAGGCGACGCCACGCCGACCGGCTGCTCCGGCGGTTCGGCTTGGCTGACTATTGCTGCAGTGTGCGGGAGTCGAGGCGCACGGTGGTCACGGCAACTCCCAAAGCGCTCCTTTGGAAGGGAGGCTCTCGTCGTCATTGACGCTCCGGGCGACTC
>PKXE01000073.1 GCA_003132265.1 Candidatus Dormiibacterota bacterium | reverse complement strand
TGGTGGTGGCGGTCTTGCTGGTCGCCCAGTACTTCTATTCGGACAAGCTGGTCCTCAGTAGCTTGCACGCTCATCTGGTCACCGCCCAGCAACAGCCGGAGCTCTACGACATCGTGGGCCGACTCTGCCAGATCACCGGACTGCCCATGCCCAAGGTGGCGGTGATCCCCTCCCCGGTGCCGAACGCCCTCGCCACCGGTCGCAACCCCAAGCACTCCGTGGTGGCCGTGACCAGCGGGATCCTGGACCANNTTCTTCGCGACGGTCGCCGCGCTGATCGTCCAGCAGGGGATGTGGTTCGGGATGTTTGGCGGCTTCGGAGGGATGGGCGGCGGTTACGGTGGCCGCGGCCGCTCCAACAATGATGGCGAGGGGATGTTCGTGATCATCCTGGTGGCTGCGGTGGTCTGGGCGATCAGCTTCGTGCTGATCCGGGCCCTCTCCCGCTACCGCGAATACGCGGCTGACCGCGGCTCGGCGATCATCACCAGGGAACCAGCCCAGCTGGCCTCGGCGCTACAGAAGATCAGCGGATCGATGACCAGGATTCCCACCCGTGACCTCCGCCAGGTTCAATCCGCCAACGCCCTCATGATCTTCCCGGCCGTGCACATGGGCAAGGGCAGCCTCGCCGAGATGTTCTCGACCCATCCGTCGTTGGAGCACCGGTTGGCCAAGCTCCGCGAGCTGGAGGCCGAGCTCTCTAGCTAGAGCGGTTCTCAGTTGGGCTTCCTGGACTCACTGATGGGGCGCACTCGGCTACCCAAGCCGAACGAGGACAAGGTCTTCGCCATGAGCACGGCGCTGGTCACCCTCGAGGTCTCAGCCTCGCTCCAGCCCTCGGGAAGGGTGGGGGTCGTGTTCAAGGCGCTTCCCGCCGGACGCTTTGACCAACTCGTCAAGGACACCGTCGACATGCTCCAGGTCCAGGACCAGACCGCGCCCGATGACGCTCTCAAGGTTAGAGAGGTCAAGGACAATCTCGGGTTCGAGTGGCTGGTGGTTGACGGCTCTGAATTCGAGGCCCTGATCGCCGCCCTGCACGGAGTCGCCCAGGGGCTGATCGACGAAGGTCTCGGTGACTGCCTCCTCGCCTCCGTGTTCCCTTTTCAGCAGGGTCAGCGCCAGGTCTACTGGATCTACGGCTACAAGCAGGGAACCTTCTACCCCTTCGTCCCCAGTGGCGACCGCCAGCGCGACAACGCCGAGGAGATGCGGCTGGCGGCGATCGTCAAGGAGGACCTGCCGATCGAGCCGAACCTCAGCTCCTGGTTCCCACTCTGGGGCGTCCCGGTCTAATCGACCGTGCCCCGCGGCGCCAGCACCGCTGCGACCGCGCACAGCCCGGTGACCCCGCTAGCTCGAGGGGTGGCTACCAAGACAGGGCGCCTACGAGCCTGCCTTAGCTCCCGCTTCGACCACTGTGCCGCCGTCGGAGAGCAGTTTGGTAGCCTCCTCCAGAGTCATGTCCTCGGAGGGCAGGACCACGTCTGAGGCGAGGAGGGACTCCGCTGGCAGCGTGCTCCCGTGGGAGCGGACAAAGTTGAGCAGGTCGCTGAGGGCCTTGGCGTAAGCGGCCGCGTCCTGGCTCTCGATGGCCTTGCTCAACACCGAGTCCAGCGGCTCCAGCTGAGGCCGCTCGGCGATGTTGAGGCGGTACTGGTCCTCACCGGAGATGCGGACCACGATGTTCTGGTCGTCGGGAGTGTTAGTGGCCGGAGGGCTGGTGGGTGTTGCCTCGCTGGGGGCGGGGGAGGAGGGGGCGGAGATCCTGGGTGCCGCGTCCGGACTGGCCAGTACCTCCTGCTTCAGAGCGGCTAGCTGGGCGTCCACCTGGGAATCGGTGAGTCGGCCCTGGAGCTGCCGGTCGATGTCGTCGCCGGAGGTGACCCCGATGGTGTCCAGGGTGCCACTGTCGACCAAGGAGTCGATGGCGGCCGAGCGGGCCTGCATCTGCTCGGTCTTGTCCTGGGCGCGCTCGACCATCAAGTTGACATCGGTCATCTGCTCGGAGAGACCGGTCACCGCCTCGCCGATCTGGGTCGAGGCCTTGGCCGCCGAATACTGGGCCTTGATGGTCTCGCGCTGAGTCCGGAACGACTCCACCTTGGCCGTGAGCTTCTGGGCAGTCAGCTCCAGCCGCTGCTCCTGATCCTTGAGCTGCTGGATCTGCTGCTGCATCCCGTCCGCCTGAGCCTGGGCCTGCTGGGCCCTGGTCAGGGCGAGTCGGGCCAGGTCCTCCCGGCCCTGCTGAAGTGCCAGCTTGGCCTGGGCCTGCGATTTGTCCTGAGTCTGCTGCAGCTGGCTCGCCTGCATCTCCAGCCGCTTCTGCGAGGTGAGCACCTCAGCCACGCTGCGCCGAACCTGCTGCAAGGCCTCCAGCTGCTTCTGATATGAGAGGTCAAGGGCATCGACTGGGTCCTCGGCCCGATCCATGACCTTGTTGGCCTTCTGCTGGAACAGGTCGGACATCCGTCGCATGATGCTCATTTCCGTCTCCTTGTCCGCCCCCCCGGCGGTTCCTTGACTAACCCAGCGCTGATGTTACTTCCTGAGGCGGGCGCCGACCTGGGCTCGCTCGCTGGCTAGCGGGGGGCACCGGTCAGCCGAGCCGCCACCCCTGGGTTCCCTGGCGACCTGGACCAACCAGGACCACGTCCCCCGGGTCGTCGGCGGCGATCAACCCGAGCACCAGCACCTGGCTGGAAAAGCCGGCGATTCCGCGGGGGGGGAAATTGACCACCGCCAGCACCTCTTTACCAACCAGAGACTGGGGGGAGTAGTGCCGGGTCAGCTGCGCGCTGGACTGTCGGATGCCCAGCCGGGGTCCGAAGTCGATCTGGAGCTTGATGGAGGGCTTGCGCGCCTCCGGAAAGGGCTCCGCACTGACCACGACGCCGCTGCGGATATCCAGCTTTTGAAAGGTGGAGAAGTCGACTTCGGGTGGCGGGTCTCCAGCTGGGTCTGCCACATGTCCTCCTCTTCGCGGGCTCCATTCCAACGCGCAAACCCGCCCCGGCCCGGCTGCCGACCCTCGGTATACTCCGGCGCGGGCGGGTACCGAAGTGGTTAAACGGGGCTGACTGTAGATCAGCTGGCTTTACGCCTACAGGGGTTCGAATCCCTTCCCGCCCACGCCCAGGTAGCTCAGTGGTAGAGCGCTTCCTTGGTAAGGAAGAGGTCGCGGGTTCAATCCCCGCCCTGGGCTCATCCGTACGGCCGCTGGGCCCGCCGGCGCGCCGGGGACGGCGACGTCCGGCACGGAGAATCCCCGGTCCGCTCCGGGTGGCNNGGGCGCGCCCGCGCGGCATCATGGCGCCGTGATCGCAGCGCTGGCGACGGCGGCGCTGGTCGCCGTCGCTTCCGGGACGGTCGGCCAGGCCTCGGCGGTCCCGGTGGTGCGGTCCGCGGCGAGTTGGTCCCTAAGCGCGGGCGCGGCTGGCTCCCGGGCTTACACGGTCAGCGAGCCGGGATACAGTCTGGGCCTGCAGGCTGCAACCCCCTGGCTGACAGTGAAGAGCGCTGGCAGCGCAACTGGCTTCCGTCTCCCTCTGGCCGCCTTGATCGGGCGGAAGGCGCTGCCCGCGGCGGCGCGGTGGTCCGCGTCCGTCTCCGGGATTCAGCTCACGGTCTGGACGACGGATGGGGCCCGGCGCGACCTCCTGCGGGTGGTGGTCACTGCTCGTCCCGCCTACTTCACCGTCGAGTTCGCCGGTCAGGTCGGTAGTTCGCCAACACGCTCGCCGGCCTTCTTCACCACTGGCGGCACCAGCCTGGCGATGGCCGAGGTGAGCACCGGCTTCACGCCTGACCCGGTCTTCTTCTCTTCGACCCGTACGCCCAAGGTCCGGCTGGGCCCGATCTCGGTCCCCCCCTACACGGCGCCGTTCTCGCCTCCCCCGCTCGACGTCGAGCTGGCGACGCCTGCGGGCTGGTTGGGAATCGGGCTGAAGCAGGTGCCCGACGCGACTCAGCTCTCGGTCTCGGCCCGCGGACAGGTGCTGGTGAACTACCCGCTGACCATCCTGGCACACGTTCGGGACACCGGAGCCGGTGGCACCGTCGCCGCTCCCAAGCCGAGCCCAGGGGAGCGGACCAGCGGGCGCTGGTTCGAGTTCCCGACGTTCGCGTTGACCACAGCCGCAGGCTCTCGCGACGGCCTGATCGCCTACCACAACGCTCTCAGTTCCTTGGGGGCCGCGACCACGGCCGCTCCTCCTGGAACGCGTCCGAGCTGGTGGTCCTGGCCTCTGGTCGACACCTGGGGACAGCAGCTGCTCACCGACGCCGCTCGCCGTGAAGACGAGTTCACCGCCAGTTGGGTTCGTCGCTACGTCGCCGTCTGGCGGCAGCATTTCCACCTCCAGCATTTCACGGTGATCATCGATTCTCAGTGGCAGGCCACCTTGGGAAGTGCCACCCCCAGCAGCAGGTTCGGCGGTGTCTCCGGGATGCAGCGCCTGGTGGGCGAACTCCACGCGCAGGGGATCAAGGTCCTGCTCTGGTGGCCGCTCTGGGTGGTACCCAGCGGATCGGTCGGCCACGTGCAGGCAGACCCCACCTCGACCACCTTCGACTCCACCCTGGCCCGGCAGATGGCCTTCTTGCTGGGGAAGGGGAAGGAGGATCTCCACGTCGACGGGCTCAAGCTGGACTGGGGCTCTCTGATCCCCGCCGCCGGCCATTTCTCAAGGCCGCAGCTCGGCGTCGGTGCGGCCGCCCTGCTCCGCTACATGAGACTGCTGGCCCAGGACGCTTGGCGGGCGCAGCCCTCAGCCGTCATAGACGGCAGCGCCATGGCCCCCCAGTTCGTCCGCTACGAGGATTTGCTCCGCCTCTACGACGCCAACAGTGCTGAGGCGTGGTCCGACAGGGCGGCCATCGTCAGCGCCGTCGATCCCCTGACCCTCATGGACAGCGATGGCTGGCGGCTCACCGGGTCTCAGGCGGTCTCGCATATCGTCGGGAGTGCCGTCTTCGGCACGCCGGCCGTGTACTACGCCAGCCGGTGGAGCGGAGGGAAACCGGTCTCGTCGAGCCTGGCCGCCGCCCTCGGCGTCCTGCTTCAGACCACCCAGGGCCGCGGCCAAGGAACCGCTCGGCCGCTGAACAGCGACCCCTTGACCGGGGATGCTTGGGCCTACACCGTGGGCGGAAGGCTCACGGCGCAGACCCTGAACGGGGCCCGCGCCGTGGTCGTGTACCAGTACCGGGGAGCGTGCCGGTCGCCTGTGGCCGCCGAGGCCGTGAGCCTCACGGCGGGCCCGCTTTCGNNAACCAGGCCGTCAATCTCACCGTGGCGGTCGGGGTCCGCTACACGCTGACACTCCAGACCGGCGGCTGCTGATCTGGCCCTTCCCCAGCCGCCCGCTGTTAGGCGGTGGCCGCGGCGACGGTATTGGCCTTCGCCCACCGAGTTCGGGACGATGTCGAGCTGGAGGTGGTTAGCTCCGAGTTTGTCCGCGCCGTTCAGTCCTCAGTGGAGCCTGCCCACATCTCACTCTGGTTACGGCCAACCGGCTTCAGAAGCTAAGTAGGTCGGCCAAAGGCGTGGATCCGCCCTGATCGCGGATCAGCCAGCAACGCGGCGCAAGGGGGAATAAACCGTCCCCTGCGAAGCCCACATAAGTGGACAGGTTATGGTGGCCCTCCTGATCTCAGTCGCACAGCGCATAGCTTCAAATACTTGGTAAGGAAGAGGTCGCGGGTTCAATCCCCGCCCTGGGCTCCGCTGATCTCAAGCGGAGCTGAAACGTGGACGGTGGCCTGGCTCGACAGGTCCGCGCCACGGTGCGCGGGCGGCGGGGGTGGTCACTTGAGCGCTTACCGCGGAGCAGCTCCCGGACGCTGATGATCTGAATCCTCAGCTGCATCCGACTCGCCGGGTTGGTGAGCCATCGGATTTCTGTCCCGGTACCGTTGCATGGCGCGGTCGGTCTGCCGCTTCCAGACCTCGACAGCCAACAATCCCCCGGCGCCACGAATCCGGATCGGATATCCAAGCTCGGCGCTGAGCTTGCCGCTGGCAAGGCGAGCCGCCTTTTTCATCCATACGAATAGGACGGGGAGGCCGACGAGGCAGTACAGGACGCACATCCCCCATATGCTGGCCAAGGCAATCTGGACGGCTCCCTTGGTGAACGCCGCACCGATAATCGCCCCCAAGCCCACGACGAGTGGGAAGACGAGGGACTTGGCGAAGTACTGGGTCCGCACGCAGTACTCGAATGCCCTCTCGCCAATGAGCGGAACCAGAATCGGCCGCGTCTTCCGGACCATTTCACGGTTGACGCTTCCCCGTGCGCTGGTCTTGACGGCGCTAGCAGGCACGGCGGTCACCGGTGAATCGGCCCCCGTGATCCTGGGCTAGTCCCACCCCTAGCACCCATCGGAACCTAGCGCCGGCGGGGTTCCGATGGGTGCTAGGGGTGGCGTCCACCAGGCCCTCGACACGGAACCTAGGGCGGGAGAAGGCACCTTGGAGGACCACTAGACAGGAGTCTAGGGGGCTGTCCCCCGCACTTCCTGGGTGGNNCCCGAACTCAGGCGCACAGCGCATAGCTTCGGATTCTTGGCAAGGAAGAGGTCGCGGGTTCAATCCCCGCCCTGGGCTCCACTCCCTTGTGCACAATTGAGGGGCGGTAACCCGCCTGGCTGGCCGCGAAACCCTGCAAAACGTGGGTTTTAGCCTTTCCGAGGAGNNAGCCGCCAACCCCCAATTGTGCGCAGGGGGCTCCACTGATCTCCGGGACACCTAGTAAGTGGACAAAGCCACCCCTGACCGGCCCACGGGTTGGTGGCCCACCAACCTAGCCTGACCCACCCCGCAGGCCCAGTGGTTTGCGGCGATACCAGATCGACGGCCTCTGGGAGCCACCAAGACTCCGTCTCCGAGGAGGAAGGCTGCGGAACCGGGGTCGGCCCCGTCGAGTGTACGTGGGGATCCTGGACGAGCCGCTCCACCTCAAGGTTCCTAATCACGGTCCACTCTTCCGAGCCCTGCTTTCCGTGCCCCTGAGCGGTTCGGAGCAAGCAACTTCCGTGCGGGAGGGCGATACAAGCGGCTGGTGTTGCCACCAGAGGCGCTTGCGAGGAGGGTGAAGAAAAAAGTCCCGGAGCAGACGCACCCGCTTCGGGACTATAGNNGTCCCGACTGGGATCCTCTTGGGGGCAGGAGCCGCCAGCCGTGGGATACGGATGGTCAGTACACCGTTGGCGAAGACGGCGCTGATCTGATCGTCCTTCACCTCGTGGGGCAGCGTCAGCTGACGCCAGAATGACTGGTGACGGCGCTCGCGGCGCAGGTAGCGCCCCTCATGTTCGGTCTCGTTCTTCTTCTCGCCCCGAATGGTCAGGATGCCCTCGTCCCAGGTCACCTCGACCTCCTCGGGACTGAAGCCCGGAACCGAAGCCTCGAGCACGAACTCCTCCTCGGTCTGGCGAATGTCCAGGGGCAAGAGGGCCGGCGAATCGCCGCGCGCCCACGCTAACCCAGAGCCAACGCCGTAACCCTCGTTGACCATACGGGTCAACTCACCCTCCAGATTAAACATGTCGTTCCACGGGTCCCAGCGTGCCATACGGTACCTCCTCCTTGAAATCCCCCCCCTTCGGTCGGGGCCGTGATCAAGGCCCTACCTACATGGTCGGACCGCCCACGCCACCGTGCCACCAGGATTCCTCTCGGGAGCCAAAGGGTGATTACACGCAGCAAGAGTGAGGGTGAATCCACGCGAGAGTGAGGGCAAGCCCACTGGGCAGCTTGCCAGCGGCAGGGGCGGCATGTGCGGGAGTGACGAGTACGTCGGGGATGGCGATCTCCGGGGCGGTGCTGACGTGGGCTCCCCGGTAGTTTGAGAGGATCGCTTGGAGAGCCTGGCAAGGTCAGGTCGAACGTTACCCCGCCACCAACTGACGGGAGAGCTGGCTCTGCGGACGACGCCGTCTCGGTCCAGGTCGATCGTCGCAGTCTTGGTTGAGATCGGGAAAGAGTTCGCGACGGTGGGGGACCAGGGCATCGAGGACGGCCGACTCCCAGTTGAGCAGGGCAGAGTGGAGAGCGTAGGAAGTGCGGGCGGTCCGGACCGCCTCGGGCGGCTCCTCGCCGGCCCTGACGATCAGGCCCTCCAGCACCTTGCGGCAGCCGCCCAAATGGGAGATGGGCAGGTCTGCGAGGTGCAACTTCTCCAAACGCTCGAGGCCGTCATCGATGGCATCGAGGCAACGCCGCAGCTGGGCTTTGGAGAGGCGCCGCTGGCGCCCATTGTCCAAGGCGATGCGGATCTCCAAGTCTGCGCGCCCCATCGCCCCCTG
>PKXE01000013.1 GCA_003132265.1 Candidatus Dormiibacterota bacterium | reverse complement strand
TGTAGGCGACGAAGCCGATGCCCAGGTCGGCGACCGTGGCGAGGATCTGGTCCTCGGGATCCCTGGTCCAGAGCGAGTACTCGGTCTGCAATGCCGAGATCGGATGAACCGCCTGAGCGCGGCGGATCGTCTCCGGGCCGGCCTCGGAGAGACCGAGGTAGCGAACCTTCCCGCTGGTCACCAGCTCGGCCATCGCGCCCACCGTCTCCTCGATCGGTGTCCCAGGATCAACCCGGTGCTGGTAGTAGAGATCGATCTGCTCCACCCCCAGCCGCGCCAGGGAGGCGTCGCAACACTGGCGTACGTAGGCAGCGTCGCCCCTGATGCCCAGCATCTCGCCNNCGCTCGGCCAGCACCTGGCTGAGCAGCCGCTCGTTGCTGCCGTTGCCGTAGATGTCGGCGGTGTCCAGGAAGGTCACGCCGATGTCGATCGCCCGATGGAGGGTAGCGATCGACGCGGACTCGTCGGCCGCTCCGTAGACGCCCGCCATGGCCATGCATCCCAGCCCGACGGCTGAGACCTCGAGCCCCTCAGATCCGAGTTTGCGCAGCTTCACCTTTCCTCCCGAACCGGCGCGGGGATGACCCCGGTTCCACCCGCGCCTCAGGCGCCATTGAACCAGCCTCGGGTCGGTGGGCGTCGCGCTGGAAGGGTGGGGCCGCCCGGCTAATATCGCAAGCCGTGCGTGCGGCGGCGTCCCCAGGGCAACGGTCCCCCGGGCCGTCGCCGACCTGTCTTTTGGGAGGCTCTCATGGATCTACAGTTGGCCGGCCGACGGACCCTGGTCACGGGGGCGAGCCGGGGGATCGGGCTGGAAATTGCCCGCACGCTGGCCCTCGAGGGAGGCTCGGTCGCCATCTGCGCCCGTGAGGAGGGGCCGCTCTCAGAAGCAGCCGACCAGCTCCGCTCGAAGGGCGCAACCGTCTTCGCCGAAAGCGTCGACGTCACCGACGAGGGGGAGCTCTCTGCGTTCGTGGCCGCGGCGGCCGAGGCCCTGGGAGGCTTGGACGCAGTGGTGGCGAACGCCGGCGGCAGCAGCGGGGGAGCGCTCCAGGATTCGACCCGGGAGCAGTGGCGGGACACGTTCGAGCTGAACGTCGGCCACGCCGCCGAGCTGATCCGAGCCGCGATCCGTTACCTTGCCCAGTCGCCCAGCCCGGCGGCGGTGCTGATCTCGTCGATCTCGGGGACGAAGCCCGCACCGCGCGCCCAGTACGGCGTCAGCAAGGCGGGCTTGATCTATCTGGCTGCGGCCCTTGCCCGCGAGCTCAGCCCCCAGCACATCCGGGTCAACGCGGTCAGTCCGGGCTCCATCCTGTTCCCCGGCGGCGGCTGGGACTCCCTGCGGGTGGGCGATCCCGAGGGGTTCCAGTCATTCCTCGATCGGGACCTGCCCGAGGGCAGGCTGGGGACAGTGGAGGAAGTGGCCCGGGTGGTCGCCTTCCTTCTCTCCCCAGTAGCCAGTTGGATCAACGGGGCCAACATTGCGGTGGATGGGGCTCAGGGTCGGCCGAGCTCCGCCGGATGGTAGGGGAGAGCGGCGACTCAACCACGACCTCCGCCTCCGGATCGCTGGTGGTCATGATCTCCAGTCCCCTCGAGCCCGAGCTGGTCGACCGCATTCGTGCGGTGCCGGCCGTGGCCGAGGTTCTCTATGACCCGGCACTCCTGCCCCCGGCGCGCTATCCCAACGACCATGGCGGTGACCCCTCGTTCGTCCGCAACGACGTTCAAGAGGCGCGCTGGCGAGGGAACCTGGGCCGGGCCCACGCCTTGATCGGCTATCCCCACGAGAGTTCGGCGGAGCTGGCCCGGGCCCTCCAGCAGGGTCCTCAGGTGCGCTTCGTCCAGGGGACATCGGCGGGGATGGGAGCCCACATCCGCCGGGCTGAGCTGCCTCCGGAGGTGATCCAGCGCGTCTCCTTCGCCTCCGCCGCCGGGGTGCATGGAGGGATGCTGGCCGAGTTCGCCTTCTTCGGTCTGCTCTGGCTGTGCAAGGACGCTGCCCGGCTCGCCGAAATCCGCGCCAACCGATCTTGGACCCACTATTCGATGGGCGAGCTGCAGGGCTCGACGGTGGCGGTGGTGGGCATGGGCCACATCGGCCATGCCGTGGCCGCCCGCGCCAGGGCCTTCGGGATGGAGGTGCTGGCGGTGAGCCGGACGGCCGCCCTCGATCCCCTGGCCGACGCGGTCTTCCCCATCTCCGAAATCAGCCAGGCCTTCCGTCGCGCGGACGCGGTGGTGGTGTCGCTACCCCTGACCTCNNCGATGCTCCAGTCGGGTCGCCTGGCCGGGGCGGTGCTCGACGTGTTCAGCGAGGAACCGCTCCCCCCTGACCATCCGCTCTGGACGATGGAGAACGTGGTGCTGAGCCCGCACACCGCGGCCCTGTCCGCGCACGAGAACCAACGCATCGTCGAACTCTTCTGCCAGAATCTCAGTCGGCTGGCTGCCGGTGAGAGCTTGCTCAGTGCCGTCAACCTGCGCGAGTTCTACTAACCGGGAGAGTGGGTTCAGTGACCGCACAGATCAGGTGGGGCATTCTCAGCACCGCCAACATCGGCGTCAAGCGATTCATCCCAGCGGCGACCAACTCCCGCAATGGGGTGGTGACGGCAATCGCCAGTCGCGACCTGCGTCGGGCCCGTGAGGTGGCCGACGGCCTGGCCATCCCCACCGCCTATGGCTCCTACGAGGAGTTGCTGCTGGACCCGACGGTGGATGCCATTTACAATCCGCTGCCCAACAGCCTGCATGCCGAATGGACCATGAAGGCGGCTGCCGCCGGCANNTCATGCTGCTCAGCGAAGGCCAGATGAGCGATTACAAGGGCGCGGCGCTGATGATCGATGCCTGTCGGCAGCGCAGCGTCCCGCTGATGGAGGCGTTCATGTACCGCTTCCACCCCCAGCAAGCCCTGGTGCGCTCGCTGATCGCCGACGGCACGATCGGGGAGCTGCGCTTTGTGCGCGCCGCCTTCACGTTCATGCTCGAGCCCTTCCCCCCGGCCAACGTGCGACTGCAGGCCGAGCTGGGGGGCGGCGCCCTGATGGACGTCGGCTGCTACGCAGTGAATGCGGCGCGGATGCTCTTCGGCGAGGAGCCAGTGGGGGCGTCGGCACAATGGGACTTCCGGAGCGAGTTCGGAGTCGAGGTCTCGCTGGTTGGGGTGCTGGACTTTGGAGCGGGCCGGTTCGCGACCTTCGACTGCGGCTTTCGGGCGCCGGGTCGCGGCAGCTACACCGCGGTCGGCAGTCGAGGGCAGATCGAAGTTCCCGACGCCTTCGTGCCCCAGCCAGTCGATCTCACGGTCAGGGTGACCAGCGGCTCCGGGACCAGTGAACACCGGGTGCCGGGAGTGGATCAGTACCAGCTGGAGGCGCAGGAGTTCGCGGACGCCTTGCTCACCGGCCGTCCCCTCCGCATCCCCGCCGAGGATGCCTTGGGCACGCTTCGAGCCATCGAGGCGCTTCACCGCTCCGCCGCCGCGGAGGGCGTCCGCCAAGCGATCGCGCCCGCCTAGGATCTCGAGTGGAGAGTGCGATGCTCTCCCGCTGGCCGCGGCTGAAGCCTGTCGCCAGCAGGTGAATCCTGCTGACCGTTGACAATTATCAGGGGTCTCTGCTAGCCTCCGTCACCTGGCGGGTTTCGGCCCCGCCTATCTCAACGGCAGTTACATTGGGGGCACCTCACTTGAAATCTCGGCTCTTCACCAATCTCACCATCGCCGTCCTCGCCCTGAGTGTGGTGCTGGCCGGATCAAGCCCCGCGTTGGCTAAGAGCAGCTCCAAGTCGGGGGGAACCGTCACCTTCGCCCTGCCGCCCGGGTCCCTGCCCACCTACATCTTCCCGTTCGTCAGTGGACCCAACTCCAACAACATCGACCTGTTCCAGTTCACCCCCTTCATGTGGCGGCCTCTCTACTGGTTCGGCAAGGGCAACCAGGCCGGGATCAACTACTCCCAGAGCGTCGGCCAGGCGCCGGTCTACTCCAACGGCGGCCGCACGGTGACGGTCAACATGAATCGCAACTACAAGTGGTCCGATGGCCAGCCGGTCACCAACCGGGACGTCGAACTGTGGATGAACATCTTCTCCGCCGAGAAGGCCAACTATCTGGCCTACTCGGTGGGCAGCATTCCGGACGACATCACGTCGATGAGCTTCCCGGCCAGCACTCCGTATCAGTTCAGCCTCACCTTCAACAAGGCCTACAGTCACCTGTGGCTGCTCTACAACCAGCTCAGCCAGATCACCCCCATTCCGCAGCACGCATGGGACCGCACCTCGGCGACTGGAGCGGTGGGTAATTACGACCTAACCGTCGCTGGGGCGACGGCGGTCTACACCTTCCTCAACGCCCAGTCCAGCAAGGAGGCCACGTACGCTTCCAATCCCGTGTGGAAGACGGTGGATGGACCATGGCACCTCTCCGCGTTCAGTCCCTCAACTGGCTATGCCGCCTACGTTCCCAATCCCAGCTACGGGGGGCCGGGCAAGCCCAAGATCGCCAAGTTCGAGGAGATCCCCTTCACCAGCGACACCGCGGAGTTCGACGCCCTGCGCTCGGGACAGCTCGACTACGGCTACCTTCCCTCCGAGGACATCTCGCAGGAGAAGTACTTCACCTCCAAGGGGTACCAGGTCGCTCCCTGGACGGACTTCGGGTTCAACGACTTCTTCGTGAACTTCCTCAGCCCGTCGGTGGGCCCGATCTTCCAGCAGCTGTACGTCCGCCAGGCCCTGCAGACGCTGGTGAACCAGCCGCAGATCTCCAAGGACATCTACCACGGAACGGCCTATCCAACCTACGGACCTGTTCCGGTCCAGCCGCCTAACCCCTACATCTCCAAGGCGGTCAAGGACAATCCGTACCCGTACAGCGTGTCCGGCGCCAAGAAGCTGCTCTCCAGCAACGGCTGGGCCGTGCACCCCGGTGGGACCGACACCTGCGCTAAGCCAGGCAGCGGCGCCGGACAGTGCGGGGCCGGGATCACCAACGGTGAGGCGTTGAGCTTCACGGAGACGGTCGCCACCGGCTCCGCCCCCTTCACCGCCGAGGTGGAGGCGATCCAGTCAAGCTGGTCCGAGGCGGGCATTCACGTGACCCTGCACCAGGAATCCCCCGACCAGATCTTCGCCGGTCTGGAGCCTTGCTCCAATGGGAATGCTGGCTGCAACTGGCAGATCGTCAACTTCGGGTCTCCTGGCGAGACGCCCACTTACTCTCCGGAATACCTGCCCACCGGTGGACCTTGGTTCGCCACCAATGGCGCCAACAACGTCCAGGGCTACAGCAATCGGACCATGGACGCCAAGATCGCGGCCACGGAGACCAACTCGTCGCCGTCCGCGGTCCAGGCGTTTGGGACCTACGCGGCTGAGCAGCTGCCCAATATCTGGCAGCCCGACTACGACTACCAGCTCTCGGTCATCAGTCCCAAGCTTCACGGGGCCGTCCCGCAGGACCCCAACTTGAACCTGTATCCGCAGAACTGGACCCTAAGCTCCTAGGGATGCTGAGCTGATCGGCGGAAGGGGACGCAGGGGCGGTGCTTAGCCAGAGGCGGAAGTGCGCCCGTCCGAACTGAGCAGTTCCGCCAGCAGCGAGGGCGGCGGTGATCCATGGGCCAGCACCTCGTCGTATGAGGTGATCGGGGCCAGCTGGTCGAAGAGGTCCTGGAGCTCGGTGTAGCCGACGAAGTAGGTGGATAGCTGGGCCGAGGAGAGACAGGCCCGGCGCCACTTGCCCTGGGCCTCGGCCGGCTCCTGAAAGCCGCGCTCGGTCAGGAGCGCGATCGCCTCCTCCTCGGCGATGCCGCCTGCATGAACGGCGGAGTCGAGGAGGGCGTTGATGGCAGTGCGGATGTGGACCTTGATTCGCTGGGTGCGCACCGGCAGGCCGCCGAGACCCAGTTCCCCCACGATCCGCTCCGCCTGGCAGGCCCAGCCCTCGACGAAGGGGCCGTTGTAGAAGGCGGCCCTAACCCGGGAGGGTCCCGGGAACCTTCGCGCCACCGCCAGCTGCAGCACGTGCCCGGGCATCGCCTCGTGGGCCATCAGCATCACCAGCATCGCCGAGTTGATCTCTTTGTAGAAGGACTGGACCCGCTCCTGAGGCCACTCTTCCGGAGTGGGGGCGATCATCACCTTGGAGTGGGCGCCCTCTTCGAAGGGGCCGGCCGGCATGCAGTACGCGGACGCGGTGCCACGCATGAACTTGGGGACCACCTCGACGTCGTAGGGGTCCTGAGGGATGGTGAACAACCCCGACGACTCAACCGCACTCGTCAGCTTGGTGAGGACCGACCGAGCTTCGGTCAGCACCGTCTCGTTGTCCGGTCGGACCTCCGCCACGTGGTCGAGGGCCCGGCAGATCAACTCGTGCTGGGATNNCACCTCCTCCGGACTGAGCGGCGAGTGCAGTTCGAGCCGGAGCTTTTGAGCGAAGCGTCGCTCCCCCAGCCGGAAGTCGCCCCGGGCCGACTCCAGGGACTCTTCCAGGTAGCGCCCGAATTTCTCCCAGGCGGCGAGCGCTTGCTGCTGGGCCCGCGTGACCCTCCCCCGCAGGGTCGGGTCAGTCACCTCATGCAGGAGGCGGTCCACCTCGTCCTGCAGGAGCTGCTTAACCCCAGGGTGCTGCTGGAGGGCGGTCTCGACGTGGACGTGGGGTGGGTTCTCCAGCTGGCGGAGCGCCAGCTCCACGGTCTCGGGGAGTGCCTCCAGCCGTCCGCAGACGCCGCGCAGCCGCGTGTCCACTGACTGCGTCGTCTGGGTGAGCAGCGGGAAGAGGCCGGCGCCGGGGTTGTAGGCCAGCGGGTTCCAACTCGGGTCGCGAATCTCCTCGTAGCTGTAGATCCGCAGCGCCAACTGGTTGGCCAGCACGGCCAGGTCCACCCGGCTCTCGCCATCCAACTCCTCCTGGTCGACGCTCTCCAACTCGACCTGACGGGCCCTGAGCCGGCGCACCGCCGCGTCGGCACCAGCAAGGCTGAGGTCGAAGACGCGGTCGTCGAACCGGTGGTCGCCGAGCGAGGTGGCCTCCTCGGGGGTGAGCTCCAGCAGCTCGTCGACCGCTGACTCAGCGATGGCGTGGAAGTCGGGCATCGGCCAAGTGAGTATCCCATCCGGGGCCGGCGGCCTCTTCCCCCGGCGGACCGGTACCATCGGGGATCGAGGAGAGCCGGTCCGATTGGGTTAGTCGCGGAGGTGATCTTCGATGGCGGAGCTGACGGTTGTCTGCGGCGCCAGCGGGGGCCTGGGGCCGGCGGTGGCGACCCTTTTGGCGCAGCGGGGAGACCGGGTGATCGCGGTCGCCTCGCCGAGAGAGAAGAGAGAGGACCTGGAACAACTGGTTTCCGGGGTGACCTGGGAACAGGCCGACCTCACCGATCGGGAGAACACCGAGCAGCTCGGCGGCGTATCCACCTGTTGGGGGGCTGCCGCGCTGGCTGGCCAACCTCACCGGCGGCTATCGCGCCAGCCGGGCCCTGGAGACCAGCGGGGACGACTACCGTTTCTTGCTGCGGCTCAACCTCGACAGCTGCTGGTGGTCCTGCCGCGAAGGCGCCCAGAGGATCGTCGCCTCCGGCGGCGGAGGAATCGTCAACATCTCAGCTAGGCAGGCGCTGGAGGGAGGCGTGGGCTCCGCCGCCTACGCTGTCTCCAAGGCGGCGGTGCTGCGGCTCAGCCAGGTGCTGGCGGCTGAGTTGAAGCCCGACAAGGTGCGGGTCAACGTCCTGCTGCCGACCGTGATCGACACCCCCGCCAACCGGGCCGAGCGGAGTGCCGAAGCGATGCGCCACGCGGTCTCCCCCGAGGCGGTGGCCAAGGTGATCGGCTGGCTCTGCAGTGAGGAGTCGGGGGCGGTCACCGGCGCCGCCCTCACCGTCTGAGGCTCCGCCGAAAGGAGCGTGCTCGGCTTAGCCAACTCCGGAGCTGACCAGCCGCACCACCTGCTCGGCCAGCCACCAGTGCGCGGGACGGCCCGGCGACTGCCGGGGGAGGTCGGTCGGATGGACTTCTGCCACGATTGCGAGATACGTCTAGCACCGCCGAAGAAGTACCGACAGCACGCCGAATGATTTGATCGGTTGCCCGATAGTTCACGAGCCAAGGATGCGGTAGAGAACGAAGGCGATGCCAGAGGCTACGAGGAACCAGCCAAACGCCTTCTGAAGACTGCCGCTGGTGACTCGTTGGGCGAGTTGGCCGCTCACGATGCTGGTAGGGACAGCACCGAGTGCAAATGCCCCAGCAACAGTCCAGTTGATGTGTCCGAGTGCAGCATGAGCAGCGAGGATCGGCACCGTCAGGACAGAGATGACGAGCAGGCTCGTTCCGGAAGCCTGGCGCATGTCGAGACCGAAAATGATGAGGTACATCGGGACGAGCAAGAACCCTCCACCGTTGGCAAGGAGACCAGAGAAGAGCCCGACGCCAGCAGAGGCAGCGACCAGAAGAAGGCGGTTCTTGCGGCGGATCGTGCCTGCAGTCTGCAGTGTTTCGTTAAGGGGTTTGAGGACACCGACTCCGACTATTGCAAGGACGATGCCGGAAGCAAGCAGGAGCGGAGAACCACCGATCACCTGGGACAGAAAGGCGCCAGCGATGGCTGCAGGTACGCTACCGAGCAGAGTCCAGCCGGCAGCCCGAGGCCGAGCCGTACCGTTCCGCAGATAGGGAACTGCAGCGCCGAGAGAGGCTGGGATCGTGGCGGGAAGTGGGGAAGCAACTGCCAGCAACCCCGGAACGCCGAGCACGGCGAGGAGCGGCGTGGCGATCGAAGAGCCTCCGACGCCGAAGAACCCGACCAACATTCCGATCACTGCTCCGGCAGCGACGAAGACCGGCCACGGTGCCATGGAAATAACGCCCACCATGCGCTAGCGGCCTCCAGGGACGCGGTGAGCAACAGCGCTCTTACCAGGTTGGCGAGGCGGGGCAAGTGCGTCAGCCCAGGTGCAGCCTCGGATCATCTGCCGTTCTCCACGAACTCGATCTTCGCACGGCCCCACTTCACCGTTGTGGTCATGAAGTCAGTGCCTCGACCTGGGAAGGGGCAAGGACCTTCGAGGAGAGCGGGCTCCTCTTCCAAGCGACGATGAGGCACGGGACGATCACAAGTAGCACGACGAGTCCAGTCACCTGGGCCTGCTTGAGGCCGAACAGGACCACTGGCTCCGATGCTCGAAGGAAAAAGATGAGGAGCTGGCTGAGGGCATAGCCGGTGACATAGACGATGGTGAGGAGGCCGCCCATCGTTGGGAACCTGCGGCGCAGCATGATCAGAACAGCGAGGAGCACGAGGGTACCCAACGCCTCGGACGCTGCTGCGGGCTGATACCCAACTCCGCAAACGAACCCCGACTGCAGGACTGCGCAGTGACCCATCCCCGTCGGGTACGTGTACGCCGTCGCCCAGGGAAGGGGACTTCGTTGGCCGAGGATGTCACCGTTGATGACATTGCCAATTCTCCCGATGGGCTGACCGATGCAGGCAAAGAGTGCTGCTGCATCGCCCAGGAGCCAAAAGGACAGGTGATACCTCCGGGCAAGAAGTCCAAGTGTCAGAAGCCCTGCCCCCATCGCACCGGAGAAGGCCATTCCTCCCTGCCAGAAGGCAAAGATGTCCTGGGGATGTGTGAGGTAGTGGACCGGGTTGTTCTGGACGTCGTAGTACAACCTGGCCCCCACAAGACCAGCAATGACCGTCCAGCCGAGCATTCCTTCGGCCTGTTGCCGTGAGATGCCACGGTCACGGATGTGGGGCCAAGCACCAAACTGGAAGGCGACCAGAAAGGCCACCGCATACATGATTCCGTATCAGTGGATCGTGATCGGCCCAAGGTGCGCAGCGATGGGATTCAGGTGAATCGTGACGAGAGCAACGAGTGCTAGGAAGACAATGGGCATTCATTGATAATGACAAAAGTAAGGGCATGGTGAACGTGTGTTGGCAGAAACAGAAGACACTTGAGGTTTAGGCAGCAAAGGAATGGACAGTGCGGTTTGGGTCCCAATGTCTCTGCCAAATCCGACCCGCTGTCGGGTTGATCTGGCCCCTGTCTGCTGCAAGCGGTCGTCGCCG
>PKXE01000194.1:13253-19850 GCA_003132265.1 Candidatus Dormiibacterota bacterium | reverse complement strand
CTAGATCAGTGGCGGACGTGGGCTCTGATGCAACCGACAGTCCGCCCTCAGGGTGAGGGAAACCGCCAGCTCACGACGGCGGCGAAGTCAAGGCCGAACTGAATGGAGTCAAGAATCAAGGGCACGGAGGGCACGACATGACGGATTCCGTCGGCTACCAAGGAAGGCGACTGCGAGCCGCACCGCTGGCGGTGCTGGGCGTGACCGCCTTGGCGGGCGCGCTGCTAGCCGCCTGCGGCGGGAGTACTCCGACTCCCAAGAGCTCGCCCAGCGCCAGCACTCACATATCGATCTCCGCCACCTCGTTCACCCAGGACTTCTCGGCGATGACCAAGCTGAAGCCACTCACCGCTCAGGGCAAGGGAATGGTGGCGGCGATTCTGCCGGATACGGTGACCTCGGCTCGCTACACCGAGTTCGACGCCCCGGACCTGACCAAGGCTTTTGAGAAGGCGGGACTTACGTCGTCTCAGTTCATAGTCCAGAACGCCCAGGGCAGCGACACCACCGAGCTGACGGACGCCCAGTCTGACATCAGCAACGGAGCGTCGGTGCTGCTCATGGACCCCCTTGACGCGGGGGTGGGAATCTCGATCGAGTCATACGCCAAGGCCCACGGGGTCAAGGTGATTGACTACGATCGGATCACCCTCGGCGGCAGCCGTTCCTTCTATGTCAGCTTCAACAACGTCAAGGTCGGCACGCTGATCGGCCAGGGCTTCGTCTCGTGCGTCGCCGCCTGGCACGTGAGCAGCCCGCAGGTCCTGGTCATGAAGGGATCCCCCACCGACAACAACGCCACCCTCTTCGCCCAGGGCTACAACGCCGTCCTGGCACCGAAGTTCTCAGCTGGCACCTACACCCTGGCCGGCTCACCGGCTGGGACCTGGGACCCTCCGACCGCAGAGACCGAGTTCCAGCAGGCCTACACCGCGAACAGCAAGATCAACGGGGTGCTGATGCCCAATGACGAGAACGCCGCTCCGGTGATCCAGTACCTGCAGACCCTGCACGTCGCGGCCAAGACCTTCCCGGTCACGGGGCAGGACGCGACCCTGGTCGGGCTGCAGAACATCCTCTCCGGGTACCAATGCGGCACCGCTTACAAGCCGATCTACCTGGAGGCGCAGGCGGCCGCCGCGCTGGCCCTTTATCTCCCGGCCGGTCAGACCCCACCAGCCACTCTGGTGAACGGATCCACCAACGACTCAGTGACCAGCACCAGCGTGCCGTCGGTGCTGCTGACTCCCGAGTGGGTCACCACCAGCAACATGGCAGCGACCGTGATCAAGGACAAGTTCGTTCCGGCAGCGCAGTTGTGCACGGGCTCCTACGCGAGCGCTTGCTCAGCCGCCGGGATCACCGGCTAGAGCGCGGGAAGCCACCCCAACCACTACTGTTTGACGACATGATGGAACCCACCAACGAGGGAGCCCGGCCCGGCAGCGCGGACCGGGCTCCGGGTGGGGATCCGCCCGGCCCCCAAGAGGGGCAAGCTCCAACCGGAGCGCCGCTGCTCGAACTGCGCAACGTCGACAAGAACTTCGGCCCGGTACAGGCCCTCCAGGGAATCAACCTCATCATTCCCGAGGGCCAGGTCACCGCCCTGGCTGGCGACAACGGGGCCGGCAAGTCGGTTCTCATCAAGACCGTCTCGGGAATCTGGTCACCCGATGGCGGGGCGGTCTTCTGGCGAGGCCAGCGCGTCCACATTCGTACCCCCAAGGACGCCGCCGCTTTGGGGATCACCACCGTCTACCAGGACCTCGCCCTCTGCGACAACCTGGACATCGTCCAGAACATGTTCCTGGGCCACGAGGACCTCCATCTGGGGATGCTCAACGAGATCGAGATGGAGCTGACCGCCAGGCGCACCCTGGAGTCCCTCGCCATGACCACAGCTCGGCAGATCCGGCAGCCGGTGGCCTCCCTATCCGGCGGCCAACGCCAGTCGGTGGCGGTCGCCAAGGCGGTGATGGCCAACTCCAAGCTGGTGATCCTGGACGAGCCCACCGCCGCCCTGGGGGTCACCCAGACGGCCATGGTCCTCAGCCTGGTCAAGCAGCTGACCAGCCAGGGGGTCACGGTACTGATGATCTCCCACAACCTCAATGACATCTTCCAGGTGGCCGACCACCTAGCCATCGTGCACCTAGGCCATCTGGTGGCCTCCGGCCCCGCCTCAAATTTCAACCGCCAGACCGCGGTGGACTACATGACCACCGGTCGCTCGAACCGGGAGACCGCTGGGTCCCCGGCGCTGGCGGCCAGCTAGCAGATGGCACCGGCCCAGATCCCCAGCTCGACCCCGCCCTCCCCACGGGAGGGCGAAAGGCCCGCCGCAGACGAGACCGTCTCGGGCGCCGCCGCCCGCGAGGCCGAGCTGGCCGCCTCTCCCGAGCTGATGGCCAACACCTTGGGCGAGTACCTGCGCGCCTGGGTGAAGCGGGTGCGCAGCGGCGACAGCGGCGTCCTGCCCATCCTGGGCGGGCTGGTGGCGATCGTGGTCATCTTCCAGTTGCAGGTCCACGTGTTCCTGTCAGCGCTCAACCTCACCAACCTCTTGGTGCAGGGAGCCGTCTTTGTGCTCCTGGGCATGGCTGAGATCTTTGTCCTGCTGCTGGGAGAGATCGACCTTTCGGTGGGCTTCGTGGCCGGGGTGGGCGCCGTGGTCTCCGCCTTCCTGATGGCGCCCCCATTCAACCTGCCCTGGTTCGTGGCGGTGGCGGCCGGGCTGGCCTCCACCACCTTCATCGGAGCGGTCCAGGGGACCATCATCACCCGGCTGCACCTGCCGTCTTTCGTGGTGACCTTGGCCGGCCTGCTCGGGTGCGAGGGACTGCTGATCTACATCGTGAACACCAGCAGCCCCGCCTCGGGCGGCACCATCCGGATCACCAGTGTCGTGGTTAACGACCTAGTCAACGGCAACATGGGCGTCGCTGCGGGCTGGGTCGTGCTGACGGTGGTGCTGGTGGCGTACGCCGCCACCTCCTTCTGGCGCGACACGAGGCGGCGGAGAAGTGGCCTCAGCGCGCCACCAATGAGCCTCACGGTGCTGAAGGTCCTGATGACCGCCGTCGCCGGGATCGGGCTGGTGTGGATCTGCAACAGTGATCGGGGAATCTTGGTGCCAGTCACGGGGATCCCCTGGGTGATCCCGGCGGTGCTGGTGGTTCTTCTCGCATTCACCTTCTTGCAGGGCAGGACCCGCTTCGGGCGCTACGTGTACGCGATCGGGGGCAACTCCGAGGCCGCTCGTCGCGCCGGCATCAACCTGGCCAGGATCCGCACCATCTCCTTCGCTTTGTCCGGCTTGACCGCGGGCATGGCCGGAATCGTCTACGAGTCCCGCCTCGGTTCGATCTCCACCGGCATCGATGGCGGCACCCTGGTGCTGTACGCGGTGGCGGCCGCCGTCATCGGCGGCGCCAGCCTCTTCGGCGGCCGCGGCAAGGCGGTCCACGCCCTGCTCGGCGGCCTCCTAATCGCCGCCATCTACAACGGGATGGGCCTGCTCGGGCTGACCGCGGCGCCCCAGTACATGATCACCGCCGTGGTTCTACTGGCCGCGGTCACGGTTGATGCGGTGGCTCGACGGAGTGGAGCTTCGCGCGGCACCAACCCGTGACCGACCCCCCGGGTCGGAGACCGGCCGCCCCTGCCCCGGGTTCGGGGCAGGGATCAATCGCCATCTGCCCGGTTGGGACCTGACGCGGCGCGGTGGTCCGAACCCAGCGCGGCGCCACCCAGGACGCGGTCCGGCGTCACAACCTCGCCGCCATCCTGGGCCACCTCCACCGGAACGGACCATCCTCTAGGGCCCAGCTGACCCGGCTGCTGGGACTGAACCGGGCGACTATCGGCACCCTGGTGGACGAGCTGGCCAGCCGGCGACTGGCAGTGGAGGCGGCCGAGCCCGAGCGAGGGGCCCGGGGCCGGCCATCCAAGGTGGTCGGCGTCCGCTCGGACACCTTCATGGTGATCGCTGTGGAGATCGGGGTCGACGCCATTACCCTGGCTTTGGTCAGCCTCGGCGGTCTGGTGATCGCTCGCGACCGGTGCCTCATGGCGAATGACCGGGACCGCTCGTTTGAGCGGGTGGTCGCCAGCATTGCCGAGCGGACAAGTGCGCTCCTCCGGCGCTCCCAGGGACAGTTCACTCCGGTGGCGATGGGAGTGGCCGTTCCGGGCGCGGTGCGCTCCCGGGACGGATTTGTGCACTTCGCGCCCAACCTGGGGTGGCGCCACGCCCCGCTCGCCGCCCGTCTCCGCGAGGTGCTTGCCGGGGACGCGGTGGTGCAGATCGGCAACGACGCCAATTTGGGGGCGATGGCGGAGCACTCACGGGGCATTGCCAGCGGGGTCAATGACCTCGTCTACCTGCACGCCGAGGTGGGAGTGGGCGGCGGGATCATCACCGGAGGGCGGATGCTGGAGGGCTCCAGCGGTTATGGCGGCGAGGTCGGTCACATGCAGGTGAACCCCGACGGCGCTGCCTGTCACTGCGGGGGCCACGGGTGCTGGGAGACCGAGGTGGGAGAGGACGCCCTGGTCCGGCGGGCGGGGCTCCGCCCCGGGGGACGCTCCCCGGCGGAGCAGGTGCTGCGGCAAGCCCGTGAGGGAGATCAGGACTGCCTGGCCGCCGTCGAGGAAACCGCGAGGTGGATCAGCGCCGGTCTGATCAACCTGGTCAACAGCCTCAATCCGGAGATGCTCATCCTGGGCGGGATGTTCGAGGAGCTGCTGGACCTGGCCCGGCCGACCATCACCGAACAGCTCCACCGGGGTATCTACGACTCCGAGCATCAGCGGGTGGAGTTGGTCACGCCCCGTTTCGGCCGGGACGCGGTCCTGATCGGGGCGGCCGAGCTGGCCCTCCAGCTGATCCTCAACGACCCGGCCGCGGTGCCCCCCTCCGACGGCCAGCACCCCGCCCCGGTCCCCCAGTTCCCCTCCCGGCCCCGGGGCGTCGCCCTGGCCGGTCTGGAGGTCCTGTCCGCCCCCGAGCGGAGCTGACCAGGGGTCAGGAGCTAAGGGGCGGCATCCTGGTCAACGAGGCCGCGGCGAGGAGGGCCAGGGAGTAGGAGTCGAAGACCGGAAGGCGAGCCTCCCGGAGCATCCGAAAGGCGTCCGGACAGGCGGATTCGGGCAGGCTCCAGCCCACCACGATCGGCTTGCCGCTGAGCCGGGCGGACCGGATGATGTCGTCCGCCACCAGGAGGGCAGCCTCCCCCAAAAGGGTCGAGAGCGCGACCAGGATCACGTCGACGTCGGGCGATGCCGCGACGCACTCCAGCGCCCGGCCCACGAGACCGGGATCCCTCAGGACGTTCCCGGTGGTGTCAATCGGGTTGCCGACCGCGGCAAAGCGTGGAAGGGCGGCGCGGACGGCCGCACCGGTCGCCGCGCTCCAGGGCGGCAGCGTCATTCCGTGACTGAGCGCCGCGTCGGCGAGGAGGCTGCAGGCGGCACCGGAGGTGGCCACGACGCCGAGCCGCCGGCCCAATGCTCGCGGCTGCCAATCCAGCGTCTCGCACACCGCCACCAGCTCCGCCAGGTCGGCGACTCGAACCGCGCCACTGTCCGCAATCACCTGGTCGTAGAGCTGGTCCAACCCAGCCAGGGCACCGGTGTGGGAGCGGGCGGCGGCCGAGCCGGCGGCCGTCACCCCCGAGTGCAGGACCACCAGTCCCTTGCCGGCGGCGGTTGCCGCCCGGGCCGCCTGCCGAAAGTCGCGGCCATCGTCGAGCCCCTCGACGAACAGGCCGACGGTCCGGGTGATGGGGTCCTTGGCTAAGAACCTCAGCTAGTCGGGGATGGTGAGGTCGGTCTGATTACCGACGCAGACGAAGCGGGCCGTCCCCAGCCGGTGGGCCCAGGAGCGGATCAAGAGGCTGCCTCCCAGAGCTCCGCTCTGGGTCACGTAGGAGACCGACCCGGCCAAAGGCAGGGGGTAATCCAGCGCCCTGGTGAAGGTGAGCGGCAGGTCGCCAACCACCCCGATGGTGTTGACCCCACAGACGCGGATCTGCCGGTCCCGGGCGATCTGGCGGACCTCGTTCTCCAGCTCGTCTCGCCCCGCCTCCTTGAAGCCGCTTGCGAACACGATCGCCGATCCGATGCCCCGGTCAGCGCACTCGCCGAGGATGCCGGCGACCGCCTCGGCAGAAGTCGCGATGACCGCGACGTCGACGCCCTGCGGCAGGTCGGCGACCGCGGCGACGGTGGGTCGATCACCGATCTGGGCGATCCGGGAATTGACCAGATGGACTCGAGCGGTGAGGCCACGCTCTCTGAGGTAGTGCAGCACCCGGCCGCCCGGCTTCTCGAGGTCGGTGCTGGCCCCGATCAGCGCCACTGCGGTCGGCGCCAGCATGCGCCGGATGGCGAGGTCAGCCCCGAAGACGACCTCCCCCGGGTTCCTCCCCTTCCTCTCAGTCCCTGGTGCCGCCGCGATCACCCGGAGGTCAACCGCCACCGGCCCTTCTTCGGTCAGGATCACCGGGTTCAGGTCCATTTCCTCGATGTCCTCGTGATCCAGCAGCAGTCGGGAGGTCGCCAGCACTACCTGGGCGACGCGCGGATCACTCGCCC